>JANLWX010000012.1:0-19605 GCA_031364845.1 Candidatus Eiseniibacteriota bacterium
CCCGCGCCGCGCAGCACGATGACGTGCACGTTCTCGTCGAACCGCGCCTGGAGGATCGCGTCGTCCAGGTCGCGCATCATTTCGTAGGTATAGGTGTTCGCCGGCGGGTCGGTCAGCTCGAGCCACGCGACGCCGTTCTTCACCGAGTAGTGGACGAGCTTGGTCTTGGTCGCTTCCATCGAATTCTCCTGTTCGGTCGTTGCGTGTGGTCGTGGCGGGGCCAGAGCGCCGGCCGCGACGATCCCGACTCGTGAAGTGCGGCGGATTATAGGAGGGCCAAGGATCGACTACCAGCGCCCGCGGCCTCTCCGATCGGTCGGCTGTGAACGGCGCGGTCCGCGTCCATGGACCGGTGCGGCCGGCTCGGACGGTGCGTGTCCCGGTCGCGACGTCGCGGCCGGGCGATCGTCCGAACGGCCGGTCGAAGTGCTCGTGTGTCCGCTGTTGCGCGCGCGCGATTCGCCCGCGGGTGCATGTCCGCCGGATGCCGGCGCGCCGCTGCGGCCGCGCGGTTCGGGACGCCCGTGCGGGGCGCGACCGCGAGGTTCGCGGTGGCGCTCCGGCGCTTCACCGCGCATCGACTGGCCCATCTCGGCGGGGCGCATCTTGTAGTCGAAATCCGGCAGCACCACGCGCGGCAGCGTGCGGCCGAGCGCGCGCTCGATCGCGGCGAGGTCGTCGCGCTCTTCGGGCGACATGAGCGTGAAGGCGTCACCGACCGCATCGACACGGCCGGTGCGGCCGATGCGATGGATGTAATCGTCGGGCGTGTGCGGCACGTCGTAGTTGATGACGTGCGAAATGCCGCGCACGTCGATGCCGCGTGAGGCGATGTCGGTCGCCACCAGAATGCGCACACGGCCGCGCTTGAGATCGAGCAGTGCGCGCTCGCGCTGACCCTGCGTGCGGTCACCGTGAAGTGCGGCGGTCGGATGGCCGCGCTTGACGAGCAGCCGCGCGAGGCGGTCGGCGCCGCGCTTGGTGCGCGTGAAGACGATCACACTGTGCAACTCGATGCGGCTCAGCAGTTCGTCGAGCAGATCGACTTTGAGATTGCGCGACACCGGATAGATCGCCTGCGTGATGCCGGCGGCCGGTCGCGACTGCGGCGCAAGGTCGATGCGGACCGGATCGATCATCGATTCCTTGGCGACCGCGTTGAGCTCCTTGGGCATCGTCGCCGAGAACAGCAGCGTCTGGCGGTCGCGCGGCGGCGGCAGCAGCTTGAGGATGCGGCGGAGATCCGGAGCGAATCCCATGTCGACCATGCGATCGGCTTCGTCGAGCACCAGCACCTCGACGTCGTCGAGGCTCACGGACTGGCGCGTGTTGAGGTCGAGCAGGCGGCCCGGGGTCGCGACCAGAAGATCGACACCTTCATGGCGCAGCATGCGCTCCTGCGGTCCGATCGGAACGCCTCCGTACACGGCACCGATGTTGAGGCGCGCGTATTTCGCGTAGGTCTTGCCGTTCGCGGTGATCTGCGCGGCGAGCTCGCGCGTCGGCGTCAGCACGAGCGCGCGCAGGCGGTGCGGTCCGTCGATCATCTGCGACAGGATCGGCAGAACGAATGCGGCCGTCTTGCCGGTGCCGGTCTGAGCGGCGCCGATCAGATCGTTGCCCTCGAGGATCACGGGGATCGCGCGGCGCTGAATGGGTGTGGGCTCGGTATAACCCGCGGAACGGACAGCTTTGAGAATGAGGGGGTGGAGCCCCAGTTGCGCAAACGGCATGACGTACTCCCCGGATGGAGGATGGACCGGGCGGAGCGGGCGTCGTGCCCGCGGGCAGGGTCTCAAGTAGTTGATAGCTCCGGCAGTATCGCTTACCACGGGACCGAAACCAATGACGGCGTGTCAGGTCGGCCGCAACTCGGTGACGGGGCGGGGGCGCCGGCCCGCGAACGAAGGGCCGCAACACTCTTCGCCCCACCCGCTCGAAAACCCGCAATCATTGAGAGATTCGAGACCGCGGAAAAAAATAGATCGACACGGCTCACGAGTTCATCGTATATTGACGATGGACGATTTGGAGGAGCCAATGAGCACATTGAAAACGCACACGATCGAGACCACCCCGAAGCCACTTTCGGAGATCCACCACGAAATCGCGGGCTATGCCAAGGCACTCGGCCATCCCGCGCGCGTCGCCATCCTCCGGCTATTGATCGAGTGCGGCGACTGCATGTGCGGCAACATCGTCAGCCGAATTCCCCTCGCCCAGGCCACGGTCTCTCAGCACCTCAAGGTGCTGAAGGACGCGGGCCTGATTCGCGGCGAGATCGATCCTCCGCGCGTCTGCTACTGCGTCAATCCGGAAGCCGTGAAGCAGTTGAAGAAGCTGATTTCGAGTCTGTAATGCACATTGATGCATATCATCAACCGACCCATCCTCAAGGAGCGACCATCATGATCGATTCGAGCGAAACCAAAGACATCCGCGTGACCGTGCGCGAGAAGTACGGCGCCATCGCCGAGGGCAAAGAGTCCGGATGCTGCGGATCCGGGTGCTGCGGCGGCGAGACCGGCGTGCTCGACCAGATCGGCTACAGCGCGGACCAGGCCGAAGCGGTTCCCGAGGGCTCGAACCTCGGACTCGGTTGCGGCAACCCGCTCGCCTTCGCCGATGCGAAGGCGGGCGAGACCGTCCTCGATCTCGGTTCGGGCGCCGGCATCGACTGCTTCCTCGCGTCCAAGGAAGTCGGGCCCCAGGGCAAAGTGATCGGCGTCGACATGACCCCGGCGATGCTCGAGCGCGCGCGCGCGAATGCGGCGAAGCACGCGTACACGAACGTCGAGTTCCGGCTCGGGGAGATCGAGCATCTTCCGGTCGCCGACGCCACCGTGGACCTCGTGATCTCGAACTGCGTCGTCAACCTGTCGCCCAACAAGCCGCAGGCGTTCCGGGAGGCGTTCCGCGCGCTCAAGCCGGGCGGGCGGCTGCTGGTGAGCGACCTCGTGCTCACCCGCGAGCTCGATCCCGAATTGCAGAAGAACGTCGATCTCTACGTGGGCTGTGTCGCCGGCGCCTCGCTCAAGGACGAGTATCTGCGCCACATCCGCGAGGCGGGATTTTCTTCGGTCGAGATCGTGAACGAGAGCGGCTACGCCGTCGGGATCGAGAACCTGGCCGAAGGCAGCCGCGAGCGCGCGGCGTTCGACGCGGTGGTTTCAGTGAAGGTGCGGGCGTTCAAGCGCTGAAACATGCACCGCAATGCAAACGAGATCGGCCCGCGTGGCCCCCGCGGGCTCGAGACACCGCGGTGGCCCGCGGCATGGTCTGCGATCGACCGCGCGGGGTGCTGGATGCGGGCATCACCGATCCCAGGCGACTGCATTCCGGTCGGACGCTCGGCTCGACGTTTGATCGCGGCCAGCCATTGACCCCGCAGCATCGCGCTTCCCGGATAAACCACACGCCAGTACGCGTCGAACTTCCTGCGCGCATGCAGGTCCGTGCATAGGACGCGGGTTTCCGTGATCACCTTGCACCAGCCGTTGCCCTCGTCCCTCACCCGGACGTTCATGGCGACCTTGGCGTAGCGGGGATCCTTGAAGGTGCGGAACTGCGCGGATGTGCGGAGCGGAACCGTCCGGTTCGCCCAGTACTGGCCGATCGTGCCGACCACGAGCTCGCGGCCGGGCTGCTCCGCCAGCACGACGAAATGCTGGCCCTTCATCAATTCGAGGATCGGACGGCGCATCAAGGCGTCGCTCGGGCGCCGCATTCCGGGCGAGTGGGCCCACAGCAAAGGGACGAATCCGCGCACTTCGTTCGGCCGCACGGCATGGATCGCGGCGAAGATCTCGCGCGGTGTGGCGCGGATCCTCTCCCAGTGCGTCTCGTGAAAGTGGTCGGTCGGAACGAACGCATCGATCAACTGGCGCGTGTTCGCGGTGCGCGCTTCGGCTCCGGGGAGCGCGAACCCGAGCGCCACGCACGCGATACCGGTGAAGGCCAGCGCCAGGGCGCGCCGCCGGCTGAACACGCGCAGCGTGAACAGCACCCCGAGTACTCCGGTCACAACGAGCGCTGCTCCCGCCCAGATCAGGAACGACATCATTGCCACGTTTCTCCTCCGCGTCCGTGCGGAATTCGGCGTCTTGGGGAACTCAGCGGCACCAGCATGCGCCGTCGCCGCCCGCAGCACAATCGGGGTTCGTGGCACCCGAAGGGTGCACTCCGGCGGCGTTCGTCGCTCGCGGCCCGCGCCGCAGCGGACCGCAGCTCACTCGAAGCGCTGCGCTGCTGAACTCGCCGCATGCGCCCGCGCGCCGAACACCGCCGGCCGCTTCTCGACGAACGCCCTCAGTCCCTCGGCAGCGTCCGGCGAGTCCCAGCACTGCTGCTGGGCTTCGGTTTCGGCCTCGAGACATTCGCTGAGCGTCCGCCCTCCGGCCGCACGCAACGTTCGCTTCGCCAGGCGCACGCTCGTCTCCGGTGCCGCCGCGAGACGGCGCGCGATCCGATCGACTTCCGCGGCGAACTGTTCTTGCGCGATGACACGATTGACGAGCCCGATCGATTGCGCCTCCAGCGCATCGATGACGTCTGCGAGCCAGCACAGCTCCATCGCCTTCGCCGGTCCCACCAGCCGCGTCAGGAAATACGAGCCACCCCAGTCGACGTGCAGCCCGATGCGCGCGAACGATTCACCGAACGTCGCCTGATCCGATGCGATCCGCAGATCACAGGCGAGCGCCAGATTCATTCCGGCACCCGCCGCGGGACCGTTGACGGCCGCGAGCGTGGGAAACGGCAGCGCATCGAGACGCGTGACGACCGCGCGGCCGGCGTCGAGCAGTGGCCGCAATTCTTCGAAGCCTGCGTCGCGCTGTTTGAGCTCGACCATGTGCTTCACGTCGCCCCCCGCGCAGAATGCCCGCCCGGCGCCGGTGATCACGAGCACGCGCACTGAAGGGTCCGCGGCGATGCGATCGAGCGCCGCGACCATCTGTTCGCGCATGTCGCCGGCGAACGCGTTGAGCTTGGCGGGATTGTTGAGCGTGAGGGTTGCGATGCCATCAAGAACGGAGCTGAGCACGAGTTCGGACATGGAGAATATTTCCTGGGTGATGCACCGTACGTCGAGGGCAATGGGTTTGGCGCGCACGAATCGAGGTACGGCCACACATCCCGTAGCATGTCCAGGGCGGCAGGCGAGTGCTCTGCGCAGGCCGCAGCATACCAGCGTCGATCGCCCAACTCTTGCAGGGGCTTGACCACTAGGCGCACGCGGCCCTTGACTCCTGCCCGGCACGCGCCGATGCTTCCCCGTGATGCGTCCCGTTTCCCGATCTTTGACCGGCTTCGACGCCACTCTGCGAAGCCTGCGCGCGCTCATCGTGCTGTTCACGGTGGTCGTGCTCTCGGGCGCGCTGTGGGTGGTGGGAACGCATCACCACGCTCCGTCCGGTGCCCACACGTGCGCCGTATGCACGGTCGCGCATGCACCCTCGATCGTCGATGCCTCCGCCACGGGCGTTGCGGCACCGCGCCCCGTCGCTACCCGCATCATCGAGAACTCCTTCCCCGCTCCCGTGCCGGTTGCATTCGGAATCGCGTCGAGCCGGGCACCACCACAGAGCTAGCTCCTACGGATCCGTGCGCGGAATCGATCCGCGCGCCTTCACGGACCTGAGTTCATGCCCCGCGTGAAATTTTCCCGCGGGGTCGTGGACATTGCAGGAGTGGGCATCCATGAACACTTTCTTCTGGTGTCGGGGCGCATCACGCGCCGTCTTCGCAACGGCGGCTCTCGCATGCGCGATCGCATGGGGCGCCGAATGCGCCGGCGCCCAGCCGGCTTCCGATACCACGGGCACCGCGGAGCCGTTGGCGGTTGCTCCATCGGCATCTTCTGGCGCTGATGCCACGCAGTTTCCGAGCGGAGCGCCGCCGGCAGGGTCCTCGATCACCAACCCGGCAATCAGCGTGATCGGATGGTTCCAGGCCACGGCCGGTAACGATCCGGGTGCGGCGGAACACGCATTCGAACTGCACGAGGCCGAACTCGCGTTCCAGGCTGCGGTCGATCCGTTCACACGGGCGGACTTCTTCATGGCTGCGACTCCCGCCGGGCTCGAAGTCGAGGAGGGCTATATCACGTGGCTCGCCCTCCCTTTCAACGCGCAGGCAAAGGTCGGAAAGTTTCGCGCGGACCTCGGCAAGTTCAACCGCACGCACGTCCCCGAAACCCCGTTCGCAGACCGGCCGCTCTCGGCGGCAGCATTCCTCGGCGACGAGGGCCTCGTGACCAGCGGGGTCGCGTTGTCGACGCTCATCTCCAACCCGTTGGGACTCTACTGGGATGCCACCGCGAACATCGGCAACCTTCCGGACGCCGATGAGCAACCCGTATTCGAGCGCGCGACACGATCGGACGTACTCGCACTCGGCCGTACGAGCGTGTTCGTGCCGGCGGGCGCCGCGGCCGACTTCAACTTTGGCGTCTCCTACGCAAATGGTTCGAACCGCGAGGTCGCGCGCGAAAGCGAAGGCAATCGCGCTCAACTCGCCACGGCCGACGTCACGTTCCGCTGGAAGAACCCGAGGCGCAGCATCTATCGCTCGCTCGTGACTCAGGCAGAGTTCACAGGACTTCAGGGCTCACGCGAGGGCGCCGAGCGCTACACCGGAGCGTTCGCGTACGCGCTCTACCAGTTCGCGCGTCAATGGAAGTGCGGCGGCCGCTACGACTGGACCGAGACTCCGGGCGTGCACGAGAACTCGACCGGAGCACTCGCGTTGCTGCAATACCAGCCGAGCGAATTCAGCACGATGAGCGTGCAGTTGCGCCGCGTGTGGGAACCCGGCGATCGCTCGCGTGACGCTGCGTTCTTCAAATGGACGTTCAATATCGGACCGCATGGCGCGCATCCCTACTGATGATCACGCGCGATGCAATCGCGCGTTTCTCTTTGGAATAGGAGCCACACGATGATCCCACTCTTCTCTTCAATCTGGTGCGCGTCGCAACTCACGCGGCGCAACGCGACCGCGGTGCTCCTCGGTTTCACGCTGTCCCTCGGCGCGCTGCCCGCCGGGCACGGCATGCTCGTCAGCCAGGCGCTCGCCGCGGCGAAACCGCTATCGGTCATCACCACGACCGAGGATCTCGCGGCCATCGCGCGCGAAGTCGGCGGCGACCGCGTCAAGGTCACGTCGCTCGCGCGCGGATTTCAGGATCCGCACTTCGTTGACGCCAAGCCTTCGTACATGGTCGCGCTCAAGAACGCGGATCTGTTCGTCGAGGTCGGCCGCGAACTGGAAGTCGGATGGGCGCCCGGGCTGCTGAGTGGCGCGCGCAATCCGAAGATCCTCCCCGGCGCAACGGGATTCATCGATGCCTCGGCGCAGGTTCAGGTGATCGAAGTCCCGTCATCGGTGAGCCGTTCGCAGGGGGACGTCCATCCGTACGGCAACCCGCACTACTGGCTCGATCCCGCAAACGGCGCAGGGATTGCTCGCGCGATCCGTGACGGACTGAAGCGCGCATCGCCCGCCGATGCCGCGGGGTTCGATGCGCGCTGCGTCGACTTCGAGAAGCGCCTGGCCATCGCGGTCGTGCGCTGGAAACAGACAGCGAAATCGATCGGACTCGAGGGCATGAAGGTCGTGACCTACCATCGCTCGTGGTCCTACTTCGCGCGCGCGTTCGGGCTCGACGTCGTCGACTTCGTCGAGCCGCGGCCGGGCATCTCGCCGTCCCCGAACCATCTGCGCGAACTGGTCGGCCTGATGAAGGCGCAGAACGTGAAGCTGCTGGTGATGGAACCGTTCTTCGACCCGCGCCTGCCGCAGAAGATCGCAAAGGACACCGGTGCACCGCTGGTGATCGTTCCGACCTCGGTAGGCGCCGAAGAAGGCATCAAGACCTACTTCGACCTGTTCGACCATCAGCTCGAGCGGATCCGCCGGAGCCTGACGCGGTGACGCGCGGATCGTCCACACACACGCGCCGCCACCGTCACCGCGGAGGCCGGCCATGATCGAGCAGCTTCCGTTTCTCATCTGGCCGCTGCTCGGGCTCTTGTGCATAGCCGCGATTCACGTCTACCTCGGACTTCACGTGGTCGAGCGTGGCGTGATCTTCGTGGACCTGTCGCTCGCGCAGATGGCGGTGCTGGGTGCCGCGATCGCGTCACTGTGGGGATTCGAGCCGCACGATCCCGCGACGTTCGGCTTCTCGCTGGCGTTCACGGTGATCGGGGCGACCGTGTTTTCGATGACGCGCACCGAAAAGTCGCGCGTGCCGCAGGAGGCGATCATCGGCATCGTGTACGCGGTGGCGGCGGCGGCGACCGTGCTGATCCTCAACAACGCCCCGCATGGGGCCGAGCACATCCGCGACGTGCTGGTCGGCCAGTTGCTCGCGGTCGAAGCGAAGGATGTGCTGCGGCTTGCGGTGATCTACGCGGTGCTCGGCGCGCTCCACCTGTGGTGGGCGAAGCGCCTGCTGCTGGTCTCGCGCGATCCGGTAGCCGCGAAGGCGCAGGGCCTGCGCGTCAAGCTGTGGGATTTTCTGTTCTACCTGACGTTCGGATTGACCGTGGCCGTGTCGGTCGAGCTGGGCGGCGTGCTGGTCGTGTTCAGCTACCTGATCGTTCCGAGCGTGTGCGCGATGCTGCTCGCCGACAGCGTTCGCGCGCGGCTCGTGATCGGCTGGACCATCGCGGCGATCGGGAGTGCCCTCGGAATGCTGGTGTCGGTGTGGCTGAGCGCGCCTCCGGGTGCGAGCGTGGTGTGTGCATTCGGTGCGCTGCTGATCGTTACGGCGCTGGTGCGTCCGCGCGTGAGCGCGGCAACGGCCGGGCCCGCCTGATCGCCGGCGGTGGAGACTGTCTCGGGTTCGGCGATCGCGGCGGCGATCCTGTAGGATCGCGGTCGCCGCATGACCTCATGGATGAAGTCTCCCTTCGCACGAAGGCAGGGTTGCCGTGCGTCGTCTCGACCGCGTTTCGATTGCGAGCCTGGCCGCTCTGGTGATGATGTCGGGTACGGCGTCAGGCGCGCCTGTACCTGGCTCGGAGAGCACCAGCTCTCCCGACTCCGCGTCCTACGCCGATCGCATCGCCGAAAACGCGTTCCCGGTCACGCTCGCCAGTTTCTCGACGACGCTGGCCGGCAGCGTGCCCGGCCGCACGCACAACATCCGTCTTGCATGCCGCGAACTCGACGGAGTCGTGATGGCGCCGGGCGACGTGCTGTCGTTCAACCGCCGCGTCGGACCGCGCACCGCGGAGCGCGGCTACTGCGATGCGCCGGTGATCCTGCGCGAGAGCCGGCAGCTGCAGCTGGGTGGGGGCATCTGCCAGGTGGCCTCGACGCTGTTCGTCGCCGGACTGGTGTCCGGGCTCTCGGTCGTCAAGCGCCACCGACACTCGAATCCGGTCGACTACATTCCGCTCGGACAGGATGCGACGATCTCGTGGGGCGTGAAAGATCTCCAACTTCGCAACGATCTCGATCAGCCGGTGCGCGTGCACCTCGAAGTGCTGGGCGCCACACTGACGGCCCGCATCGAGGCGCAGGCGCCGCTGCGAGAGAGCTACGAGTTGTACTCCGACGTGCGCGAATCCGACGATGCGCTTGCGGGCACACCGGGCCGCGAGATCGAGCTCTATCGCATCCGCCGCGTCGACGGCGAAGAGCGCGACCGCGAGTTGGTGCATCGCGACGTGTTCCCGATCGCGCGAGTGCGCGAGCTCGAGGCCGGGCGATGAGGCAGGCGTTCGTTGCCGGCGTCGCGGCCGTGTTCCTCGCGTGCATGACGTCCGCGCGCGTGCCGGCCGCGATCGACGATCCGCTCGAAGCGTTCCGCGCGTTCGCGCGCACGCCCGCGGCGCAGGAGCTGATCGCCGAGGCGCGCGCGGCGATGACCGCGCACTTCGAGGGCGGCGACGATGGCACGATGGCGGGCGGGCAGACGAGCGACGAATCGATCCCGTGGCCCGCCGCACCCGCTGCCGTCTACGTGAGCCTCGCGAACGGCCGTGCCACGCGCGCCTGCGTCGGCAGCGCCGCACCCGGTGGAACGCTGCGGGCCACGGTGCGCGATCTCGCCGTGCAGGTGCTCCATTCGGATCGTCGCCGCCTGCCGGTGCGCCGCGAGGAACTCGACGGCCTGCGTGTGGTGGTGTCGCTCGCCGGCCCGGGAACGCCGGTCGCCGATCCGATGTCGGTCGCACTCGCGCGCGAAGGCCTGCTGGTGCGCAGCCCGCTCGGCAGCGTGGCGTTCCTGCCGGGCGAAGCACGCACGGTGACGTATGCGCTGCGCGAGGCGCGCCGCATCGGCGTGCTCGCGGATGCGCGCGATGCGACGTTCGAGCGATTCGACGTGATCGCGATTTCCGAGCCCTCACCGCGCCGCGAGCGTGCGATGCCGCGCGCGCATGACGAACCCTGATTCCCTTGCGAACGTCCGCATGAACCCCTGAGCCCTGGAGCCCCCGATGCCGCAGTCCCGAATCGAGCGATGCCGGTCCCCACATTTCACCGCCTTCGCGCGCACGCTGCTCCTCGCGTGGGCCGTGCTGGTGGTTCCGTTCGCGTGGTCCGCCCACGCCGAGACCAGCCGCATGAGCGGCCGGGTGATCGACTCCGATTCGCAGAAGCCGGTCGCCAACGCCGACGTCGAACTGGCGAATACGTCGGGCGGCCAGGGATTCCATCGTGCGCGCACCAATGCGCGCGGTGAATTCGCGATCGAAGGCATCTCATCCGACCGCTACTACACGCTCACCGTCGGTGCGGTGGGCTTCGCCGACTTCGTAATCGGAGGCTGGCAGATTCCGGCCGCACAGCGCGCGGCGGAGCTCGTGGTCCCGCTCGATCGCGCAGGCGTGCTGGTGGTGCGCGCGCTGCGCACCGACGGCAAGACGCCGGTCGCCAACGCGCGGGTTCAGTTGCAGAGCGAGCGCGGCTCGACGTGGTGGGAAGGCTACCGCCCGCCGCCCGCGCCGCGCTACACCGACAACGGCGGCTCGGTGCGCTTCGAAGGTCTGACGGCCGGATTCTGGACCGCGGTCGTCGAAGGCGACGGCCTGCGCACCGCCGAAGCGCGCCGCATCGCGGTGCGCCGCGGCGAGACGACACAGGCGCCGGTCAAACTCGGAAAGCCGGGATCATTGTCGGGGCTCGTGCGGCTCGCCGACGGCACCGGCGTGCCGGGCGTGACGATCACCGCGCGCGGACCTTCGGAGCAGGTCGCCACCAGCGGCACCGACGGCACGTTCGCGCTGAGCGATCTCGCGGCCGGAAAGATCCGCATCGAAACGAGTCACGAAGGCTTCGAGCCGTTCACCGTGCGCGAGCCGGTCGTCGTGCGCGAAGGCGAAGCGCGAGAGATCGCGGCGATCACGCTCAAGCCCAAGCCCGCGGAGTTCGCGTTCGTGCTCGAGCGCGAGGCGTTCCTGCCGGATGTGGTGCCGAAGCTCGGCCTGCGTTCGTTCCGCACCGGGCCGATCGATCTTGCGCTGTACGTGATTCCGACGTCCGTGATTCTCAATCCCGCCGGCGACTTCCGCCGCTACGCGTTCACGAACGACTCTACCGGGCTCGTATCGCCCGAGCGCTGGCAGCACGCGCCCGCGGCGGGGCCGGAGTGGTCGTGGCGCGAAGAGGAGTTGTCGCTGCCGCACGCGCTGCCGCCGGGTGCTTATCTCCTCAAGGGCCGCGCGGGCGCGATCGAGCGGCGCGTGATCTTCTTCGTCACCGACATGGGATTGCTGGTCAAGCGCTCGGCAACGCAGGTGTGGGTTTCCGCGGCGGCGCTCAAAGGCGGCAAGCCGGTTCCCGGTGCGAGCGTGTACGTGATCCAAAAGCCGGTGCCGCCCGCGGGCGAAGGCCAGGGCTGGAGCACCGCGATCGCGGAGCCGCGCCGCGATGCCGTGCGCACCGATGCCGACGGCATCGCGAGCATCACGGATACCGGCAAGGGCGCGCGCCTGCGGATCGTCGCGGTGAGTGAGACGCAGGGACTCGCGGTGGTCGACGCGCCGATCGCGCCCGCGGCCGAACGGGGCGGAGATCAGAGCTACCTCTACACCGATCGGCCGATCTATCGACCGGGACACGCGCTCCACTGGAAGCTGTTCGCGCGCAAGGCGACCGCTGCGGGCGGCTGGGCGCTGCCCGATGCCACGGCCGCGACCGTGGTGCTCGAAGCACCCGACGGCACGACGCTCGGCGGTGACGCCACACCGCTGTCCGCGCGCGGCTCGTCCGATGGAACGATCACACTGCCCGCCGAGGCGGCGCTCGGCGACTGGACGCTGCGCGCCAGCATCGGCGGTTCGACGACGACCGCGACCGTCGCCGTGCAGGACTATCGCAAGCCCGAATTCCAGGTCGAGGTCACCCCGGATCGCGCGGTGTACGTGAACGGCGACGAGGTGCGCTTCCGGATCGCGGCATCGTATTTCTTCGGCGCTCCGGTGTTCGGGGCCACCGTGCGCTACAACCTGTTCGAAGCGCGCATCGACGCCGCCGGCGACGATCCGGACTCTGAGTTCTCGGAAGGCGGCGCGCGCGGATACGGCCGCGTGCTCAAGACCGGGGAGACCCGCACCGATCTCGACGGCCGCGCCGAAGTCTCGCTGGTGCCGGAACGTGTGCCTTACGACCGCCGCCTCACGCTCGAAGTCGAAGTCGTCGATCCCTCGCAGCGCGTGGTGAACGCGCGCGGTGAAGCGATCATGGGCCGCGGACTGTTCACGCTCGCGGTGCATCCGGTCACTGCGGTGGTGGCGATCGGAAGGCCGATGTCGATCGAAGTGACCGCGCGCGATCACGCCGATCGCCCGGTGGTGGCCGCGGTGACGGTCGAGATCGATCAGGAGGCGTGGAACCCGCTCGAGCGCCGCTACACGCGCTCGACCCGTCCGCTCGCCTCGCAGGTCGTCACCACCGACTCGCTCGGCCGCGGCCGCGTGACGCTGACGCCGTCACCGGCGCGTGGCGGGCGGTTGATCCTGCGCGCGCGCGCCGAAGACGCCAAGGGCAACCGCATCACCGCCGAGTCGTCGGCGTGGGCGCACGATCCGTCGGTGACTTCGTATGCCTATCGCTATCCCGCGCTCGAAGCGTTCGCCGACAAGGCGCGCTACCGCACCGGCGACACGGCGCGCGTGCTGGTGAACACCGACGTCCGCAACGCGACGGTGCTCGTCACCGTCGAAGGGCGCGATTTGTTCGACCGGCGCGTGGTGCGCCTGATCGGCAACAGCGCACTGGTCCCTATTCCGATCCGTGCCGAGTGGGCGCCCAATGTGTTCGTGGCGATCCACGTGCGCCGCGGCATGGAAGTGCACTCACGCACGATCGAGCTTCCGGTCGATGCGATGCGCCACGATCTCAAGATCGAACTCACGCCCGATCGCGAACGCGCGCGGCCCGGCGATTCGACGACCGTGCGCGTGCGCACCACCGACGGAAACGGACGGCCGGTCGCGGCCGAAGTGTCGCTCGGGGTGGTCGACGAAGCGATCTACTCCATCCGCGCCGACGACACGCCCGATCCGCATTCGGTGTTCTACGGCCGCCGCCCGAACTGGGTGACGACGGTGGTCTCGTTTCCGGTGCTCTACTACGGCGGCGTGAGCAAGGGCGATCGCGATGAAGTGCGCCGCAACTTCCGCGACGTCGCGCACTGGGAACCCGCGATTCTCACGAGTGCCGCGGGGACCGCGAGTGTGGGATTTCGCTATCCCGATAACCTCACGACGTGGCGCATGACGAGCCGCGGCGCGACGCTCGACACGCGCGTCGGCAAGGCGGTCGTGAAGACGCTGGTGACCAAGGACGTCGTCTCGCGCCTCGCGGGCCCGCGGTTCTTCGTCGCAGGCGATCGCGCGAGCCTCGTGTCGGTGGTGACCAACCGCAGCGAAGGGCCGCTCACCGGTGTCGAGGAGTCGATCGAAGTCACGGGTGCAGTACTCGAAGGTCCGACGACCGCGAAGACGCAGATCGCAAAACAGGGCGAGTCGCGCAACGAGTGGCAGGTGCGGATTCCCGAGCCGGCGCGCGATGCGGAGTCGAAGGACGCGGTGTTCACGTTCCGAGCGCGCGCCAAAGCGGATTCGGACGCGCTCGAAGTGCGCGTGCCGGTGCGGGCGCGTGCCGTGCCGTTGCTCTCGCACGGAGCCGGCGTCGCGCCCGGAGCCAGCTCGACGCTCAACGTTTCGCTTCCTGGCGATCTCGTGCGCGCCGGCAGCCGGGTGACGATCGACATCGCGCCCTCACCCGCCGCGGTCGCGCTCACGGCCGTGCAGGAGCTGCTCGATTATCCCTACGGCTGCACGGAGCAGACGGCGAACGCAATCCTTCCGGCCGCCGCCATGGCTTCGGCGCTGCGGAAGGCTTCGGTCACAGCGCCCGGCTTCGAGAACCCGTCCGCCAGAATCGCGGCGCATCTTCAGCGGCTCGCCGCCCTGCACAAACCCGACGGCGGATGGGGCTGGTGGCCGGAAGGCGACATGGACCCGTATCTCACCGTGCTCGCGATCGACGCGATCGCGCGCGCGACGCTCGCCGGCATCGCTCCCGAAGGCACCGACGGTGCGATCGACCCGGCGGTCTACGTGCTGCCGCGCGTGTTCGCCGAGGTGCGCACGCTCGACGGCGAGGCGTACGTGATCGCGCACCTCGCTTCGATGACGAAGCTCAAGAACGCGAAGGATCGTTTTCCCGGTGTGCGCGAGCGGCTCGACGAGATGGCGCTCGCGGTGCGCTCGGCGCCCGACCAACTCGGCAACGCCGGGCTGGCACTCGCGACGCGCGCGCATGCCGAACTCGGCATGACGGCCGAAGCCGCGATCCTCGCCGACAAGCTGATCGCGCGCGGCGTGAAGAGCGGCGGACTCCATTGGGAAGCCGATCGCGAAGCGTACGATTGGTGGGGCGACGACATTTCGAACACCGGCCTGGCGCTGGACGCGCTGCTCGCCGTGCGCCCCGACGACCGGCGCGCAACCGAGATCGTGCAGTGGCTGGTGCGCCACCGCACCGGTCCCTGGTGGCGCTCGACGCGCGTGTCGGCGCCGGTCGCGGCGGCACTCGCGAACTTCGCGGGTGCGCACGCGTCCGAGATGAAGGCGCAGGGCCAGGTGCGCGCGGAGTGGAACGGCGCGCGCGTGATCGACGCGACGATCGGCGCCGCCGAGATCTTCGGCCGACCGCTGCGCGCGACCGTCGACGGCGCGCGACTGCGCGCGGGCGACAACCGGCTCGTGATCACGACCGACGGCGGCATCACCGCCTACTGGTCATGGAACGCGCGCGCGCTGGTGCCGAGCCCGGGGCCGGTTCAGAAGCCGGGAGTGCTGGCGGTGACGCGCGAGTATCTGCGCGCCGAACGCACGACCGACCGCCGCGGTCGCCCGCGCTGGCTCACGACGCCGCTCACGCCGACCGACGCGGTGCGCGTCGGTGAAGCGGTGCTGGTGCGGCTCACGCTGCGCGCGACGCGCACCCTGCGGCACCTGATGCTCGAGGATCCGCGGCTTGCGGGCTTCGAGATCGATCAACTGCTGCCGGACGGCGCTGAGTGGCCCTACGGCACGCACGCCGAAGGCCGCGACGATCGCGCGGTGTTCTTCCTCGAGAATCTCGCGGAAGGCGAGACGACGGTCGAGTATCTGATCCGCCCCGAGATCGGCGGCCGCTTCATAGCACTTCCCGCGACCGCGAGCGGCATGTACGACCCGGACCTGCTCACGCGCAGCGGCGAAGAGCAGCTCACAGTCAAAGGCAGATAGCAGGCTGCGGAGAAGCCCGAGTGCAAGGCGCGAGGAAGCGAGGAGCGAGACGTGATTACAGAATTCTTCGCGTCGACGAGCGCCCGAGCAACGCAGCAATCGGGCTTCTCCGCAGCCTGCTACGCCGCCTTGATCCGCTCCTGCGCCGGCATGTTGGCGCGGCGCCACGTCATCCACATGGTGTAGCGGTTCTCGAAGTCGTTGGCCGCGGTCTCCGCGGTCGCCGGCATGAACACGCCCATCGGGCGCTCCGTGCAGGCGCGCACGTAGAGATCGAGCAGTCCGCATCCGGTAGACCGCGTGACCGTGTGTCCGGGCGATCCATCGAAACCCGATCCGTTGAGCGTCGTGAACGTGGTGCGATTGCCTCCGGGATAGCTGCACGTGAACTCGAACCACGATCCGGCGAGCGTGTGATTCCAGATTGCGCAGTGCATCGACTGCGCGCGGTTCGCGAGCAGCCGTACTTTGGCGTCCGGCATGCCGTCGATCACGAATGTGCCTGCGTCTTCGAATCCTTCGCGGCACAACTGGGCGGCCATGTTCGACATGGCTTCGGGAACGAACGAGACGGTTTCGTCGATGCGCATCAGACGCACACGATCGGGCATGCGCGAGACATCCTGATCGTCGAGGTCGAAGTGGCCTTCGGCCGGTGTTGCGGACGAACGGGTGCGCAGGAACACGTACAGCAGCGCCGAGAACACGGAAGTCGAAGCGAGAATGAGCAGCAGGTTCATGGGCTGGATCTCCTCGACAGGGAGTTGGGCGCCGCGGAATCCTCGAAAGCCGGCCGGAGACCGCGAGCGGGTGATCCTCGGAGTCATCGGCACTCGCGCGCGGGAGCATGAGGCCGATTCGAAGGCCCCTGACGGTGCCGTGACCGGCGGACCTTCAGCGATGCGGCGTCAGATCCGCCGGGTTACGCAGCGCGGCGCAGGTTGCGCCAGCGCGCCGGGCGGCCCTGCTCGCTCCACACTGCGCGCGAATGCGGCAGGAACTCGATGCAGCGCTGGGATTCGGTTGCCGCGTCGTTCGCCTCACTGCACACGGGCTCCGCCGAAGCTCCGGGGTCGCGTGCAGGGTCGATTTCCCCACCCGCCCCGGGATCCTCTTGCGCGCGCTCGAGGGTCAGCGCCCAGCCGGTGTTGGTATCGCGTTCCAGCCGGCGCGCCAGATGGAGCGCGCGCGCATACGTCATCACGACCCCGCCCAGCACGACAACCTGGAGGATGACCAGCGGCCAGCGCGTGCGCAGGTACACCGAGACATCCTGCGGGCTGAAGACGAACGCGACCGCCCATACACTGAGCCACACCGCCCACAACGCGATCACCATACCCGGACGGCGCAAGTGCCGGATGTGCGCGCCGATCTCGGCGCACTCGTGATGGTTGAGCGCGCGACGCATGAAGCGCGCGCGCGGTTCGCCGTCGAGCCACGCCATTGCCGGCGGCATCTCGACGCGCAAGGCGTACGACGGGCCGGCGGCGACTTCGGCGATGGTCACCGGCACGAACGCCGGCACGGGGCCCGCTCCGCGCAGCATGACGCAGCTCGATGCCGGCAGAACTTCGATCCACTGCGGCGCGCCGGCCACCGGAGACAGCACGCGCGCGTCGAGCAATTGCTTCTGCTCCTCGTCGAGCACGTCGCCGGCTTCGATCGCGCCCTCGAAGCACTCGACCTCTCCGGTTTCGAGATCCGCGAGATGGCCGCTGCGTTCGCGCCACGCGCGGCGCGCGCGCGTGACGAGGACCACCGGAATCGCGACGGCAATCAGCACGAGCGCGATCACCACGGTCACGTCGAGCCAACGGACACCGAGCGACTCCGGCAGCAGAAACATCGTGAGGAACGGGACGATCAGTGCGACCGGCGTGCACGCGATCGCGATCCACATCCGGAGCCCGAGCGCGCGTGCCTGTCCTTCGAGCCCCGCGCGTTCATCTGCTTGCATCGGGCGTGCTGCGGTGAACCGAAGTCCTGCACACCAACGTTCGGTTCGAAGTTCGTCCAGGATGTCGGGCATGCTCCGGGTATCGGCGATACCGGCGAAGCCGCGAGCGGTATCTTGCACGCGCAGGACGTGCAGAGTGCGCGGAACCGACGCGGGGGGCAGGGGTATTTATTGTGTCATCACGACTGAATGACGGCATCCCGCTCCGTGGAGCAGACTATGAAGGACTTCGCGTACTGCTTGGTGGTCGTTGCAATCGCCCTGACCTCGGCGACGGGCCATGCAAAGCCTCCGTCAGCCGTGGACAGCTCCATCCCGTGCGGAATCCTGTTCGTGGGTAAGGTCGGCACGATCGGAGATCGGATCGGGACATTTGAGATCGTGGTTCGTGATCTGGCGCAAAATCCGATGCCAGCGGTCCCCCTTCGTATCGTCTTCGATGACTGTCTGCGCGCCGGTGATGTGCGCATCGCGAGCGCACAACCTGACGCATCCGTCTCTGTGGTATGCGGCCCTGAGTCGGTCGAGATTCGCGCCACGACGGAATCGTCCGGTGCGTTCATCTCCCGTTTTGTCGGTGGCGGATCGGGAAACGTTGTGGGTGGTTTCAACGCCCCGCCGTCTTGCTCGGCGGTGAGCCAGGGAGGGTGCGCGATCCTGTACGCTGATGGGGTCTTTCTGAGTCGAATCGCCGTTGCGCGCTTCGATGCCGACGGCGCGAATGGGATCGGCCCGCCCGACATCGCCTGCTGGCTCGCAGACTCATTCGCCCCCGATTATCTCGCGCGCTCGGATTTCGATTTCAGCGGGACGACGAATGTGTCCGACCTGTCGATCCTATTGCGGGCGTCGCTCGCAGGAGGTTCTCAGAGCAGTGCCGCCGCTTATTGTCAGTAGCAGGCGATGAACCCTACCGAGCATCGAGTCCGCGGGGCTCGAAGTTCGCCAACTCCCCCTGGATGCGACGCACGCAGTCCGCGATGCTCAGGGTGGGTCCAAGATACGAGCGACCTCGGGGCCCACCACCAACCCCGGGCCGGGAGCCGTCCGTCGAAGGTCGATTCAATCAACGTTGTCCTCCGGATTCGTCGCAGCGTCGACGGGGCGCGCCCTCACCTCGTGACTAAACCCTTTCCACCAGCAACGCCATCCCCTGCCCCCCGCTCACGCACAGTGTGGCGAGGCCATAGCGTCCTTTCACCCGATCCAGTTCCGACAAGAGGGCGACAATGATCCGCGTGCCGCTGCATCCGGTCGGATGCCCGAGCGCGATACCGCCGCCATTCGGGTTCAGGCGATCGCGATCGAAGCGCAGCTCGCGGTCGCACGCGAGCACCTGCGAGGCGAACGCTTCGTTGAGTTCGATGACGTCCATCTGATCGAGCGAAAATCCGTGGCGGTCGAGCAGCCGTCGCACGGCGGGAACCGGCCCGAGTCCCATGCGCGCCGGATTGACGCCGACCGATGTCCATCCGATGATCGCCGCCTGCGGCTCGACGTCGTGCCGCTTCGCCGCGGATTCCGACAGCACGACGACCGCTGCCGCGCCGTCGGTGATCGCCGACGCGTTGCCGGCGGTGATGGTGCCGTCCTTGCGGAACACCGGCCGCAGTTTCGCCATCTCCTCGATCGACGCGTCGCCGCGGAAGTGCTCGTCGCGTTCGATCCGCACCGCGCGCTTGCCCTCGCCCACCGTCACGGGTACGACTTCGCGCGCGAAGCGGCCTTCGTTCCACGCGCGCGCCGCGCGACGGTTGCTCTCGAGCGCGTAGAGATCCTGCTCCTCGCGGGAGATCTTGAACTCGGTCGCGAGCGTCTCGCTGGTTTCGCCCATCAACTGGTTGCACAGCGGGCACAAATAGCCGTCGCGGTACATGGCGTCGAGCA
>JANLWX010000082.1:0-29998 GCA_031364845.1 Candidatus Eiseniibacteriota bacterium
GACTACGTCGTGAAACCCTTCAGCCCGCGCGAGCTCGTGGCGCGCGTGCGCGCGGTGCTGCGCCGCAGTCCGTCGGACGATCTCAAAGGGCCGCCGGTCGAATGCCGCGGAGTGCGGCTCGATCCCAACCGCCACACGGCCACACTGCGGGGCGCGCCGCTGGAACTGACGCCACGCGAGGTCGCCCTGCTGCTCGCGTTCGTGCGCCATCCCGGCCGCGCGTTCACGCGCGGCGAGTTGATCGAGCGCGCGTTCGGCGCGGACTATGCCGGGCTCGAGCGCACGATCGACGTCCACGTCCGCAATCTCAGGCTGAAGCTCGCAGCCCACGCCGCGGCGGCCCGCCTGATCGAAACGGTCGCCGGCGTGGGTTATCGCTGCGCGCCACCCGATGCATAGTCTGCGCCTCCGGCTGTTGGTCGTGACCGTGATGGTCGCCGCGGCGGCGGTGGGTGTGAGCGCGCTGTTCTCGCGGCAGGTCGTCACCAGCGAGTTCCGGCGCTTCGTCCAGACCCCGCATGCCTCAGGGATCGACGGCGTCGTCCGCGCGCTCGAAGCGACGTCATCCTACGCCGGCGCCGATTCGGTGCTCGAACGTCTGGCTCCCGCGGTCGGCCGCGCGCTGGTGGTCGTGGACTCGGCCGGAGTCGTGATCGCGGCGTCCGACTCGCCGCTGCGCGCGGCGACCGTCACGCGCGGTGACGGGGGCCGGGTGAGCTTCGATGCCCGATCCGGCGGCGGACGCCGGGCGGGCGGCATGATGCTCGAACTCGTGAACCCTCCGAGGCACGAGATCCGCAGCCCGGATGGCGCGCTTCGCGGAACGCTCTATGTGCTTCCGGAACCGCAGACCCCGAGTCCTCCCGGCAGGCCGTTCTTGCAACGCGTGGATCGCGGGCTGTGGCTGGGTGCTCTCTCGGCCATCGCGCTCGGCGCCGTCCTCGTCACGCTTTTGTCTTCACGCATCGTAGGACCGATCGAGAAACTCACGGTGGCGGCCCGCCGCATGGAACGCGGGGATCTCTCACCGCGCGTCGCGGCGCGTGGGAACGACGAGGTCGCGGTACTCGGCCGCAGCTTCAACGCGATGGCGGAGTCGCTCGAACACACGCAGCGCACACGCCGGCAGCTCACGCACGACATCGCACACGAGTTGCGCACGCCGCTCACGAATCTCAGGGCGCAGATCGAAGCGCTCGAGGACGGCCTGCTCCAACCCGACCGGTCCGCGCTCGCTTCGCTCCACGAAGAGGTGATGCTGCTCGCTCGCCTGACCGACGATCTCGGTCAGCTCGCGATGGCGGAATCGGGCGCTTTGCGGCTCGACCTCGAAACGATCGCCGTGCGTGAGGCGCTCGAGCGCGCGGCCGCGGCATTTCAGGTGCAAGCGGCGGCGGGCGGCATCGAGGTGCGGATCGAGGCGGATTCGGAACTCGAAGTGCGTGCCGACGCGGCGCGGCTCGGGCAGATTCTGCGGAATTTGACCACCAATGCCCTGACTTACACGCCGCCCGGCGGCCACATCACGCTCGCCGCGCATTCCGAGGACGCCCGCGTGGTGTTCGAAGTCCGCGACTCCGGCTCCGGCATCCCGGCGGAGCATCTTCCTCATGTATTCGAGCGCTTCCATCGCGCCGACCCTTCGAGGTCCCGTACCACCGGCGGCGCGGGATTGGGGCTCGCAATCGTTAGGCACCTGGTCGCCGCGCAAGGTGGCGAAACGACCGCCGCGAGCGAGCCCGGCCAGGGGACGACGCTCCGCTTCACGCTGCCCCGGGCTTAGCGTCCCCGGACTCGACGCGGCGGCGCGGTTCGTCGTCGGGACGATCGGGCGATGCCTCGGCCTCTACCGGCCGCGATGTCTCATCAATACGCGAGCACCAGCTTGCGCACGGTCACGCTTCCCGCGCCCGACAGCCGCGCGAAGTAGAGTCCGGCGGGCAGGCGGCGTCCTCTCGAGGTGCCGTCCCAGGCGACCTGATAGCGGCCCGGCGCCTGGTCGCCGCTCACGAGCCGCGTCACCTCGCGTCCCGCGACATCCAGCACCGTGAGCGATGCGGTCCCACGGCGCGCGAGCGTGAACGCGATGGTCATTGCGCCCGGTGATGGATTCGGGCTCACCGATTCGATCGTGGTCGCCAGTGGCAGGCTTCCCGAGGCGCGGATCGGTCCGACGACGAAGTCTTCACCGGAACTCGAGATCACGATCAGCCGGTAGTCGTAATCGAACGCCGCGCTCGCGCCGTCATCGAGCGCCACGACATCACGGTCCTCCGATCGGATCGTGAGCCCGATCCGAAGCCACGCAGCGTCGCCGACGCGCCTGCGTTCGACACTCGTCCGTGAGACGCGTGCCGGGTCCGCGAAGCTCCATCGCAATTCGACGCCGCCTTCGATCCGCGTCGCGTCGAACCGGCTGATCAACGTGGCCGTCGACTCGGAGAAGTGAGCGACGACATTCTTCTGAGCATCGAGCGGGATCGTGATCGGGCTGACGGTATCGCTTGCGGCACCGCTCCAGTGATCGAAATCGAATCCATGCACCGGGACCGCGGTCAACGTCACGGTCCCGGGGCAGTCGTCGTGGTATTCGATGGTCACGCTGCCAGCCGTCTCCGGCGTGACACTCCAGCGCACGGTCGGCGTGGGCGACAACTCCAGCACGTCATTGAGAAAGAAAGGGCCGCTCTCGCCGCCCATCGCCAGCACGCGAACCCTCGTCGAGTCGTAGGCGATCGCGGGAGCGTAGCGGGTCGGATGCGAACGCACCGGTCGCCACGTCGGTGTGCCGGACAGCGCGAGCGCCTGCACGCCGGCCGGGCCTTCGACGATCAGTTGATCTCCGAGCGGATCGTAGACCGCGCGGATGTTGGTGGTCTCCTGCGGCGGCGTTCCCGCGACGACGAGCTGCGACCAGGCGGGAGGTCCGCTCAGGTTGAGCGTCCAAACATCCTGCATCTGAGCACCGGTGAATGCGCGCGAACCGCCGAACAGAAGCAGGCGGTCCCGCAACGAGTCGTATGCAAGGACGTGTTCGACCAGCCCCGGAGGCGCCGGTCCCGCGGGCGCCACCCCGAACCACTGCGGAGTTCCGGTCAGGTCGAGGTAGTAGAGATGCGGCGAGAAGTTGAGACTGCCGACGTTGTCGGAGCCGCCGTACACCCACATACGCGAGCGCGTTGGATCGAGTGCTGCGGCGTGTGCGAATCGTCTCGACAGCAGCGCCTGCGGCGTCTGGAGCACGCTCCACTCTGGAGTGCCGCTCAAGGACAGACTCCAGACCGCGGCCGAGTCGTCGGGCCAGAACGCGGAGCGGCCGGCATCGAAGCCGATGCCGCCGAACACGATCATGCGATCGCGCGGCGCATCGAACACCGCGGTATGCGCGCGGCGTTTCTGCGGCAGGGTTCCCGTGGGATGGAGTTCGATCCACTCGAGCGAATCGTCGAGCGACAGCGACCACACGTCGTTCTTCGTCTGATAGGCGGCACCGCCTTCGTCGCCGTCACCTCCGAAGATCACGAGGCGGTCGCGGGGGGCATCGACGATCGCGCTGTGTCCGATGCGACCGAACGGAGCAGCACCGCCCAAGGGATCGGCGATCGGCACGAGCGTGGTCCATCCACATTCCTGAGTCGTCGCACTCTTCAGCGTGCGGACTCCGCGAGCGGTTCGCGAGGCCGGGTCGATGTCCGGAATCCGACTCGAGTTCATGGCGCGAGTGCCGACGAAAAGCTGGAGGTGCGACGGGATCCGCGCCAGGGCGGGCGGGGTCACAGCTATCTGGAGAATGACCGCCGCGGCCACGGCGGCCGGCCGCAGGTGCGGCACTCTGTGCATCCATCGAGTCATGGCCGACCTCCAGTCCGCACGAGCGCGACACCCGTCCGCGACGATACACCCGCGGCGCCCGAGTTGCGTCTCTAAAAGTGCGGCCCGGTCGTCGATCGGTTTCACCGGCTACGACCCCGATCCGCGAAGCGGTATGCTGCGCATCGCTCGCACATCGTCACCCCGCATCCACAGGACCTCGGTCATCGGACCCCTTCGCCATCTGATTCCCTATCTGCGCCGTCACCGCACCGCACTGGCCGTGGGCGGGGTTTCGGTCGTGCTCACCAATCTGTTCCAGGTGTGGTCGCCGTGGCTCGTGCGCCAGGCGGTCGACCACATCCAGCAGGGCGTGGGGCGCGCCGCACTCGCGCGTGATGCCGGATTGATCCTGCTCGCGGTGTCCCTTCAGGGTTTGTTCCTCTACACGATGCGCATGACGCTGATCCGCGCGTCGCGCCACATGGAGTACGAGCTTCGCAACGACCTGTTCGGCCATCTCGCGCGCCTGCCGGCGAGCGAGTACCGCACGCGCAAGGTCGGCGATCTGATGTCGCGCGCGACCAACGACCTCGACGCGGTCCGCGATCTGCTGGGGCCCGGCATCATGTACTCCGCGAACACCGGGATGACGTTCGTGATGGCCGTGTTCCTCATGTGCCGCATCGACTGGCGTCTGACGCTGCTCGCACTCATTCCGCTGCCAATTCTGTCGCTCGTCACCGGCCGGCTCAGCGCGCAGCTCTTCCGCCACTACGGCGCGATCCAGGAGTCGCTCGCCGCACTGACCGCCAAGGCACAGGAGACGCTGTCCGGAATCCGCGTGGTGAAGGCCCACGTCGAGGAAGAGGGCGAGTTGCGCGCGTTCAGCACCCTGCACGACGACTACACCGAGAAGAACCGCGGCATGATCAAGGTCATGTCGGCGCTGTGGCCTTCGCTGTCGCTGCTCGGCGGCATCGCGGCCGCGATCGTGCTGTGGGTGGGAGGTGGTGCGGTCGTGCGCGGACAGATCACGCTCGGCGAGTTGGTGGCATTCCAGATCTACCTCGGCATGTTGATCTGGCCCATGATCGCTCTCGGCTGGGTCACGAACCTGTTCCAGCGCGGAGCCGCATCGATGGGGCGCATCCGCTCGGTCATGGACCTTGCGGCCGAAGAGGACGTCAAGCCCGATGCGTCGGACCCGCCGGCCGCCGGAACCGAACTCGAATTGCGCGGCGTCGGGTTCACGTATCCCGGCACCGATCGTCCGGTGCTGCTGGGCGTCGATCTCACGCTTCGTGCGGGCGAATCGGTCGCGATCGTCGGGCGCACCGGGTCCGGCAAGAGCACGCTGCTCCATCTGATTGCGCGCCTCTACGAGCCCACCGAGGGCACGATCTTGGTCGGCGGCATCGAGGCGAATCAATGGACGCGCGGCGCATTGCGGCGGCGGTTCGGCATCGTGCCGCAGGAGACGTTTCTGTTCTCGGACACGATCCGCTCGAACGTGGCGTTCGGCTTCGACGACGATGCCGCGGCCGCGGCGGACATCGAACGCGCCGCGCGTGGCGCGGGACTCGAACCCGACATCGCCCGTTTTCCCAAAGGGTTCGACACGATCCTCGGGGAACGCGGCATCACGCTGTCCGGCGGCCAGAAGCAGCGCGTGTCGCTCGCGCGCGCGCTGATCCTCGAGCGCCCGGTGCTGCTGCTCGACGATGCGTTCGCGAGCGTCGATCCCGCGACCGAGCAGCGCATTCTCGAAACGTTGTTCGCGCTCGAGCACCGGCCCGCGATTCTCCTCGCCACCCATCGCCGATCGGCACTGCTGCGCGTCGATCGCATCGTGGTGCTGGACGAAGGCCGGATCGTCGCGGCGGGAACGCACGAGGAGTTGATCGCGCGCGGCGGTCTGTACGCGGATTTCTACCGCCAGGAGGAAATGGTGGAAGAACTGGAGGCGTTGTGAGGGATCGGGTGACGCGACATGAGGGAGCACGCTGATGGCGGGTCCATTCGATTCGGCCGCGGACGAGATCGACTCGCACGGAGCGATCTACGACCGCAAGCTCGCGCGCCGGCTGTTGCGATTCCTCGGGCCCTACAAGAAGGAAGTCGCGCTTTCGGTCGTGCTGCTCGCGGCGATCGCGGCATTGGAAATCACGGGTCCCTACCTGACCAAGGTCGCGATCGACACCTACGTGAAGCCGGTCGCGGGCGGAGGCTTTCTGCCGGCCGAGGCGTCGCGGGGGCTGCTCGAGATCGGGATCGCCTACGTCGCGGTGCTGATCGCGGCGTTCGCGCTGCGCTACTTCCAGAGCTACATGATGTCGATGGTCGGCCAGCGCGCGATGCGCGATCTGCGCATCGCCGTGTTCCGCCATCTCGGTACGCTGAGCCCGTCCTACTACGACACGCGACCGGTCGGACAGATTCTCACGCGCGTCACGCAGGACGTGGCGGTGCTCAACGAGCTGTTCTCGCAGGGTGTGGTCGCGGTGCTCGGCGATCTGTTCATCCTGTTCGGCATCATCGGAGCGATGCTGGTGCTCGACTGGCGGCTGGCGCTCGTCACGCTCACGACCGTGCCGCTGCTGATCGTGGCGACCATGGTGTTCCGCGCGAAAGTCCGCGTGTCCTATCGCCGCGTGCGCAGCCGCGTGGCGCGGATCAACGCGTTCCTCCAGGAGCATCTCCAGGGACTCGACGTGCTCAAGTTCTTCAACGCCGAGCACAAGGAGATGCGCAAGTTCGACCAGGCGAACGCGGCCCATTACGAGGCGCACGTTCAGAACATCTTCTACTACGCTGTGTTCTTCCCGTCGGTGGAAGTGATCGGGGCCGTCTCGATCGCGCTCATCCTGTGGTACGGCGGCGGCGGCATTCTCGCGGGCGCAGTGACGTTCGGTGTGGTGGTCGCGTTCATCCAGTACGCGGAGCGGTTCTATCAGCCGGTGCGCGACCTGAGCGAGAAGTACAACATGATCCAGTCCGCGATGGTGGCTTCGGAGCGGATCTTCGAGCTGCTCGACACGGCGCCCGCGATCGTCGAGCCGGAAACGCCACGTGCCATCGAGCGTCTGCGCGGTGAGGTCGAGTTCGATCACGTGTGGTTCGCGTATCAGGACGAGGACTGGGTGTTGCGTGACGTTTCGTTCCGCATTGCGCCGGGCGAGAAGGTGGCGATCGTCGGGGCGACGGGTGCCGGCAAGACGACGATCGCGAATCTATTGTGCCGCTTCTACGAATTTCAGAAGGGCACCATTCGGGCCGACGGGAACGACATCCGGGACATCGAAGGCCGGGTACTGCGCCGTCAGATCGGGCTCGTGCTGCAGGACGTGTTTCTGTTCTCGGGCAGTGTGCGGGAGAACATCGCCTTCGGCGACCGCGATCGCGGGGGCGATGCGGTCGAACGCGCGCTCGCCGAAGTCGGGGGTTCGCGGCTGGCGGCGCGGTTCCCGAAGGGGTTGGATGAGGAGGTCGGAGAACGCGGTGCCTTCCTGTCGATGGGAGAGCGTCAGATCCTCGCGTTCGCGCGCGCGCTCCACTACGACCCGAGTATCCTCATCCTCGACGAGGCGACCTCGAGCGTCGACATCGAAACCGAGCGCACGATCCAGGCGGCTCTGCATCGTCTGCTCCAGGGCCGCACCTCGCTCGTGATCGCCCACCGGCTGAGCACGATTCTCGACGCCGACCGGATTCTCGTGCTGCACAAGGGCGAGTTGCGGGAGCAGGGGACGCACGCGGAACTGCTGGCGAAGGGCGGCATCTATGCCCGGCTCTATCGGCTCCAGTTCAGCCGCCAGCCGGCGCCCGAGGCGGTCGGATCGGGTGTTGCGGGTTCGACGGCGGCGGAGTGATACGCTGATGCCCGTTATGCGCCCGACTTCCTTCCAGAACCTCGCCGTCCGCTCTCTGCAACTGGCCGTGATCGCGGCTCTCGCGCTTGCGCCGCGTTCCGCAATCGCGTCGCGCGACGCGGAGGTCGCTGCGCGATCCGAAGCGCCGAGTTTCACCCTGCAGTGGATCGACGCCGGCGGACGTTTGGCGGCGGCTGAAGCAAGGTCTTCGCATCCGAAGACGCGCGCGCTGAGAATCCCGATCGACGGCCACCTCGTGACGCTGCGTCTCGCTCCGCATTCGGTGCGCTCAGCGGGCTTCCGCCTGCTGGTGCCCGATGCCGTGGGAACGCTGCGCGAAGTTGCCGCTCCCGAACCCGCGACCGTGCGCGGTGTGATCGACGAACTGCCGGGAGCCGTTGTCGCAGGATCGCTCGAGGCGGGTCGTTTGTCGGCGACGATCGTGTTCGCCGATGGACGCATGTCCTCGATCGAACCGCTCGCCGCCACCGCGGCCGACCGAAACACCATCCGCCATCGGGTCGTGCGCGCCGATCTCGAGCTGCCCGCCGGCGCGTGTTTCGTGAACGACGCACCACAGTCCGTGCCGCCGGCACCGCATTCCGGATACCGCATCGATGCCGCACCCCGCATCGCCGACATCGCCGTGGATGCGGACTTCGAGTACGTCGGCATGAACGGCGGGTCGGTGACCTCGACCGTCAACGATATCGAGGCGCTGCTGAATTCGGTCAACGTCGTCTACGAGCGCGACTGCGATCTGCGGCACCGACTCGTCACGTTGATCGTGCGTTCGGCGGAACCCGACCCCTACTCCTCGACCGACGCCGTCACGCTCTACAGCCAGCTGCGCAACCATTGGAACGCGAGCCAGACCGCGGTGCAGCGCGATCTCGTGCACCTCATGACGGGGAAGGAACTCGCTGGCAGCACCATCGGATACGCGGCGGTGGGTGAGGTCTGCAATCGCTCGCGCGCCTACGGACTCACGCAGGCCCGGTTCACGACCAACCTCGCGCGACGCACCGCGCTCGTCGCCCACGAGCTCGGCCACAACTGGAACGCGGTCCACTGCGACGCCGTTTCGCCGTGTCACATCATGTGCTCGAGCCTCGGCGACTGCGACTTCATCGGCCTGCCGAACTTCGAGCCGATGGGCATCGACGCGATCCGTGCGTTCGCCTCATCGCGAAGCTGTCTCGCCGACATCCCGGTCGCGGTCGAGACCGATCCCGGGCCGGGCGAAGTGCGTTTCGCGATCACGGGTCCCAATCCATTCACGCGTCAGACGCGTGTCGAGTATCACCTCCCGCAGCCGGCGCCGGTGCGCCTCGCCATCTTCGATGTCTCGGGGCAGCGGATCGCCACACTCGTGGACGGTGACGAGAGCGCAGGCTCGCACTCCCGAACGTGGGACGGTGCGGACGCGCGCGGTGTGCGGCGCGCCGGCGTGTTCTACGTGCGGCTGGAAACACGCGACACACGGCAGACGCGGACATTGATCGTGATTCGGTAGGCACTCGACCCGCATCTCGCGAGCCTCGCAACCGTCCGGGACTCCGTTCGCGCAGGCGCTGCAAATCCGTCATGGTCCCCGCATGGAAAGCTTGACGGACATCCTGTGCACGCGTTGTGGAATGTGTTGCGACGGAACGCTATTCGCCGACGTCGAGTTGGCCGGTCGCGCCGAGGCGAACCGCATGGAGTTGCTGGGCGTCCAGGTCGAAGAGCACGACGGCGACAGTGAACTCATGCAGCTACCATGCGCCGCGTTGTGCGGGACGCGCTGTGGCGTCTACGCGCATCGTCCCAGGGTCTGCCGCACGTTCGAATGCCGGCTGTTGCAGGAGACGCGCCGCGGCGAAGTGGGCGTGAAGCGCGCGATCGCGCTGATCGACGAGACCCGAACCCGGATTGGAAAGGTGAAGGAGCTGCTGGTTCAGCTCGGTGATGTCGATGCCGGCCTGCCGCTCAGGGAACGCTGTGCCGAGGTGCTCGCAACCGATGTCCGCTCCACGGCGCGCACACGCAGCGCGCGCGCCGAGCTCGAGATCGAAATGTCTGCGGTCGAAACGACGATCCGCAAATCGTTCCTGGGCGGGCGTTGAACGTGTCGGATGCCGAAATTGCGCCGCCGCACCGCGCGGATGATCGCGTGACCGCACCCGAGCTCCCGGCATCGCCGCACACCGACGACGACCTCGCTCGCCGACTGCGCGGCTTCGGCCCGGTGGGAATCGCCGCGGTGCTGGTCGTGCTCGCGGGGAACCTCATCGTGGGCCCGCTCAGCGCCGTCTTCGCACTGATGTGGGCGAAGCGCTCCGGCACGCCGTTTCGCGAACTCGGCTTCGTCCGCCCGAACCGCTGGTGGCGGATGATCCTGGTCGGCACGGTGTTCGGAGTCGTGTTCAAGCTCGTCATGAAGGCGATCGTGATGCCGCTGCTCGGAGCCGCTCCGATCAACCCCACGTATCACTACCTCGAAGGCAACCCGGTGGCCGCCCTGCTCGCGATTCCGCAGATGATCGTGATCGCGGGGTTCGGTGAGGAGACGCTGTTCCGGGGTTACATGTTCGAACGGCTCGGCAAGTTGCTGGGGCGCGGTATCTGGGCGACTGTGGCCATCGTCATCTTCACGTCGGTGCTGTTCGGCTCGCTCCACTACCACGATCAGGGTTTGCCGGGCGCCCAGCAGGCGACGATCGTCGGACTCGTCTACGGAACGATCTACGCGCGGACGCGCCGCCTCGGGATGCTGATGGTGGCGCACGCGGCGTTCGACATCGCGGCGGTCGCGATCATCTACTGGCGGCTGGAATCGGCCGTCGCGCACAGCATCTTCAAATAACCGCGAGAGTCACGTAGAGTGACGCGCGGAATCATGATGGCCGAACCCGCACCACCGAATCAGGAGTGTTCAACATGCCGGACAAGAAGATCATCGTCGTCATGGGAGCCACGGGCGCACAGGGCGGCGGGCTCGCACGCTCGATCGTTGCCGACAAGGGCGGAGACTTCACCGCGCGCGCGGTCACGCGCAAGCCGGACTCGGACAAGGCGAAGGCGCTCGCCGCCATGGGCGTCGAAGTCGTCCAAGGCGACGCCGACGATCCCCCGAGTCTCGAGCGGGCGTTCCAGGGGGCGTATGGTGTATTCGCCGTGACGAACTTCTGGGAGCACTTCTCCGCCGAGCGTGAGAGCGCGCAGGCCGCGGCGATGGCGCGAGCGAGCAAGCAGGCCGGATTGCAGCACGTCGTGTGGTCGACCCTCGAAGACACCCGCAAGAAGGTGCCGCTTTCGGACACCCGCCTGCCCACGCTCCAGGGCAAGTACAAGGTTCCGCACTTCGATGGGAAGGGCGAGTCGGATCATTTCTTCGTCAACGAAGGTGCGCCGACAAGTTATCTGCTGGCAGCGTTCTACTGGGATAACTTCATCTACTTCGGCGCGGGACCGCGGGCCGGTTCCGATGGCGATCTGGTGCTCGCGATGCCGCTCGGCGGCGTGAAACTCCCGGGGATCGCGGCCTCGGACATCGGCAAGTGTGCGCACGGCATCTTCAAGCGGGGAGCGGCTGCGATCGGCCAGCGCTTTGGCATTTCGGGCGAGAATCTTTCCGGCGAAGAGATGGCCGCCAAGATGGCGAGCGCGCTGGGGCGCAAGGTTCACTTCCAGGACGTGCCGTTCGACGTCTACCGCGGTCTCGGGTTCCCGGGGGCCGAGGACATGGGCAACATGTACCAGTACCAGGCGATTCTGGGCGATGAGTTCCTACGCGATCGCGATCCGGCATTGTCGCGCGCGCTCAATCCGGAGTTGCTCACCTTGGATGCGTGGCTTGCCCAGAACGCGAGCCGCATTCCGATCGCGTGAACTTCGCCCGGCGCATGCCGGGTTCCATCGCACACGGCGGCGGCCGGGTTCCTGCTCCAAGACCCGGCCGTTTTCCTTTCGTCGCGAGCCGGAAACAATCCAGACATGTTCGATCGCCATATTCCACGCGCAGGTCGAGCCGCCGTGCCCGGCCACCGTATCGTTCACCTGGAGGGTCCGCCACCGTGATTCGCATGCAGGCTGTCACCAAGACCTACGAAACCGCGGCCGGCAGCTTCGCCGCACTGCGGGGCATCGACCTCGAGATCCGCGCGGGAGAGATGGTCGCGATCGTCGGGCGGTCCGGCAGCGGCAAGTCCACGCTGCTCAACATGGTCGCGGGCATCGATCGTCCGACCTCGGGAGAAGTCGCGGTGGCAGGCACGTCGATCCAGAGTCTGAGCCACGACCGGCTCGCCACGTGGCGCGGCCGCTCGGTCGGGATCGTGTTTCAGTTCTTCCAGCTGCTGCCGACGCTGACCGTGATCGAGAACGTGATGCTTCCGATGGACTTCTGCGGAGCGATCCCGCCGAACGCGCGCCGCGACCGGGCGCTCGAACTGCTCGACCGCGTGGGCGTTCCCGAACAGGCGGACAAGCTGCCCTCGACGCTGTCGGGCGGCCAGCAGCAGCGCGTCGCGATCGCGCGCGCGCTCGCCAACGATCCGCCGCTGATCCTCGCGGACGAGCCGACCGGCAATCTCGATTCCTCGACGGGTGAGGCGGTGTTCCGTCTGTTCGGCGATCTGGTCGCCGACGGTAAGACGGTGGTGATCGTCACGCACGAGCGCGACGCGGTTTCGGGCGTGAGCCGCACGGTGACGCTCGCCGACGGATGCGTCGCCTCGTGATCGCTCCGCGCTGGAAGAAAGTCGTGCGCGACATCATGGAGCGGCCGGGCCGTTCGGTGCTCGCCGTGATCGCGATGACCGCAGGCGTGTTTGCACTCGGCACCATGGTGGTGAAGTACGCGACGTTGCGTCCGGTGCTCGCGACGATGTACGGCGACACGCGGCCGTCGTCCGCCACGCTCTTCACCGACGCTCTGAGCGATGCGTTGGTCGATTCCGTTCGCCGCGTCGAGGGCGTCGGCGACGCCGAGCTGCGTCCGGTGATCATCGCGCGTGCGCGCCTCGGCGAAGACGAGTGGATCCCGGCAGTGCTGTTCGTGATCCGCGACTTCGATGCGCAGCGCCTGGACGTCTTCAAGCGCGACACCGGTGCCTGGCCGCCCGCGGATGGCGAAGTGCTGCTCGAGCGCAGTGCCGTGGCCGTGGCCAAGATCGAACGTGACGCGAATCTCATGATTCGCACCGCGGGCGGCGAGGACCATGAACTGAAGTTCGCGGGGACTGTGCACGCGGCGGGCCTTGCTCCGGCATGGATGGAGCACGTGGTCTACGGTTTCGTCGCGTGGTCGTCCAGTGCGCGCGGTGACGGATCGAACGAGTCGTCGCAGATCCGGATCTCCGTCGCCGAGCATCCGCTCGACGAGGGCCACATCCGCGAAGTCGCCGGTCGCGTGAAGGCGCTGCTCGAGCGGGAAGGGCACACCGTCGCGCGCATCGACGTGCCGATTCCGGGACGCCATCCGCACGCCGATCAGATGGACACGTTCATCTACCTGCTCGGAGCGTTCGGCATCCTGAGCTTTCTTCTGAGTTCGGTGCTGGTCGCGAGCATGGTCCACGCACTGCTGTCCGAACAGCTCCGGCAGGTCGGCGTGATGAAGGCGATCGGTGCCACGACCCGCCAGATCGCGGGGATCTACCTCGGGCAGGTCGCGCTGCTCGCGACGGCGGCACTCGCGATCGGGGGACCACTCGCGTTCTTCGCCGGACGCGCGTACGCCGAATTCTCCGCGGGGATCTTGAACGCCGATGTCTCGCACAGTCCGTTCCCCTGGGGAGCGCTGATCGTGCTCGCCGTGGTCGGCATCGCGGTGCCGCTGGCCGTGGCGCTCGGACCGGTACTGCGCGCGTCACGGATTACGGTGCATCAGGCGCTGAACGACGATCTCGGTCCGCGTCCGTTCGGTTCACGCGGCCTCGAACGCCGGCTGGCCGCGATCTCATGGCTGCCGCGCCCGTTGCTGCTCTCGCTGCGGACCACGTTCCTGCGCCGTGGCCGGCTGCTGCTCACCGTCGTGATGCTCGCACTCGGTGGAGCGGTGTTCATGTCGGCGCTCAACGTCTCGGGCGCGTGGCAGCGCGCGGTCAACGCGGACTTCAGCATGCGCCGCTACGACCTCACGGTGCGTTTCGCCGAGTCGCAGCCGATCGCGGTGGTCGATGAGGCGCTCGCGAAACTGCCGGTGGTCCGCGATGCCGAGTACTGGCCGGGAGCGAACCCGTATCTGATAGGGCCCAACGGTGCACCGGGCAGCACGATTGCCATGACCGGCCCCACGCCCGGCAGCAAGCTGCTCACGCTGCCCCTGCTCGATGGTCGCTGGCTCACTCCCGGCGACACCAACGCGGTCGTGATCAACAACGCGGCCTTGATCCGCAATCCGAAGCTGCGCGTGGGCGGGACCATAGAAGTGCGGAACAACGGAACAACCCACGCGTTTCCGATCGTCGGCATGGTCAAGGAGATGGCGCCGATGGCGGTGATCTATGCGCCGCCGCGCGCGGTGCTTGCCGTGACCGGCGCCGATGGCGAACAGACGCGGATCGCGCGCGTCGTGACGACCGAACACACCGAGGCCGGCCAGCTCGGCGCTTCACGCGAAGTGGAGCGCGCATTCGAGGCGATGGAGATCGAAGTCACGGGGATGCAGAGCATGCTCGATGTCCGCAAAGGAATCCTCGACCATCTCGTGATCATCCTGGTCGTCCTGACCATGGCTTCGACCCTCGTCGTGTTCGTCGGCGGTCTCGCGCTCACCTCGACGCTCAGCATCAACGTGATGCTGCGCACGCGCGAGATCGGCGTGCTGGGTGCGATCGGCGCCACGCCGCGCACGATCTCGAGCCATGTCTGGATCGAGGGCCTGCTGATCGGGCTCATGAGCTGGATCGTGGCGCTGCTGATCGCCGCACCCGTGAGCTGGCTGCTCGAGAGTGTCACCGGCAACATGTTCTTCAAGGCGCCGCTCGCGTTTTTCATGTCGCTACAGGCGGCTTTGATCTGGCTCGCCCTTATCGTCGTTCTCGCCACACTCAGCAGTCTCTATCCGGCGTGGCGCGCATCGCGCCTCACGATCCGGGAAGCGCTGTCCACCACCTGACCGGAGGAATTCTCATGCGAGGAATCGTCATCGCCCGTATCGTGTTCGCGTGTCTGTTGCTGAGCACCGCATCCTGGGCGGCCGGGGCACCGCCGGCCGGGACCGTCGCGGCGAAGCGGAAACCCGCGCGCGACGGATGGCCCGAGACTCCCACCGGCACGGTCGCGCGTCAGTGGGTCGAGGCGTTCTCGACCGGCGAAGATGCGATGCGCGCGTTTCTGAAGCAGAATGTCAGCAAAGAGAACCTCGAGAAGCGCAACATTCCGCAGCGGATCGAGAAGTATCAGACCATGCGGGAGCAGTACGGCAAGCTGATGCTCACTTCGGTCACGAAAGAAGCGAAGGGTGAACTCACCGTGTCGCTTATGGCAGAGGACGCTTCGAGCCACACGTTCGTGTTCAAGGTCGATCCCGCGCCGCCGTACAAGCTGCAGTCGGTCAGCATCGTGCAGAAGGGCTTCAGCCACGGCGGAGGCATGTTCCATCACTGATCGCAGCCGGTTGAGGAGCGCATGAGCGAGCGGGCCGCGGGACGCACCCGGGTGCTGATCGTGGACGACGACGAGAAGCTGAACGCGCTGCTGACCGAGTATCTCGGCACGTTCGGGTTCTCGGTGCGTGCGGTGGCGCACCCGCATGCCGGGCTGCGCGAGATCGAGTCCGATCCGCCGGACATCGTGATCCTCGATGTAATGCTGCCTGACATGGACGGCTTTGCCGTGTGCCGCAAGATCCGCGAGAGTCGGCGCATCCCGATTGTCATGCTTACCGCGCGCGGGGACGTGATGGACCGGATCGTCGGGCTCGAATTGGGTGCCGACGACTATCTGCCGAAACCGTTCGAGCCGCGCGAGCTGGTGGCGCGCATCCAGGCGGTGCTGCGCCGGGGCACGGCGGGAGAGACCGACGAGCGCGTCGCGATCGGTGCGCTCGAGGTGAACTGGGCGGCCCACTCGGCCACGCTCGCCGGCGAACCGATTCCGCTCACCGCGGCGGAGTTCGACCTGCTGGGGCTGCTCGTGCGCCATCGTGGCCGCGTGCTCAGCCGGGACCGCATCATGGACGAGACGCGGGGTGTGGACTGGGAGGCGTTCGACCGCTCGGTCGACGTGCTGATCAGCCGCCTGCGCCAGAAGCTCGGCGACGACCCGAAGCAGCCCGCGTTCATCCGCACCGTGCGTGGCACCGGCTACACGTTCATCGGCGGCGCCGGTGACTGAAGCCGAGCGCGGTTCCGGAGTTCAGGTGTCGGTGTTCGTCCGCCTGGTCACGATCATCCTCTCGATGGCCGCGGTGGTGATGCTGCTCGTCACCGGGTTCTTCTTCGGCATCGTGTTCCCGAGCATCCACGTCTCGATCAACGAACTGTTCCGCGAGTATGCGCGCGCCGTCGCCGCGTCGTCGCCCGACCTCGACGACGCGCGGAAGATCGGGGCCGAGCTCGACATGCACATGGCCTATCGCGGGCCGAAGGGTGAGTGGTCCACGTCGGACCAACTGCCCGCTTTCGATCGCGTGCGCGTGAGCGAGCACGGGGCCGCCGATCCCAAGCTGCTGCGCATGTACTATCTCGTGAAGGCACCGGACGGCGGCGAGTACCTGTTTGCGCGGCGATTGAGCCGGCAGATCCACGTGGTGCGGCACAATCTGCTGGTCTTGCTGCTGCTGATGATGACCGGGGTGTTCCTGATCGCGTATTTCGTGTTGCGGCGCACGCTGCGTCCGCTGCGCTGGCTCAATGAAGGCGTCATGCGCCTCAGCGAGGGCGAGCTGGACGTCGTGGTGCAGAATCCGACGCGCGACGAGTTCGGCACGCTGACACGAGCGTTCAACCGCATGGCGCGGCGGGTGAAGGAGATGGTGCAGGCGCGCGATCAGCTGCTGCTCGACGTCAGCCACGAACTGCGCTCGCCGCTCACGCGCATGAAGGTGGCGCTGGCGTTGCAGCCGGACACGCCGGCCCGCGCGTCGATGGCCGCCGATGTGTCGGAGATGGAGTTGATGGTGAGCGAGCTGCTCGAGCTGGAGCGGCTCCGCGATGGGAAAGGTCTGCGTCTCGAGCGTCGCGATCTGGGTCCGATCCTGAGCGAGATCGTCGCGGTGTTCGCCGGCCGCGCGCCGGGTGTGCGGATCGCGGGCGCCGTTCCCGAAGTACCGCTCGACATCGATGTCGAGAAGGTGCGCACCGTGTTCCGCAACTTGATCGAGAACGCGCTCAAATACTCGCTGCCCGACAGCGGCCCGGTCGAGTTCGATGCGCGTCGTGACGGTGGATCGGTCGTGGTGCGCGTTCGCGACGACGGCCCCGGGATTCCCGAAGGCGATCCCGCGAACCTGTTCGAGCCGTTCGTCCGCCACGACCGTTCGCGTTCGAAGAAGACCGGCGGTTATGGTCTCGGGCTCAGCATCTGCAAACGCATCATGGAAGCGCACGGCGGGAGCATCGCCGTGGAACCGCATGCCGGAAGAGGGGCGACGTTCGTCGTGACGTTCCCCGAACGCGAGGAGACACCTACGTGACGGAACGCGCGATCTCTGAAGTGGCCGGGCGCAATCGGACCGCGCACCTTGTCGGCGGTTCGGCGTTGATCCTTGCGGCGATCTTGTTCATCGCCGAGTTCAGCTACCTCGCGGGCGCGTTCGACTATCCCGACATTCTGGATCGATCGGCGGGAGAGGTGCTGCCGGCGCTGATCGCGCTGGGATCCGCCGGAAGGTTCGTGTGGATCCTCTATGCGATCACGCCGCTACTGCTGATTCCTGCGGCGGTCGGAGCCGAAGAGCGGTTGCGGCATGTGGCACCGGCCACGGTGCGCGTCGCGACCGGTTTCGCGATCGTTGCCGCCATCAGCATGGTGCTGGGTCTCATACGATGGCCGAGCATCCACTGGGAGTTCGCTCGGCGCTGGGCGACGGCGGGTGTCTCGGAGCGCGCGTCGATCGAGACGGTATTCGCCGGCCTCAACTCCTATCTCGGGAACTTCATCGGGGAGTTCCTCGGCGAGTTGTGCTTGAGCCTGTTCTTTGTCCTGCTCGGATTCGCGATGATGCGCGAGGGCGGTCGCCGGCGCTGGCTCGGAGCTACGGGCGTTGCGGTCGGTGTGATCGGGCTCGTCGCCATGCTGCGCAATGCGACCCGGGTGGTCGCCCCGATCGCCGAGGCGAACAACCTCGTGCTGCCGCTGTGGCTCGTGGTCCTCGGTGTCGCGATCGGGTGGGGACATCGGCGGTCGCCGGGTCGATGAGGCGACGGAACGGATCGCGTTCGCGGATTCGCGAATAGGCCCGCCTGGCCTTCGCGCAGGAACATGTCGAACCGTTCGTGACGACCGGGCTGACCAGACGCGGCGGCCATCGCTACTGACGTGGTGTCGCAGCACGGCCTGCGCTCGCCATGCACATCGCCTATGCTGCGCCGCATGGTCGAACTGCTCGTTGCCCAGCCGATGCTCCTGTTGTTCCTCGTGCTCGCGGTGGGCTATGCCGCCGGGCGCATCTCGATTGCTGGCGTTCAGCTCGGCATCGCGGCCGTGCTGTTCGCGGGTCTCGCCGCGGGCACGATCGACGAACGGTTCAAGCTCCCCGAGTTCGTGCGCAGCTTCGGGCTCGTGATTTTCGTCTACTCGGTCGGGATTTCGAGCGGGCCGGGTTTCCTCACTTCGCTGCGGCGCCGCGGTCTGCGAGACACCGCGTGGACGCTGGGGCTGCTGGTGATCGCGGCGGGGCTCGCCACACTTGCCGAGCGCGTGCTCGGCCTGCCGAAAGCAATCACGGCAGGTCTGTTCTGCGGCGCGCTCACGAACACCCCGGCACTGGCGGCGGTGCTCGAGCGAATGCCGGCCGGCGCCGATGCACCGGTCGTCGGGTATTCGATCGCCTACCCGATGGGCGCACTCGGCGTCGTGCTGGCACTTGCCATCGCGCGCCGCCGCTGGAGCGCGGATCTCGCCGAACGGGCGCGCCGCGGACACCTCGATGTGCGCTTCCTGCTCGTCACGCGCGAGGAAGCGACCGGCACGCCGGTCAAGCTGCTGCTCCAGGCGTGGGGCATCCGTGCGCGCTTCGTGCGGCGCCGCCGCGCCGGCGAGTGGGCGTTGCTGAGTCCCGATGCGGCACTCGAGCGTGGTGATCTGGTAACCGCGGTGGGACTGCCGGATCCGCTCGACCGGCTCGCTGCCCGCGTGGGGGAAACTTCAGAGGAGCATGTCGAACTGGACCGCAGCGATCTCGACTTCCGCCGCATCTTTGTTTCCAACTCGAGCGTCGCCGGCCGCTCACTCGGGGAGCTCAAGACGCTCACACGGTTCGGTGCGCTCGTCACGCGGGTACGGCGTGGCGATGTCGACCTGGTGCCCGAAGGACGTACGGTGCTCGAGCTGGGCGATCGCGTGCGGGTCGTGGCGCCGCGCGCGCGCATGGCGGAGATCTCCGAGTTCTTCGGCGACTCCTATCGCGCGCTGGGCGAGATCGACGCAGTGTCATTCGGCCTGGGTGCGGCACTCGGGCTGCTCCTGGGGCTCGTTTCGATCCCGCTGCCCGGTGGAATGTACTTCCGCCTTGGCCCTGCGGGTGGGCCGCTCGTGATGGGCCTCGTGCTGGGGGCACTCGGCCGCACCGGCCCAATCGTATGGCAGCTTCCCTACAGCGCCGGTCTGACGCTGCGTCAGCTCGGCCTCGCACTGTTCCTCGCTGCGGTCGGTGTCGGCGCAGGCACTCCGTTCGTGCGGACGCTGAGCGAGGGCGGGGGCTTGCAGATGCTGGCCGCCGGCGCCGCGGTCACCGTGGTCACGGCGGCACTCGCGCTGTGGAGCGCGCGGCATCTGCTACAGGCCCCGGCCGGTGTCGCGATGGGCATGGCGTCGGGGGTCCACACGCAGCCGGCGGCACTCGCATTCGCGAACGATGCCGCGCGCGATGAGTCGCCGAATCTGGGCTACGCGAGCGTGTCGCCGATCGCGACCGTCGGGAAGATCCTGCTCGCCCAGATCCTGCTCGGCGGTGGCGGCTCGTGAGTGGACCGGGCCAGCACACTTTCGAATCGTTGAGACACTTCCGACACACTTCGCGCATACGCTGTTCAGGACCCGCAACGAGCCGCGTCACGAAGCACTGAAGTCTTGGAGGCACGATGTTGAATCGAAACCTGCGCAATACATCCTGGGCACTGATCGTCGCGGCGTGCGTCTGGGTCAGTCTCGTTCAAGCCGCTGAACCCGCGCGACCGGACCTGAGCGGTACGTGGACGCTCGACTTCACACGCAGCGATCGCCCCGATCGGATGGACGGTCCGCCGCCGGGCATGGGGCGCGGTGGGCCGGGCGGACCGCCCGGCGCGGAAGGTCCTCCGCGCGGAGGCAAGGACGGTGGGCCTCCCGGCGATCGCGGCGGGCCGCCTCCCGGAGGTGAAGGCGGCCCCAACCGCCGCGGGCGCGGACCCGCCGGGGGATTGCCAAACCGCATGCACATCATCCAGACCGCGCAGGTCGTGAGCTTCGAAGACTCGGCAGGCGCCGTATTCCGCGAGATCACCACCGGGGCGCCGAACGCAGGCGGCCCCCCTGCGCCGGGCGCTGGCACGCTCCGCGGCAAGTGGAAAGGTCAGAAGCTCGAGGTCCGCCGCCCCGGACCGGCCGACGCGGAGGTCGTCGAGACGTACGCGCTCGAGGACAACGGAAAGCGTTTGGTGATCCGCACCGAGTTGCCCGGCAGAGGCGAGATGCCGGCCCGCACGATCAAGCGCGTCTATCGCCGCGTCGGGCCGTGACCGTCTGGCTGATCATGGCGGAAGGCGCGAGCCGAAGTCGCTGAGATCCGCCACATCCCGTCGAATCCGCCGTCACCGTCCCGGGGTCTCCCGGGAGGCTCGATGTTCACCGCGGCTCCATCGTGCGATACTCCGGTCGGATTCACCACTGTGAGGGCCGACGGATGCTGCGTGCACTGTTCATCGACGACGATGCCGACTTCCTCGAGGGCGTCGCCGAGATTGCCGCTCAGGAAGGCTTTTCCGTCACCTGTGCCCATTCCCTCCAGGAAGCGCGGATGCATCTCGCGAACGCTCCGATGGATCTGGTCATGACCGATCTCGGGCTTCCGGACGGCGACGGTATCGACCTGGTCCGCGAACTCAAGGCGACGTCGCATTCGGACGTCGTCATCGTCTCGGGCATGGCCACGGTGGACTCCGCGATCGAGGCCTTGAGACTCGGAGCGTTGGACTACCTCACGAAGCCGGTCGACAATCGCCGGCTCCGGGCGATCCTCGCGAACGTTCTGCGCGTGCGATCCCTCAAGGAGGAAGTCGGCACGCTGCGCGGTGAACTCCGCAAGCTCGGCCGCTTCGGCCGCCTGATCGGCGTTTCGCCCGCGATGCAGAGGGTCTACGACCTCATGATCAAGGTCGCTCCCACGGATGCGACGGTGTTCATCAACGGCGAGAGCGGCACCGGAAAGGAACTCGTCGCGCAGACGATCTTCGAACTCAGCGGCCGCAAGCGGAAGCCCTTCATCCCGGTCGACTGTGGCGCGATTCCACCGAACCTCATCGAGAGCGAACTGTTCGGCCACGAGCGCGGCAGCTTTACGGGCGCGACGCAGCTCCGGCGCGGCTGCTTCGAGCGCGCCGCCGGCGGCACGCTGTTCCTGGATGAGATCACCGAGATGCCGGTCGAAATCCAGGTGAAGCTGTTGCGCGTGCTCGAATCCGGCTCGCTGGTTCGGGTCGGAGGCGATGTTCCGGTTCCGGTGAACGTGCGCCTGATCGCGGCGTGCAATCGCGTTCCGAAGCAGGCGGTGCTCGAGGGCAAACTGCGCGAGGACCTCTATTACCGGATCAACGTATTCCCGATCGTGCTGCCACCCCTGCGAGATCGCGAAGACGATGCATTGCTGCTCGCCGATCAGTTCCTCGAAGCCCACAACGCCGCCGAAGGAACTTCCAAACGTCTGAGTCCGGAGGCGCGCGAGCGCATCCGTCGATACCCGTGGCGCGGCAACGTGCGCGAACTCAAGAACGAGATGCAGCGTGCGTTCATCATGGATGACGGTGTGATCGAACTCGCCGAATTGAGCGCAGGAGAGCCACAGTCGGCAGTCCCGGTGGCAGGCGGCTCGCTCGGCGAGTCCGAGCGCCAGCTCATTCTCAGCACTCTCGAAAAGTGTGCGGGCGACAAGAAGAAGGCGGCCCAGATCCTGGGGATCAGCCTCAAGACGCTTTACAACCGGCTCCATCAATACGCGGAAAGCTGACCCGGTCGCCATCCCGGTGGACCGGGCGAGGGGACCGAGCGGATTGAAGTTCGCTCCGTCGGTTTGAACGTTCGTCCCTTCCCGGCTGCCGCGTTCGCCCTGCGGGTCGTACCCCCGCTGCCGATTTGGCCCGGGATCCCGGCATTTGCGCCAGGGCTCAACGATAACTCGCCGAAATTCCGTGGCATCAAACTCGCATGTCAACGGTCCGAAGTTAACGGGTGACGTTCGAGATGTGAGGTGAATCGAGGGATACGTGGCTGAATGGTCGTTTCAACGCAAGCTGATTTCCGGCGTCATCCTGATCTGTCTGCTGGCGATCCTCTCCAGTGCCGCGTCCATGTTCGCGTCTCGCGTCCTCATTTCGAACATGTCGAACGTGGCGACCGGCGAGGGGCAGGCGTTGTCGGATGCGCGCGAACTGCAGCTCATCGGCGCCAAGAACATCGCCGATGTCCACGCCAGTCTCCTCACCGGTGGCAAGGAATTCGTCTCCGAGGCGCGGACCGGAAGCGCGCGTGTAGTCGATGTCGCCCATCGCTTGCAGGCACAGGTAACGGACACGCAGAGCCAGGCCCTCCTCGGTTCGGTCCTCGCAGCCGAGCGCGCGCACCTCGAAGCCTTCGACAGCTGGTTGATCGCGCCGCGTACTCGCGAAGGTGACGCCCGCGTCGCCCAGCAGGTGTTGCTGCGCAGTGAGCAATTCGATCAATCATTGACGGCGCTCGTCACTCACCTCGAATCCGCCCGGAGCCGCAGCGTCGCTCCGGCTCGCGCCGCCGTGGATCGCGCTGAGAACTTCATGATCGTCGTCACGATCGCGAGTACCCTGCTGCTGACGCTGTTGTGCCTCATCCTGGTGCGCGGGCTCACGCGGAGCTATCGCCGGCAGACGGCCGCCCGCAATCGGGCCGAACACGGACAGACTGAAGCCAGGGCGTCGCTGTCGGAGGCGGAAGCGGCCAGTCACGTGAAAGATGAGTTCCTCGCCACCGTCTCGCACGAACTGCGCAATCCACTCGCACCGATCCTGACCTGGACCCAGCTCCTTCGAAGCGGAACGCTCGATGAGGCGAAGACGCGCCGGGCACTCGAAGTCATCGAGCGCAATGTCCTCTCGCAGGCGCACCTCATCGACGATCTCGTCGACGTCTCGCGCGTCGTGTCGGGAAAATTCCGGCTCGACGTGCGGCCGATCGATCTCGCGCCGATGATCAAAGCCGCGGCCGACGCGCAGGTGCCGGCAAGCGATGCCAAGAAGATCCGCCTTCAGTTGGTCCTGGACGAACGCGCCGGTCTCATCTCAGGAGATTCTGAGCGACTCCAGCAGGTGATGTGGAATTTGATCTCCAACGCGATCAAGTTCACTCCCAAAGGCGGGAGAGTGCTGGTGGTGTTGCAGCGCGCGGAGTCACATGTCGAGATCGCGGTCAGCGACAACGGGATCGGCATCGATGCCGAGTTCCTCCCGCATGTCTTCGAGCCGTTCCGCCAGAGCATCGCCGGATCGATGCGGCGCCATGGCGGGCTCGGGCTGGGGCTCTCGATCGTGCGTCATATCGTCGAAATGCACGGCGGGGAAATCGTTGCTTCCAGTGATGGGCCGGGCCTCGGGTCGAAGTTCATGGTGAAGTTCCCGTTGCTTGCCACGACGGCGGAGGAAAATTCGGGCAGAAGGCACCCGATTGGCCGGGACACGCTCGCGGACATACATCTCGGGCGATTGGACGGTGTGCGGGTGCTGGTGGTGGACGACGAGCCAAGCGCAAGCGAAGCGCTCATGGTTCTGTTCAACTCCTGCGGGGCGGAGGCCCGGGTCGCGGGGTCCGCGGCCGATGCGCTCGAGGTATTCGATGGCTGGCGGCCCGATGTGCTCGTGTCCGACATTGCCATGCCCGATGAAGACGGGTACTCGCTGATCCGCAAGCTCCGCAGCCGGACACCTCAGCGCGGTGGACTCGTTCCCGCGGTGGCGCTCACGGCGTACGCCAAGATCGAAGATCGCGTCACCATCCTGAGCGCGGGATTCCAGATGTATCTGTCCAAGCCCTCGGATCCCAACGAACTGGTGGCCGTCGTGAGCAGCCTTGCGAAGAGGCGCGGTCTGGGCGAAAGGCTGATGACCTGAGTGCGGTCCCAGCCGCAGCCGCGCGGTCACAAAGAAACGGGCTCCGCTTGCGAGGAGCCCGTTCGTGCATGTGACCGGACCCGAGAACCCGGCACATCAACGCGGAAGCGAACCCGTTGCCGGGCCCGCTGCCACGATGTTCGACTACCGATACAGCGACTTCACGCGACCCCACGTGCCGCTCTGGGTCGGAACCGCATCCGGAGTGCCCGTGATCGAGATGTCGTCGATGCCGACCCATTCGTCGTTGCCGGCAGCGTTGGCCGTGATCACGCGGATTTCGAGGGTGGCCTGTCCGTCCGCAGCCGGCGGCAGAACCGCCGTGACCGGCGTGAGGAGCGGAAGAGCCGGGCCCGCGGTGGCGTCGGCAACATAACCCCCCGGGACGTTCGTCCAGGCAGTGCCCGTCGCGGTGCGATACTGGAGCGCGTACTGCTGAATCGAATTGTCGGCGCCGAAGTCCTCGATGTCCCGCAGCACGTAGCTCACGGTGATGGCCGTGAAGCCGGTGCTGTTGATGTGGAACACCATGTACGGCGCATCACCCGTGCCGGATCCATTGAGTGCGACCGTCGGGTCCGTCAGTTCGTACTCCGCGATACCGCCGGAGATGAACGAGAGGAGGTCCGTTGCCGTCTTGTTGGCATTGACGTCGACGACCGGGCTCGTGGCGACACCCGAGTTCGCGGGAATGTCATCGTAGGTAACCGTCTGCGGATCGGTGCCGGGCGGGACGATGTTGCTGTCGCCGCGGTATCCGATGATGCCCGGAACGCCCGACCAATTGTCATCGAGCGTGATCAGGCCGACGTTGGTCCAGTCCTGGGTGAACGGAAGTGCCTGGTACGAATTGTCCGCCGCTGCAGTAAGTGTGAAGCCCGCCAGTGCAGCGACTGCGAGAAACGTGGTCGCAACTTTCTTCATTACAGCCCTCCTCGATTGGGACGGAACTCGAGCTTCCGGAGCGCCATCAAGCTCGCCATGGACCCCGAACGCATTGAGTCGCCGTGATTTTGGGGGGGGACTTCCGGTAAATTCACCGGTGTCGTCGCCCCTTCGGTACCGGGACGAGCCCCGAATTCGAGCGCGAACCCTGTGCACAAGGCTATCACGAGGCGTCCGATAGAAATGCGAAATTATACGCAGATTGGTCCCTCGGACCGGGTTGGCAACCTCATGACGTTTGCGGGCGACGAATCGCGGCCATCACGCCTTGCGGATGACGACCTCGAGGTAGTCGCCGGCGTCGATCCAGTGCCCGGCAGAGGGATAACGGAACCCGTGGGTCGCCGAGGCGCCCGCGTCTTGTGAGATCATCCCGGGGTCAGAAGAGTCACAAAACAACGACGGAGGATTCATGATGGAGTCGAAAGATCAGGGTACGGCGACGCTGCTGGACGAAGCGCTCTCAGGTCCCGGAGCGGACGAACGCGTCGCGCACCTGGTGCTCAAGCTCGAGTGGCCGATCGCGCTGTGTGGCGCCAACGTTACCGAGCGCTTCGGCATGACGGCACCGGCGCTAGATCGGTGCGTCGATTGCTTGAAGATCGCCGCCGCGCGCGGCCTCGGCCGGCCGGGCTGGGGTGGGGGCGGAGTATGAGCACTCGACGCCTCTAACTGCTGTCAGTCCAAAATCACGATCTGGCGCAGGCGCTGGAGGGCACCCTGGCTGAGCTTCACGACGTAGAGTCCCGGTGGCAGATGTTCGCGGTTTCCAAGTGTGATCTCGTGACTGCCCGGATCGAGGCTGACCGCTTCCCGATGCGCCACGCGCCTGCCGGCGGCGTCGAGCAGATCGAACTGGACCGTCTCCGATGTTCCGAGTGTGAAGCGCACCACGATCTCCCCCCGTGTCGGGTTCGGGAACGCCGTATCCAGCGTGAACGTGGGAGCCAGCGGTAGCCGCAGGTCACGGCCCGGATCCAGCGGCAATGGCGTGACGTTGAAGCCCGCGGTACAACTCGGATGGGGAGGCGAGTGCCCGAGGCAGCGCAGCACACGGAAGTCGAGCGCATCCTGAATCGTTCCGCTCGCCAGCCCGGCGCAGCGCGAAGCGACCACCGCGGCGGTTGAAGGGGGTGGATTCACGCCGCACGGCGCGCCGATGTCGGGGCAGTTGCCGACGTTGATCAGTTCGAGCCCCAGGCGATTGCCGGTGACGGTCGCGTCCAGCATGCCCGAGACCACGATGCCGAGTTCGACGCGTGCCGAGCACGCGAGCGCCGGCCAGCCCAGGGAGTTGTTGACGAACGTCGCACCTCTGCCCATGTCGGGCGGACCGCTCCATGCGGCCGCTGCGGTTCCGACCAACATACCCACATCGAAGTGGCCATCGCCGGACCAGATGAAGTTGTTCTCGAATCGCGTTCCGGCGAAGTCGTACTCCTTTTGATAGTTGCCGTAGAGCGGGTCGGCGCCCAAAGCCGCCCACGCGGCGTTGCCGGAGCTGAGCACGCTGTTGCGACGCGCGACCGATCGCTGCCTCGTGGACTCGGTACCTTTGAAGATCACGATCCCGACGTCGGTCACATCGACGATCTGGTTGTCCTCGATCAACGTGTTCTCGCACGACGCCGAGATCCCATCGGCCCAGACGTTCGGTGCGTCGGGCTTCGAGTGACAGCTCGTGTATTCGGTGATCAGATTCCGTTGTACGTTGACCGCGTTGCACTCGGCGCCCGAGCTCATGCCGTTGACGAGGATGTTGGTCCAACCGGCGCTGTTGCTGATGCGGCAACCGGAGATCTCGGCACCATCGCCGCCAGCGAATGCGACGTTCATGTCGGCGACGTTCGGTTCGATCGGACCGCGCTGGCCGTCGACCCACACGTCCTGCAGCTTCGCGTGTCCCACCGACACGCCGCTCAGGGTCACACGGTTGAGCAGCACGAGCGGGCCACCAAAATTGCTCCCGCGCACCAGGCGCGCCATGAGGGCGTACTGGACGCTGGAGAACGGGTTCCATCCGCCGGCCGGGGCGCGCGTGCGTATGACGACGTTCCCGGAAATCAGCAGGGTCGAGTTCAGTCGAAACACCGCCTGCGGGGCCAGCTCGATCGTGGCGGTTCCCGAGGGTCCGGCCTGGATCGATGCGCAGTAGATCGCGTTCTGCAAGGCATCCGAGTCCGCGAAGTCGGACCGGCACTGTCCGAAGCCGACGCACGCTGCGGGACAGTCGAGGATCTCGAAGGCGGGTTTCGCGAACGGAACATCGATCGCCGGATACTGCGGCCCGCCGAATCCGTAGAAGTCCTGAACACAGATCTTCGGGGCGAGGGTCACGAACTCCGCGCCATTCAAGATCCCCTCGAGAACCGACGACCACGGCGTGCTGCGATAGTCACTCAGCCGGGTGTTGAACTCCTGAAGCGTCGGTTCGCGGTTGAGTATGCCGCGATAAAGGGTCAGAATTCTGGCGATCGAATCCGCGGTCGTCGCGCCGCTGCCTTTGGGGTAGTTGCCCGCGTACTCGGCCGCCAAAGGATGCATGGGAGAATCGTAGAACTGACGAGCCCAGGACTTGAGGGTCTCGATCGAGCACCCGGCTTTGCGGAACGACTGGACCGAGAGTCCGTATCCGGTGGAATCGGGAATGCGTCCGAGCGCTTCGGTATAGGTCTTCGCGATGAATTGATGCGGGACGGTCTCTGCGAGGCAGGGTTGGGCGGGCTCGGCTGAACACGCGACCGCGACGATGAAGATGAACCCGATGCGCCTCACGCTCGACCTCCAGAGGAGTTGACCCGGCGATGGTATCACCTTCGTTGCGCATCCGCGGTCGGGTATCTGCTCTCCACAGCCTCGGGTGGATCCTGCTCCTCCTATCGGTCGCTGCGAATCCCGGGCGGACGCAGACCGTCGACCAAGCGTTGTGGGTCACCGACGGCCCGGTGTTCTCTGTGGTCGCGAGCGGCGGAACGCTCTACCTCGGCGGAGGATTCCGCCGCGTCGGGCCCGCGACCGGCGCAGCCGTGCCGTTGGCACTTTCGAGCGGAGTTCCGGCCGCATCGTTCCCGAAGGTCGCCGGGCGAGTGTATGCCGTGACGCCGGATGGAGTCGGTGGCTGGTTCCTCGCGGGCGGTTTCACGCACGTCGGCGGCGTGGCGCGATCGAACCTCGCGCGATTGGCCTCGGATCTGTCGGTCACCTCCTGGAACCCGGGGGCGAACAATGAGGTCCGCACGCTCGCGGTGCGCGGTTCGACGTTGTATGTGGGCGGCCGGTTCACGAGCGTGGGCGGACAGACCCGCCGCTACCTCGCGGCGCTCGATGTGTCGAGCGGTGCCGTGCGCTCGTGGAATCCGAATCTCGTGGGCAATAGCGTGCTCGCGCTGGTCGCGAACTCATCCACCGTTTATGCGGGCGGGATCTTCACGAGCGTGGCCGGCCAGCTGCGCGGATGCATCGCGGCCATCGATTCCGCGACCGGTGCGCCGACCGCGTGGAATCCAAATGCCAACAGCAATGTGAATGCACTGGCGCTCGTTGGAACGACGGTGTATGCCGGTGGCAACTTTACGAACATCGGCGGGCAGCCGCGCGACTACATCGCGGCACTCAGCACGGCGACCGGCAACGCGTCCCCATGGAATCCGAACGCCGACAACTACATTCAGACTCTGACCGTGAACGGAGCAACGGTCTATGCGGGTGGGTCGTTCTCGATGATCGGAGGGCAGTCGCGCGCCAATATCGCCGCGATCGATGCCGCGAGCGGTGCCGCTGCGACCTGGAATCCGGCGGCCAATGCGAAGGTCAACGCGCTCGTGGTGGCCGGCTCGACGGTGTACGCGGGAGGGGAGTTCACGAGCATCGGCGGGCAAACGCGCAGGCGCATCGCGGCACTGAGTGCCGCCACCGGGCTCGCCGTGGCGGGATGGGATCCGAACGCGAACAACGTGATCCTGGGGATCGCGGTGAACGGCTCGACCCTGTATGCGGTCGGTGGGATCACGAGCATGGGTGGGGTGGATCGCAACTACATTGCCGCACTCGATTCCGCGACCGGAGCGGCCAAGACCTGGAATCCGAATGCCAACGGTCCGGTGAACGTGCTCGCCCTCCGCGGCACCACGATGTATGCGGGTGGAGTGTTCAGCACGATCGGCGGCCAGTCGCGCTTGAACCTCGCCGCGCTCGACACCGGCACCGGTGTGGCGACCTCGTGGAATCCGGGCGCCAACAATCCGGTCTATGCGCTGTCGGTATCGGGCTCGAAGGTCTACGCCGGCGGGACGTTCACGACGATCGGAGGGCAGCCGCGCAATCGAATCGCCGCGATCGATGTCACAAGCGGGACGGCGGCCGCGTGGAACCCGGGTTCGGACGGCGTGGTCGCGACGCTGGCGCGCAGTGGATCGAAATTCTACGTCGGCGGTGAATTTACGAGCATCGGCGGGCAGTTGCGCCAGAACCTCGCGGCACTCGACACGACGAGTGATGCCGCGGCCGGCTGGAATCCCGGCGCGAGCCATCGGGTCGAGGCTGTGGCCGTCGCTGGATCGACCGTGTACACCGGTGGGCACTTCGATGCGATCGGCGGCCAGTCGCGCAACCGCATCGCCGCGCTCGATGCGACGACGGGCGTGGCGACCGATTGGAACCCGAACGCCAGTGACTATGTGTTGGCAGTCATGGCTCATGGCGGAACCGTCTATGCTGGCGGCGTGTTCATCGGCATCGGTGCGTTGTCACGGAATCGCGTCGTCGCATGGAGTGATGCGACCGGACTGCCGGTCGATTGGAATCCGAACGTGAGCGGAGCGTATCCGTTCGTGTTCTCGCGGGTGAGCGCGTTCGCCGTGAGTGGAACGCGGATCTATCTCGGCGGCGACT
>JANLWX010000030.1:0-5047 GCA_031364845.1 Candidatus Eiseniibacteriota bacterium
CTGAGCGTGGCGATGCGGCAGTTGCGCGAGGCGGTCGGCATCGCGACCGACCTGCCGCTGCCGTCGCAGCCGGTGCCGTGGCAGGCGCGTGTGGCGCTCGGAGCGTGCGCGGCGGGGCTGGTGTTGCAGTTGCGGTGGTGAGGTTGAGTGGCCGCGTCGTTGGTCTGAAATCGGTCCAGGCTCCACGATTGCTCATTTGAGCATTGAGCCATGGGTACTTTATGTGGCAGATTCGCGGATGAGATGTGAAGGTCACGTCGTCTCAGGGATGAAAGGCTGACATGGTCAGGAAGCGCAAGGCTGCCGGCAAGTCTCCGGGTACCCCCGCCGTCCCCGCTCGTAGTCAGCGGAGCATCACTTCTCGCGTGACTCTGCTCACCCGCCCCCGCGGAAATTCAAACATGTCCAAAGTGGGTATAACCCCGGGCAAGATGAGGCCGCTGACTTGCGCAGGTCTGTTCGCGGGAGTCGGTGGAATTGAGTTGGGGCTCCATCGCTCCGGACACCGGACGCAGCTCTTGTGCGAGAACGATCCTTCAGCATCCGAGGTTCTCAGGGCAAGGTTCCATGGGGTGCCCCTTTGGTCCGACGTGCGCGATCTCACCCGGCTACCGGCGGACACCGAACTTCTCACCGCAGGATTTCCCTGTCAGGACTTGAGCCAGGCCGGAATGACACGTGGAATTTCTGGCGCGCGGTCGGGGCTTGTCGCCCACATTTTCAAGCTGCTTCGTTCCAGGCGGCGAAAGGTCCCATTCGTCCTGCTCGAAAACGTGCCGTTCATGTTGAAACTCGGTCAGGGGCGCGCCCTCGACGTCATTATTGCTGCGCTTGAGGATTTGGGTTATCGCTGGGCCTATCGTGTGGTCGACTCACGAGCCTTCGGCCTTCCGCAGCGACGCGAGCGTGTTTTCCTGCTCGCGTCCTTGGATGTGGACCCTGCATGCGTGCTGTTTGCTGACGAAGTGGGCCCTCCGGAGGAACCACCTCGTAGCCTCTCCCGACCGAACGGGTTCTATTGGACAGAGGGATTGCGCGGTCTCGGCTGGGCCAATGACGCGGTGCCGACCTTGAAGGGCGGCTCCAGCATTGGCATTCCTTCTCCGCCGGCAATCCTTCTTCCGAACGGTGACATCGTGAAGCCCGATATTCGAGATGCGGAGCGTCTTCAGGGTTTTCCTGCCAACTGGACGAAGCCCGCCGAAAAAGTCGTACGGGCAGGCTTTCGATGGAAACTCGTCGGCAATGCCGTTACGGTCGATGTAGCTGAATGGGTCGGCCGACGCCTTGTCGATCCGCAGGATCCCATCGTAGGTCCTTCGGCCAAACTCACGTCTGGCCGCTCGTGGCCCCGTGCGGCGATGGGCCGCCAAGGGGAGCGATACGAAGTCGAGATCAGCTCTTGGCCCGTCTGTCGCAAAGGGCCCGGCATTCAGAGATTCCTTCAGTACCCGATGGCGCCCCTGTCGGAAAGGGCAACGGCGGGTTTCCATTCTCGAGTTAGAAGGAGCGGCCTTCACTTTCCAGTTGGGTTCCGCGAGGCGGTAGCCTCATATCTGACGCGAATCAGAGCTCAATCAGAGTTGGCGGTCTAGGTTTCGAGTGAAGCGCAAAGACTCTGTACGAGGACTTGTCGGCGAGGCGAGACTTCCATACCGGGTCACGCCGGTGAATCGACACGGACTCGTGACGGATTCAGCGACGTCCCTTCGGCTATCGCGGCAGCGCCAGAGTGGAACATCTCCGGAGTTGGCCGTCCGATCGGTAGCGCGAGCACTGGGCAGCTTCTATCGCGTGGAGAACAGGGATCTGCCCGGCGCCCCCGACCTTGCGAACAGGCGAAGGCGCTGGGCAGTCTTCGTGCACGGCTGCTTCTGGCACCGGCATGCGCGCTGCTCCAAGGCCACCCTACCCGTTCGAAACCGATCGTTTTGGATCCAAAAGTTTGAAGCCAACCGACGGCGCGATGCGCGCGGGGCGGCGGCTTTGCGGGCATTGGGATTTCGTGTGCTGATCCTGTGGGAGTGCCAGGTGGCGAAGCCAGTATTCCTGCAGTCCAAGTTGAAGAAGTTCCTAGGATAGGCAAGGAGAGAGCATGGCCGATCGGGGATCAAAGAAGCCGTCACGCCCAGATGCAGTTGTGGAACCGAGCCTGAAGCCTATCCAAAGCTTCGATGCCGTTATCGAGCGAAGCGGAGGCGCCCCAGAATCGGGCCTGCAGGCCGACAAGAAGAACTACGCCGAGAGATTCTCGCGAAATTGCTCGACATGGATTGCCAACGCTCTGCGCCCCTGGTTTGCCGGCGTTACGCCCAATCTCGACGGAAGCGCCCAGGAAGTTCCGGCGAGAACCGGAAGAGGATTCAAGAAGCTCGACGTGGGCTACAGCACTCCGCAACTCGGGCTCGCCCTCGGAGTCTCGGTGAAATCCATCCACACACCAGATCCCAGAACTGCGCGTTTCACCAAGAACTACAGCCGAAATGACAATGAGCTTCGCGCGGAAGCGACCGACTATCACAAGCGGCAGCCTTACGCGGTCCTCGTCGGCGTTCTGTTCCTTCCTGAGGCGAGCTGCGTGGACAGTGGGAAAGGAGCAGGTGATGAAGCGGGCGTATCGTCGTTCGGAAAGGCCGTCCAGTATTTCAAGCACCGGGCTGATCGGCGTGTCCCTTCCGACGACCCGGAACTCTTCGAGCGATTCTTCATAGCCCTCTATTCGCGCGATCCGGTGAGGGTGAAGTTCTTCGACGTGACGCACGCACCGCCTAAGAATCGGATGCCGCGTGAGGACGAAGGCGTGGCATTCGAAGCGTTCATCGACGAAATTCGAAGGACATACGATCAACGGAACAAAGTCGGAGTCACCTGGGCGGAATAGCGACAGCGAACTGGGAAACTACGCTCGTGGAGCGAACTCATTCTCCAGCCACATGCAGGCCACCGCGTGGCTGAGGCTTCGTAAAGCCACTATAGCCGTGACTGGTACCCCACCGGAGCACATAGTAGACGGCCCCCGTCATCGTTGCTCAGCGCGCTCAGCGGTATCGACATATGGAAGTGATCTGCAGTAACGAGACTTGTTCCCCCAGTAGATAGTGGACCATCGACAACGATTGCCGAGTCATACCGCAATGCATAATTCACGTTATCATGCGCGTCAGTCTCAGGATAGATGGTGATGTAGGCGCGCCACGCCCCCGGGATGTTCGACGCGTTAAACTGATCCAAGGTGTTGTAGCCAAGTTCTACGTCCGCATCAAATACTAGATTGCCTCGAATCGCCCTGACCCGTAGCTTGTCGAGCGTAGTGCTTTCCGGGACCAGACCATCATAGATGTTGCGTGTGTAGTTACCGTCCGGAATGCCATCGGAGCGGGCCATTAGATAGACGGCATATCCCCAACGTTTGCCGTTCCCAAGGGGTTCGAGTGGCACTTCGAGACGCAACTGATTCTTCGCGAGCCTAAGAGGAGCGCGACCAATCTCCTGACCGCTCTGAACCACCCTAATGACGCCTTCCGTAGGCGAGAACGTCGAGACTCTGTAGATCGTGTTTCCGTCCGGAGTCACCACATCTACAGATAGCACCCAACGTTTGGGTCCAGAATATAGTGGCGTGCTTGCATCCCCTGGAGCGAACTCGTCAATTGCAAAACCATTCAAGACAAGGTTTGCTCGAAAAACAAGATTGCCATGATCTATCGAGACTTTCAGATCTTTCAGTTCTGGCGCCATGGTCGGTTCAATCGATTGGCGTTTGCTCTGAATCGACAATGGGTTCGCGGAGATCCCGACTGGGCTATGAAACGTGGAGCGGCAACCGCACAACGCGGCTACGACGACAAGTGCAAGAGTGATGCGCATCGCGGACCTCCAAGGGCAGCGACCGCCTGCAAGTTGCAGCTAGACAGCCGGCAAAATCCAAGTCCCGTTTGCGATCCAAATGTGAGACATCAGTATCGCAGATGCAAGCGAAAGAGTGGCGCCCCTTCGGAGCCGCACTCCTGCACTTCCGTCAACTCACGCCCCGCGACTTCCGCGTAGCGTTTCGAGTGCCACAAGGCGTTCGATCGCCTCGAGAGTCAACGCGTCCTTGCCGAGTTCCCTCACGCGCGACCAGTCGGTCCGCAGGTCCCGTGACAGCGCGTCGGGAAGGGGGCGCAGCCACCCTTCGATCCGCAGGTCGACGAACTCCCGCCTCTCCTCGATCGTCAACTCGCGCGCAGGCAGCAGGCGCGATGCCTCCTCGGCATCGACGAGCGTCTGCAAAATGTGCCAGCGGTTGCCGGGCAGTTCCGCGCACAGGGCGCCGAAAGTGCCGCTCGAAGTCTCGCGGATCAGTTCTTCCTCGCGGGTGGTGAGACTCTCGTGTTCCTTGGTCTCGCCCCAGCTCTCCGAATCTTCGGCCATGTAACGCAGATACAGCATGGCGAACAGGCAGGTCGGAGCCACCAGTTCCTCGCTCACTCTGACGTCGACCCATAGCGCGGCCGCGGCGCACAGGCACCGCCTGGCGGTGCCGTCCGCCAGCTTGCGGCCGAAGACCAGTGCTGCCGACTCCTTCACGAAGCACGGCAACTCGCTCGCGATGATTTCGCGATAGCCCGGGACGTGACGTTCGAGGAGGATCGCCGCGCGCCGGTCGAGGGCGGCGAGATCGCTTGTTACGCCCGGCAGCCCCAGCGTGGTGCAGCCGAGGTTGTAGACGATGGCGCGCGGGAGCGTCACGCCTTCGGGCCATGCGTCGCGCAGATCCCGAACATCCGGGAGTTCCTTGCCACCGCCCCACTCCTCGGGGTACTCGGGAATCGAGCGGCCATAGTTCACGGAGCCGCTCGCCCGGATCCTCACGCGGGTCTGAGGAACGAGACCTCCGAAGGGCGCGATCAGCGGCGCGATCCACATGGCTCGCGCCGCTCGCGGTCGTGGCGCTGCAGGTGTCGGGCGCCGAATGGCTCGCCTCGCGCCTGATCGGAATCGAAGCCTTCGGTGACGCCGCGCGCGCGGTCGCGGACCTGCTCGCGATCGCGGCGACGCTCGCGTT
>JANLWX010000033.1:0-63355 GCA_031364845.1 Candidatus Eiseniibacteriota bacterium
CTGAGCGTGGCGATGCGGCAGTTGCGCGAGGCGGTCGGCATCGCGACCGACCTGCCGCTGCCGTCGCAGCCGGTGCCGTGGCAGGCGCGTGTGGCGCTCGGAGCGTGCGCGGCGGGGCTGGTGTTGCAGTTGCGGTGGTGAAACTGTGTTGCGGACCTCACACCAGCTGCTTCAGCCACACGAAACCCCGAAGCCCCGTCACGAAAAGCCGCATGAGGATTGAGCCGTCACTATGCGATGGGCTTTCTAAAGGCTCGCAACCTGAGCCCTGAGAGCCCGAGCCACCCAGCCAGGCGGCCAGGTGCGATTCCGGGACCGGCTTCCGCGACGACTCTTCCTCCAAAGCGAACGCTGAGTCTGACATCCGCCGTGCCGAGGATTGCCTGGAGTGGGAGCCTGAACAGATGAGCTTGCCGCGCCTGCCGCAGCAAAGCCCACCCGACATACAAGCTCGGCACGTCACACACGACCTCTCGGCCGACTGCACGAATGCTGGCCGAGAGGTCCATGACGCGTATCGAGAGCATTCCCTCGACGTCGACCGCGTGACCCTTGGAAGCCACTACTTGGCCTGCTGGTCCCGCGTACGGATCTTGAGCGTGCCGTTCATCGTCCACGGTGCGCTCGGGCCATTCGCGGAGGTCCCTCCCGGTACGATCACCTTGAAGTCGTGAAACTCGTACGTGATTTCTGCTCCGCGCCCGGTCAGTTTGTCATACAGGCCGATCGCGAGGTCCGGCCACGTCTGTGTCGCTTGAGCTGTCGTCATATGATCTCCTGTGAGGTTGATGTTGTGCTGCAAGCAAGTGTGCGATGCAGTGCGGGAACACTGAAACTTACAGAGCCGCTACGCGCAGAACCGGAATGGCGTGAGACCGCCGCGTCCGATCGACTACTGGGCCGAAGGCATCAATACCGTGTCGATGACATGGATGACGCCGTTCGACGCGAGGATGTCGGTCTTGATGACGTTCGAAGAGCCGTTGAGTACGACGCCGCTCGCGCTGTTGATGCCGACCTTCTGCCCATTGACTGTCGTGGCCTCGGTGAGCGTCACGACATCCTTTGCCAGCACCTTGCCCGATACGACGTGGTACAGCAGCACGCCCTTCAGCGCCTGCGGATCCTTGAGCAGTGCATCCAGCGCGCCTGCCGGCAGCTTCGCGAACGCCTCGTCGGTCGGAGCGAAAACGGTGAATGGGCCCTTGCCTTTCAGCGTCTTGGCGAGGTCCGCCGCCTTCAGAGCCGTAAGCAGGGTGTTGAACGATCCTGCCGCCTTGGCGACCTGGACGATGTCTTTGCCCGACTTGTCGACGGCAGCGGACTTGGTCTTGTTGTAGGCGCCGGCCATGCCGACGGAGGACATGATGAGCGACGCCGCGGCGACGGTTGCGATGATCCCGACGATGTTCTTGCGCATGACAGGGTGCCTCGTACGAAGGGTCTTGAGCGTGGCCCGGGGCTGCGGCCCCGGATGAGCGGGTCATTGCTTCTCACCCGCACGGCATCCGATGCGCACATTTTGAACAGGATGTGTCCAGTTATTGCAATTGTGAGGAATGAGTCGACGCGTGAGCCTTGTGAGGCGAAGGGTCATGGCCCGGCGTCCGCGACCGCCGCGCCTGGGCGCACGCTCGCCGAAAGGAGTGGACGGCACCAAACAGAGCTTCAAACCGCGCGCGGGCGCGGCCTATCGCGTCGTCGTCGTGCTCGGGTGGAAAGGTATCTCGGTTTGACTCGCACGAACCAGCGCACCTGAGTTGCGGCGCGTGCAGGGGCAACACACCCAGCACGCGCTTGCGTTTCGGGGCGTCCCGCCCACGGTGCCGCCGTGGGCGGCGGGAGATCGTCAAAGCCAAACGGAGTCTTCACGAACCAAACCTGTGGATCGTCTCATGCAAGCTTCTTTCAGATAGATGCGGTCCCGCCCTGCACAGCTTGAGGAAAACCGTGCATCGCGGGGCGCCTGCCTGATATCGTTTCACGACCACTCGATCCGTGAGGAATCCTCCATGACTGACACCACCACCGTGTGCGCTCGCGATCAGCATATATGGCAGGGCCTCGGCGAGGAGAGCGTGATCCTCGACCTCGAGGCCGGGGTTTATTACGGGCTCAACGTCGTCGGCAGCTCGGTGTGGCGTCTGATTCAGACGCCGCGGACGTTCGCCGATCTGCGCGATGCGGTGATCGCGGAATACGCGGTCGACGCCGAGCGGTGCGCTCACGACCTGCGGGCTCTGCTCTCCATTCTCGAGCAACGCGGCATGATCGACGTCGCCGAGTCCGCATGATCGATGCTTCGCGCCTGGGTCGATGGTGGGCCACCGTCGAGATCTTCGTCATCGCCGCGGTGCTGCTGATACTCGTGCGCCTCGCGATCCGTCGCACGCCACTGCCGGAGATCCGCTCCCGGATCGCGGCCCGCACTCCCCGGGGAGCCACCCGCGCGCGCCTGCCCGCGAGCGAGATCGGCCGGCTGGTCTCGGCCGTCGGACGGCGACTACCCGGGATCGGCACCTGCCTGACCCACGCGCTCGTGACCGAGGCCTTGCTGCGCCGCGAGCACCACGCCGCGCAGTTGGTTGTCGGCATCAAGCGCGGGCACGGCTCCCGCCCAAGCGCGCACGCGTGGGTTACGAGTGATGACGTTGTCGTGGTGGGGGCGGCCGCCGATCTCGGCCGGTTCACACCACTCGCGGTTGGAAGAGATTCCTCAACCCTTCGGTCGTTCGCGGCAAACAACCCGAGGAGCGACGATCGGATAGCGAACATTTCGTAACGCTGCACTCACTCCAGGCACCCGACGAATTCGGCTCGTTCGCCGCCTTCATCGGGAGCCGCATCAGCGATCTTCGCGTCACCTGAGCGCGAGGACGCAAATCAACCCTCACCGTTCGTGGTGAACGGGAGTTCAGTCCGAAAGGGATCGCCATGATCGAAAAAGACACTCGCAAGCCTTATGCTGCTCCGGAACTCGTCGAATTCGGGTCCGTTGCGGACCTCACGGAGCGATTGGGCAGTGGATTCTGTGATAACGAGACGGGATGTGACTAGACACCTCTGAACTCACCTCATGGCGCGCCGGAAGAACTTCCGGCGCGCCTATCGATTCTGAAGGTGCCAGACTGATCGACAGCACACCCCCTCTCCTCCATATCCATCGCGCGTTCGGCCTCTCGCTCGCGAGTGATGTGCCACTTGCTGGGCTGCCGCGGTCGCACGACGCAACCGCGGAAGCAGACTGTCACGTCCGATTCCGGATAACGGGCGTGTCCCACGCCCCGGCAACAATTCGCCACGCCACCGAGTGGCTGCACCGGTCACGGCGACCGGACGGACGTGTGTGGATCGCCGTCGGGCGTCGGGTGTCGGACTATGTGATTCGCTTCCCCGGCATGGCCGAGTTCAACATCAGCGCCGATGGTCGTGAGATTCGCGCCCGCCGAGCCCGGGGCGTGCCCATGCGCACGCTCCGGCATCTGCTGCTCGATCACGTGCTTCCGCGCGTGCTCGACCTCAGAGGCGCGCTGGTGCTCCATGCCGCTGCCATCGCAACCGACGCGGGGGCTATCGTGTTCCTCGGCAAGAGCGGTCAGGGCAAGTCGACGCTGACCGCGAGCCTGGCTCGCGGAGGCCTTGCCGTGCTCGGCGACGACGTCATTGTCCTACGAGAGATTGCCGGGGTATGGCATGCCGTGCCGAGCCACCCTGGCCTGCGCCTGTGGCCGGATTCGGCGACGCTGCTCGAGGCGAGTGCATCCACCGGCCCGGTCGCGCACCACACGAACAAGCAAGGTGGCGATGCCGCACGCATGGGAGCGTGGCGGCGCGATTCACCCGTGCCGATCGCGCGCGCCTACGTGCTGGCGCCGGCCGATGCGTCGAAGTTGCCGGCCGTCGAGCCGTTGCCGACGCGGGGCGTATTCGCCCAGATCGTCGCCCAGACCTTTCGCTTCGATCCGGGGGCGAACAGCCCCTTGCGCGATGAGCTGCGCACGCTGACGCGGCTCGCGGCGGCGCCGTGGTTCCGCACACTCGTGGTGCCACGTGACTATGCCGCGCTGCCGGGCGTGCGCGCGTGCATCGAGCGCGATCTCTCAACCGAGAAGCCATCGTGAGCTCGCGATTGCCGGCCCCGCCGGGCCACGAGATCGCTGCCTCGCCCGAGTTGCGCGTGTTGCTCGACATCGCGCGCACGCGCGTGTCGTCCGAGCGTTCGCGGCGGATCCGTGCCGCGCTCGACGGGCCGTTAGACGCCGCCGCGCTCGTGACGCTCGCCGAGCGTCATGGCCTCGTGCCTCTGCTCCACCACCATCTCGGTGTCCCGGGTGCGCTGCCCGTCCCGGAGCGGCAACGCTTGGTCAGCCTCGCCCGCAACAGCGCCATGGTCAATCTGGCGCTGGTTGCCGAGTTGCACCGACTGCTCGACGATCTCGACGCGTCGGCGATCCCGGTGGTGCCGTACAAAGGCCCGGCGCTCGCGGCATCGCTCTATGGCAACTTCACACTACGGGAGTTCCGGGATCTAGACCTGCTCGTGCGCCCCAGTGACGTGCCGCGAATCCAGGAGTTGCTCATGCGCCGCGGCTATCTCAGCGAAGGCACGCCAGCGGGACTGCCGCTCAGCCTTGTGCTGCGCGAGGCATGCGAGATCCAGTTCTGCCGCCGGCGCGGGCGCGCCGTGGTCGAGGTCCACTGGGCGCTGATGCCGGGTTATCTGATGTCTGGAATGGATGAGGGAGTATGGGAGCGCCTCGTGCCGAGTGTTCTCGGGCATCGCCAGGTGCGCGCCCTCTCGACCGAAGATCTCCTCGTGTTCCTGTGCGCTCACGGCGCAAAACACGGGTGGGAACGGATCAGCTGGCTCACGGATGTGGCGGAGTGTGTCTCCTCCGCGGCGGCGCTCGACTGGGACGCCGTCATGATGCGCGCGAGAGAGACGCGCGCACGGCGCGCCCTCGGACTCGGTCTCTTGCTCGCGCGTGATCTGCTCGATGCCCCCGTGCCGGGCGACGTTCTGGACAGGCCGGATCTCTCGGCTCGCGACCCATCGCTCCGCGCGCTCGCCAATTCGGTGCTCGCGCGTTGGGATGCCGGCCAGCCTCTTCGCGCGAGGGACACCGTCCGCTTCCACCTCGCCACCCGTGATGGCGCCGGCGATCGCGTCCGCTATCTCGCGCTGCGCGCCGTGAACCTCAATGAACACGATTGGGGACTCATGGCACTGCCGCCAGCCCTCGCGGGGCTCTACTACCCGCTGCGTCTCGTGCGGCTCGCCGCGGAGGGGATTGCGCGCCTGCGGGCAGCGGGCCGCCATGTTGCGCGGGTCGCGGCGATCAAGTAGACGACGTTGCCGTGATGGCCTCGCAGGCTCGCCGTGTGACCTCGTGCCGAAAGGCGAACAGCCGCTCGAGTTCGCGCCGCGCGAAGGCGCCGCCGAAGACGCGACCGAGCGCCCCGAACGGAAGCTCGTACTCGATGTCGTCGGTGAGGGCGCACTCACGGGGGCCGTGCGGCGTGACGATGTGCCTGTGCATCCAGCGCGCGAACGGCCCCCGGATCATCGTGTCGGCGAACATCCTCCCGGGCTCGTACGCAACGTGCTCGGCCTCGATGGTTTGCCAGATGGGACCGATCTTGGTGCGGAGCGCTACCCGAGTCCCCACGGCGAGTGAGGCCGGGGGGATCAGGATCTCCGTGACTTGCCACGGGGGTTGGAGGCGCGCGAAGGCGTCCTTCGCCTCGTGGAAGGAAAAGACGGTCTCCGCGCTGGCTTTGATGAAGCTCTCCTTCACGAATCGCATGGGGCTCCATTCGGTTGCGTGGGTGCTTCCATAACGCCCAGCAGCCGGCCGGCCGCGGCAATGCCACTCCGCCGCAGGTCGAAAGCTGAGCGCCACCCCATTGCAGTTACTAGGACAGGCTCCTAGGTTTCCACTTCCGGCCATCTCACGCCCCGCGACTCCCGCGCAACACTTCGAGCGCCACAAGGCGTTCGATCGCCTCGAGAGTCAACTCGTCCTTGCCGAGTTCCCTCACGCGCGACCAGCCGGTCCGCAGTTCCCGCGACAGTGCATCGGGCAGCGTGCGCAGCCACCCTTCGATCCGCAGGTCGACGAACTCCCGCTTCTCCTCGATCGTCAACTCGTGAGCGAGCAGCAGGCGCGATGCCTCCTCGGCGTCGACGAGCGTCTGCAAGATGTGCCAGCGGTTGCCGGGCGGTTCCGCGCACAGAGCGCCGAAGGTGCCGCTCGAAGTCTCGCGGATCAGTTCCTCCTCGCGCGTGGTGAGGCTCTCGTGTTCCTTGGTCTCGTCCCAGCTCTCCGAGTCCTCGGCCATGTAACGCAGGTAGAGCATGGCGAACAGACAGGTCGGTGCCACCAGTTCCTCGCGGACCCTCACGTCAACCCACAACGCGGCCGCGGCGCGCAGGCACCGCTTGGCGGTGCCTTCTGCCAGCTTGCGGCCGAAGACCAGCGCCACCGACTCCTTCACGAAGCACGGCAACTCGCTCGCGATGATCTCGCGATAGCCCGGGACGTGCCGTTCGAGGAGAATCGCCGCGCGCCGGTCGAGCGCGGCGAGATCGCTCGTCACGCCCGGCAGCCCCAGCGTCGTGCAGCCGAGGTTGTAGACGATGGCGCGCGGAAGCGTCACGCCCTCGGGCCATGCGTCGCGCAGATCCCGAACATCCGGGAGTTCCTTGCCGCCACCCCACTCTTCTGGATACTCGGGAATCGAGCGGCCGTAGTTCACCGAGCCGGTCGCCCGGATCCGAACGCGGGTCTGAGGAACGAGACCTCCAAACGGTGCGATCAGCGGCGCGATCCGCAAGAGCGTCTCGGTGTGAATGCGCACACCGGTCTCGAGCAGCTTGAAGAGCGCGTCGCTCTCCGAGCCACCGATTGCGGGCGGCAGAGAACGGACCGCCATGGCGGAGCGATACATTTCGGCGAGGCGATCGGCCTCGGCGGGCGCGTCGGCACGGATGCCCTGCATCGTCACGCCATCGGCGCGGCAGAATTGAGCGACGACACCGGGATGCTGCGGATCGAATCCGCCGCGGAATCCCGCGCGGCCGGCGCCGATCAGGTACGTCAGTCGCGGTGCGGGCTCGCCGATGCGCCGCGCGCGCTCGGCCAGCCGGCGTTCCGCTTCGTCGCGCTTGGCGACGGCGAGCGTGTAGGCGACGTCGGTCGCAATCTTTCCGCTCTGCTCCGCGGTGTCGGACATGGCGACGAAGATGCGAACGAGCGCGCCGGTTCCATCGAACCGCGTCGTGAAGGTCGATGGCGTTGGCAGCCCTTCGGCTACCTGGCCGCGCTCGAGTGCTTGATAGAACGCTTCGAGCAGATCCGGCAGATGTGAGAGCGCCCCGACGTTCTCGCACAGCGGAACCAGGCGCACCCGGACCACCCGCGCCCTCAGTGCTGCTCGTTTGGCTTCGGGAATCCGGCGGCTAAGGAACGCGTCGATCCGCTCGGGCAGTCCCGCGAATAGGTTGTCGATCGCCTCGCGGTAGAGCGTGCCGATCTTTATGACGGCACCCAGTTCGGCCCTCGAATTCACCTGGGGGACGGAGATCTCGTAGATGGCGTTCTGCTGAGGTTCGATGTCGAGCCGCTCGCAGGCCAGGAGGAACAGGAAGTTCGCCCGGGCGACCGATGCGAGGATGCGGGAGATCTTCTCCTCATCCTGCTCGATGAACGGATTGGGGACGCGGAACAGGAGGTGACGATCCTCGCCCGGAATGATTCCGTGCCGCAGCAGCGCCAGCACCACCTTCTCCGGAACATCGAGCCAGTCGGGGCTGATTTGCCTTCCTTCGAAATCGAGCAGCACTTCGTTGCAGGGCCCGAGCAGGTCGACGATCGTCTCTTCGTACTCCTCGCGCGCCTCGACCAAAGGATTCCATTCGAGATGCGTGAGCGCGCGATGCACCCGGTCCGGAGCGCCTTCAGGCACGGACTCGATCGCTCGCGCGAGCTGGACGGCACGATGCGTGGTGGAGTCGGGGTGCTTGGTCCCGGTCAGGCGGAGTTCTTCGTGCCTCGGATTCTCGAGGAACCGGCGATGCGCTTCATGAAATGCTTCCGGGTCGAGGTCGTCGAGGGCCGGGTATTTCTCCCGGGTGCACGTGCTCGTCCACACGCTCTCCTCGATCGACGGCATGGCCGCGGCGATCGCGGCGGGCGCGCTCGATCCAAGGCGGCCCTGGAGGATGAGCCGCGTGCGGACCCGGTCCATGAAGACCGCAAGTTCCTTCACGTCCTTCGATCCGTATGACAGCCGCTGCCACGTCCCGTAGCGCGCGGAGTCCTTGCCCGCGAACGCGACGAAAGGTATCCCCCCGACGCCGCCCGACAGGAGGAATTCGAACGTGTCGACGGAGTTTCTGACGATCGCCCGCTCGTGCACGCCGTTGCTCAGACGGTCGAACGGTTCGCCGATCAAGCCCGGGAACGCCAGCGGCGAGTAGAACGTCCCGCCGAAATCGGTGCGTTCCACGCCGAGTGGCGCAAGCTCGTCCGCCGCGCGAGCCATGAAGTCGCGGCGCTCCTGCATGTAGGGCGACGGCCGGCGCAGTGCCGCGAGCGGACTCTGAAGTGCCGCGAGCGCCCAGTCCTGCGCGAGTGTCGACGGAGTGGCGACGAGCCACGCGGAGAGGTTCCCGAGGATCTCGCGGGCCCGGATATTTCCTGTCTTGATCTGGTCGGAGATCACCATCCAGCACGCGCGCGCACCGGTCGACGCGCCGAACATGTCCATCTTGGACAAGCCGGACAGTGTCACCACCCAGTCGCGCCACTCAGGGTGCGCGAAGACCGGATTGACGAACAATCCGACGTAGTCGAGGCGCTGATAGACCGAGTCGTAGAGGACGAAGACGCGATGTGCGACCGCGACACGCACGAGTTCCTCGACGAGTTCCCGCGGATAGACCGCGCCGGTCGGGTTGTGGGGATTGTTGATGATGACGCTCGAGATGCCGCCGGAGGCGAGGATGCGTTCCAGTTCCTGCGGAGAGGGAAGGAACTCGGGAGAGGACGTCGGCAGTTCGACGACCCGCTTGCCGGCCCGCTCGATGAACCAGTCGTACTCCCAACTCGGCCGCGGGACCACGACGCCGGTTCCATCCGCGCCCAGCACTTCGAGGACCATTGCCAGCCCGGAGCGCGTGCCCGGAGTGAAGATGACCTCGTCCGGCAGGAACCGCACATCGCTCGCGGGATAGTCGATCAGGCCATCCCGGTTGAAGAAGCCCGCCACCTCGCTGCGGACATCCATGCGCCCCGTGGCGGGGCCGTAGCTGTGCACGGTGTTGCGGGTGATCCGCTGCGCGGCCCGCACGACCTCGGGGTGCGGAGCGAAGTCCGCGTTCTTGTAATCGCCCTGAGTAAGGTCGAGAGCCCCTTCCTGCTGCACCCTGCGGGCGAACAGGCGGACCAGCGGCTCGGGAGTGGCCAGGGCCGTGAGCGAGATAGGCCCGACGACGGGGTCCGTCGATGCAGGGGCCGGATCTGAAGTCAGCGGACTGATGGACTTGCTCTTCATCGCTTCCGTCCCTCAGGTCCTCGGTTGGGCGACAGTCGACTGGTTGGCATCGAAACGGGCCGCAAACGCACGAACCGTCAGCACCGCGAGGCTGGCGGTGGCCACGCCGAAGAACACGAACCACACGCGATCAGGAATTTCGGCGAGGGAGAAGAGCTTCCGGTGCACGATCGAGGCCGCGAGCACGAGGCCGGAGAAGGTGAAGAGCGCCACCGCGCCCAGACGGACCTCGAGCCACACGTGTTGTCGAGCCAGCATCAGGCTGCCGAGTCCGTATGAGAGAAATGGCGCCGAGTAGATCTGGAGCAGGAGAGACGTCGCCTTCCAGGGCCACACGTTGATCATCGCGGTGGGAGCGATCAGGAGGGCCAGGCCCGCCAACATGAGCGCTGCGCCTTGCGCGTTCAGATAACGCCGCGCCCAGGCCGGCAGAGGCGTGCTCGTTTGTGGGTAACTTGCGTCTCCGCGATGACGCCAGGCCAGCACGGCGGCGATCAGCGGGTATACGAAGTAGGCGCCGTACCAGACCCAGACCTGGCGTAGTGAATAGTCGAATTCGTGGCGGTGAAGAAGCGAGACCACGAACAGCATCCCGGTCCAGATTGCGATCATAGGAACCACGACCTTGACCTCACACCAGCGCCGCGCCAGGACAGCGCCGACCATGAAGACCAGGCCCGACAGATACATGGCGCCCAGGAATCGCGAGTGCAACGGCGGGACCTGCCACGGAATCATCTGCCCGATCTCGGCGGGTGTGAAGTAGCCGGCGAACCCGACTCGGAGCGCCAGCAAACCCACGGCAGCGAAGTAGATCCGGTGAAGCCAGGTCAGTGATTTCATCGTACCCCTCGATCCCAATGAGTTGGCTCATGTTGAACGGTTCAACGACACTTCAGCGCATGTCGGGAGTGCCGAGCAGTTTCCTCCCCAGAAATACCCGGACCGAGCTCCAGAAACCGCTGTCGGGCGGCGCCAGATAGGGAAATCGCGAGGAGGTCATCGAGGCGGGGTGGCCCACGCCGTCTCTTACCGGCTTGCCTTCCACTCCAGCGATGTAGAGCGTGAACAGAGTGTCCATGATGTCGTCCTCGGGTTTGCGGCCACCGCAGGTCTGATGGGCCACGTGGCGAAGGACAGACCGCTCGATCTCGAGGAAAGACTGCGGTGCGCAAGGTTTGGTGAGGTCGACCACCAGGAAATCGGCTGCGACCATTCCTGCAAGTGCATCGCGATCTGCATCCGTCCAATCATTCCGGCCATCGAGGCTGTCGTAGAACGCGACGTTACCGGCGAGCCTGTCTCGATAGGACTGCTGCTTTGCTGCCGGCACCTGAAACGGCCGGTCGAGGTTGTAAGCGTCGCGCACATCGATCCTGCGGCGGGCGGCCAGGCTAACGTTGGTGATCTCGGGCCGGCCCACGCGATCGAGTCGTCGGGCAGCAGCCCGCGTGTCGTCGCGCGTTGTGGTTTCTGCGGCGACGGCGATCAACGAAGGAGGATCGCTGTAGAGCCTGAGGAGATCGATCTCGATGACGATGGCCATTACATTGGCTCCCGCCAGTGCATTGTCGTCGCGCGGTGGGTCGAGCCGCCCGTCGATCGCGTGCGAGAAGAAGCCGGTGTTGAGGAAGAACGGATCGGCGCGCATGCCCGCAAACAGGCGGAAGCCATTTCCACGATCTTCGGCTTCCAGCACTCCGTAGCGACTCCGCGCGCTCGCTCCGGTGGAGCTCGTGCACGTCACGACCTGCTCCTCCGCGACTTCTGACGTCTCGAAAGTGCAGTTGAGGGCGACCTCGTCGCCGGTTTCAAACGACGGCTCTCCTCCCGAATCTCGGATCGTGGTCCGGCGCACGAGAATCGTGTAGTTGACCTTGTCGGAGAAGCGGCCGTTCCTCGGAACGAGCGGGTAGGAATCGAGGATGATCGTCACGAAGCCAGGCCGGCCGGGGGTGGGGAAGGCGAAGAGATCCGTCAGGTCGGCAGCTCTGCTCGCGGTCGTGGCGGGCCCATCGATGTGATCACTTGCGAGTCCGGGACGAGCGAACAGGATTCCGATGACAAGAAAGAGCGACTTCCTCACGGTTGGCGGGCTCCTGTCCTCACCGGCAATGGAAGTTGTCCTTCTAAGGAGGATCCGGCCTGCCCGCGGCCGGCGAACCTGACGCTTCGCGTTCCTATCATCGGACAGTGTCGCCCATCCCAGCGCAAGTCAACCGGTGCGAGCGCGGGATCGCGAACCACGACCGCTGCCGGCCGGTAGCCCAACTCACGCGGCGATCGCACCAACCTCGCGGCGTTCAACGGCGCGTTCGTGAGCCTGATGGGGCGCGCGACCGCGCTGCCCGACAGCGAGATGTCGGCGTTCAGCGACTTCGTGCTGCCGCTCGTCTATCCGCCCAATCCCAACCAGTTGCGCGACCGTTCCGTCGCAGGCGCTCCATCAGGACAAGCGAGCGCACAACGCGGTCAGGCTCGCCGTTGTCCGCCCGCATTCACTCGATGACCTGGGACGGGCGCAGCAGCGAGGGCCAGCCGGTGAACGCGGGGATCTACTTCATTCGCCTGAAGACCGGCGAACGGGTGTGGACAGGCACGGTGGTCCGGCTGCGCTGAAAGTTTTTGCGCGGCCGTATTCAACGGAAGCCAGCCCGATGGGCACTCCGATGATAACCTCGCGCTGAGTCGCGCCACGTTCCACGCCAAACCGGAGGCCCTTCGTGCACACACTCGCGCTCACGATCCTGGTCATGGTCACGCTTGCCGCTCCCGCAACTCCGGTCGCCAAAGATGGCGTTGCGCTCACGGCGTTTCTGAACGAGTTCCTCGCAGGGGCGTCACGCAACGATGCCGCCATGCACGATCGCTTCTGGGCCGACGATCTGATCTATACCGGGTCGTCGGGACGCCGGATCGGCAAGGACGAACTCATGAAAGACGTCCGCTCCGCGCCGGCACCCGCGCCCAGCGATCCCAAGGTCGTCTACACCGCCGAGGACATTCGCATTCAGCAATACGGGGACGCGGCATTGGTGGCATTTCGACTCGTCGCCACCACAACCGCGGCGGAATCCACGAGCGTGGCCCGCTATCTCAACAGCGGCATGTTCCTCAAGCGCGGCGGACGCTGGAAGGTGGTGGGCTGGCAGGCGACGAAGATGCCGTGAGCCAAGCCCATCGCGTCGATCCGTTCGAATTACGAGTGGCGCGGCACCAGCGATTCGGCGCCGCGCCACGGTCACTGCAAGAGTTTCGCGGTTACTTCTTGCGCGAGTACTCCATCGTCATCCTCTTCATTTCCTTCTTGCCACCCGGCGGAACGCCATACATTTCGAACGTGTGGTGGTCGTCGTCGATGATGGTCGTCACCGTGCGCGCCTTGGCGGGCTTGCCCGTAATCGGATCGGACATCGTTCCGTTCCATGTGATCACGTTTCCGCCGGCGTTCGCGGTGCCTTCGATTTTCATGATTCCGATTCCCATGTTGTCGATCCACGTTGAGACGTACTTGCCGACCACGTTGTCGTAGCCGTAGAGACCGATACCCGTGAACGGCATGCCCATCATCTCTCCGGTCGATACTTCCTGAACGTAGCGGCCATCCAGCAGACTCGTGACCGTCGCCGTGGTCTTCGCCTCCTGCCATGGCTGCGAGGGGTCCATCAGGAACTTGGCCGAGCACTCCCAGTCGCCGACCCACTTCTTCATCGCATCGTGCTGCGGACCGGGCGTGGCGGCCTTCGCCATCTTCTCCATCAGCGGCGCCGTAGTGTGCAGCGCTTCTGGTTATCAGTGGGATCCCGTCGTGGTCACGTCGGGCTCCGGCGTAGTGATCATCGGATGAATGGACCAGCGTGTGGACTCGACCGACGATATCTACGCTCGGCGCATCCCGTTCGATGCTGCGGGCCCGACGGAAAGCCCGCGTCTGCATTATGCGATATGGATCATCAAGAGAGATCTCGCCGCGCGCCACGAGAGCAGACCGGCGCGTGCCTCCCGGTCGATCGAGCCGCACGCGCCGTGTTTGTCGTTACTCGGACAGGCTCCTAGCCGTGATAATGCGCGGGTTAGACGCACTGGGAGGGGCGGAAGAGCCACAATTGTCAGAAGTCGGGTGCGGATCATTGCATGTCCTCAATTGGCCCTCAATTCGTCATTGACTTCTCGTAGGAGCAGAGAGAGTCTCCGACACGCACCGGGGTGCGCTGCAAAGGCCGGTCGACGGAGCGTGTCTCTGCTTGACGTGGCCATATCACGATGAGCTGACGGCAATCCCATTGGCACCGCTTTGCTTGTCTCCACCTCGTGCGCGCCCAAGGCCCACCTGTTCCTCACTGAACAAGCGGTCAAGGATGCCCTGGACGACGATTTGATCACCGCCTGCGAGGTCGACTACTCGAACAGTCATATCTGTCGATCCCGAATTCCTCATAGCTCGCGAGAATTCCTCGTTCAGTATCGAGTGGGAATAGGCGGGCCCGATGTCTACCTCGAAATCCAGATGGGGCAGGATCGCTTATGTGTCGGGGCCGATCATGGAAAGGGAGTTTGACGTCTAGCCCCCGCGCCGCTCGCCGGATCTGAAGGGCGTGTGCGTGAGCATCCAAAGCAGCCTCCACCCGCCGCAGGCGGACATATTTCCCACACCGACTCGGGAGGGTCGCCATGAACCGTTTCGTGCCAGTCTTTGTTTTTCTCGCTATCGGTCTCAGTGCCACCATGGCGTGGAGCCAGGTGCCTCAGCTCATCAGTTACCAGGGCGTCCTCGCTGACAATGCGGGCCAGTTAGTAACAGATGGTAACTATGACATCACCTTCCGGATCTTCGGCAGTGCGACTGGCGGTTCGGCGCTTCACGACGAAACTCATATCGGCGTCCCGGTCTCCAAGGGTGGATTCAGCGTGCTGATCGGCAGCGTCCCGGGAGACCCCTTGCTGTTGCCGTTCACCGTCCCCTACTGGCTGGAGATCCAAGTGGCGCCCGATGCGTCGCCGCTGTCGCCACGTATCCAACTTGTCTCCTCGCCGTATGCCCAGACGGCGGAGACGGTGCTCGACGGCGCAATCACCAGTGCGAAGATAGCCGATGGGAGCGTCACGAGCCTCGACATCCTCGGTGAGCCGGGCATCGCTTTTGATCAGGGTGCTGTCAGCTACAGCGTTCCAGCCACGGGCGCCGACCTGGTTGCCCGAACCGTCACGATTACGACGCCGGCCGCCGGGTTCATAATGGTCAACTTCAGTGGGTACATGGATATCGGCTCACACACGGCCGGCGTGTTGGGCCAACTGCGCGCCTCGATCTCAGAAACCACGGCACTCGGTCCCAACAGTACCTGGAGCCTCAGTACGGTAGGCCGCGAGGTTGCTTCCGGCACGGTGTATGGGTCGACAGTCTCGAGGAGCTTCGTCTATTCCAAACCGGCCGGCACTTACACGTTCTACCTTGTTTGCGACAGCTTCGGTGGCGGCGAATCGGTCGTGATCCGGTACCCCTCACTGAATGCCGTATACATCCCAAGCGCGTATGGCACCTCGACCGGTGCCGGCCCGACAGGCCCGCAACCGTCCTCTTCGGACGGCCTCGCCCCCCGCTGACGATGAGCGTCGACATGCGTACCACGTGGGACAGTATCCTACCCGCTCTATCGAGGCGGCCAGTTTTCTGGATCCGCGACCTCGAGTGCGATCGGCTTGGATCGGGCGAAGGAATGAGGCTAACGACAGGGAACGATGTCTGTGACGCGCAGTGCGTGTCATGCGCTTCATCATGAAAGGCCGGCATCCGATGAGACATTCGATGATCATAATCGTCGCGGCGACCCTGGCTACGACCCTGGCTACGACAGCAATCAAGGCAGATGCCTTCACCTTGCGTGGCTACGTCGTGGCGACCGGAGGCACGCCCGCGACAGGAATCACCGGCGCCGGGCGGGCGATGTATGGCACCATCGGCCAATCGGTGGTCGGTGTGAGCAGCGCCGCGCGTACCGTCTGCGATGGGTTCTGGTGTTTCGGCGGCGTGCGCGTCTTGGCGGTTGAGCCGCTGGAAACCCTGGGGCTGCCCACGAAGGTGTCGTTCAGCGCGCCGCGACCGAATCCTGCGCACGACCGAGTCGGCTTCGAATTGGCCCTGCCCGGCGAGGCCACTGTGATTCTGACCATCTTCGACGTTCACGGGCGACATGTGCTCACCATGCTCGACCGCCGGCTGCACGCTGGTCATTATCGTGTGCAGTGGGATGGCTTGGACGGAGGCGGTGCCGGCGGCGCGGGAGTCTATTTTGCGCGCCTTCTGGTCGACGGCCGGCCAGTGGCCACTCAGCGTATCGTGATGCTCCGATAGCAGGTTCACGGTCATTCATCCCCGGCTCGCTCCGGTAAAATCGAAACAGGCACCATGAAGGCTGGGCTCAGGTGCGTCGACTGACTCTGCTTTAGACCAGAGATTGGGCGTCGCGCCGCATGAGCTGATTCATCGATCCCAACGGTCGTGACCGCGTCTTAGAAATTCAGCCTTCATCGGCTCTCCTCCCTGAGCGCCTTCAGGAGAGATCGGCCGAATTTCCCATGCCTCCGGACGTGCCGTTTGAGGAGGGCGTGCTCGACACGACCTACTCGAACCTCCCGGTGCGGCGGCAGAGTGCGGGCGAAGGATAGCGGTATGAAACGCATCCCTCCTCCGGTGCGAAGGCCTGATCGATTGTCCTGAGCGAGGCCCGGCAACCGGTCGTGCCGGGGTCGGTTGACTTCCGCGGGGATGGGCAACACAGTCCGACCATTGAAACGTGAGTGTCGGAGTTCGCTGGCTGCTGGCAGACTGGCTCCTCTTTCGCCTCATTGTCAGTCTGGTGATGGTCTCATTGGTGTGATGGTTGCAGGCCACCGGGGAGTTTTCCATTCTTGGAGGGTAGCGAACAACTTTTTTTCGGGTTCCTCGCGAGCCATCCGCGCGTGATCTAGTTCGAAGGGCGAGATGAACTCTTTGCGCTCGTTCCCGTATGTGGCTGCGGCGGATCGAATCCCAGAACTCGCCGCCCACCTACGTGCCCACTTCGATCGAGGACGAAACCGATGACTCTGAGGCAAGTTTTTTGCTTTGCGCGGGCATGCGCGATCATCGTCGTTCTTCTCCAGCTTTACACATACGGCACAGCGCGAGGCGCGCCTTCAGCCAATTCCGGCAAGCCCAGGTTCGTTCGCGTCGGCGAAACGATCCGTATGCAGATGCCGCAAGCCGCCCTGGTGAACAAATGCATCCCCTTCGAACTCCTCGCCGAAGCCACGGACACGGTTACGATCGATGCCCGCGCGCTGGACTTCGACGTTGCGCTCGAGGTGTCGCGTCGCGGGGTAAACGGCGAGCTCGAGATCCTCGCCAAGGACGACAACAGCGGCACAGCGAGCAACAGTCGGATCACCGTGGGCCTCGTTGCCAGCGTGCCCTATCGCATCGTCGTGCGCTGCAAGGACGAGGATCTCACCGGCGAGTTCGAACTGCAGTTGACGGCGGGGAGGATCGAGCCGCTCGACTTCAAGGGGGAGCAGCAGGCCGAAATGGGCTACTGGAAAGCAATCGAGGACCGGGCGCGGGAGAATGGCGATCGGGTCCGCGAGGCGATTGGTCTGAACGGTCGCGCTACAATTCTACAGGCCCGTGGTGAGTACAATGAAGCGAGACCTCTCTTCGAACGGTGCGTGACGTTGATAGAAGAGGCCTTCGGTCCGGAAGACCAAAACCTCGCCACGAATCTGAACAACCTTGCCCTGCTTCTGCAGGTCATGGGCTCTTACGGAGAAGCGAAGCCGCTATACGAGCGGGCTCTGGCGATTTGGGAAAAGCAGCGAGGTCCCCAGGACCTCGATGTGGCTACGGCCATGAACAACCTCGGCATCATTCACCTCCTCCTTGGGTCCTACGCGGAGGCAAAATCGTTCTACGAGCGCTCGCTGGCCATCCGCGAAGAGAAGTTGGGTCCCGAGGATCCGCTGGTCGCGAACAGCCTCGGTAATCTAGCGGGATTGCTACAAACGGAAGGCGATTTCATGGCAGCCAAGCCCTTGTTCGAGCGCTCCCTGGCGATCCGCGAGAAACAGCTTGGCCCCGAGCATCCCCTGGTCGCCAATGGGCTCTCCAACCTGGGAGCGTTGTTTCTGGCACTCGGCGCCTATGCCGACGGCAAGGCGGCCATGGAGCGTGCCCTGGTCATTCGTGAGAAACAGCTCGGCACGCAACATCCGCTATTTGCAAAGACTCTCAACAATGTCGGGAGCACACTCGCGAAGATGGGAGACTACGCCGGCTCGAAGCGAGTTCTCGAGCGTTCGCTGGCGATCTCCGAGAAACAACTCGGTCCGGACAACCCGGACGTGATTCAAACCCGCGCCGACCTCGCCGATCTGGCACTCGCCATGGGATCGCATGCAGAGGCTGAGTCGCTCCAGCTTCAATGTCTTGCGTTACGAGAGAAAAAATTTGGTCCGGAGCATCCTCACGTCGCCGCAAGCCTCACCAGCCTAGCCGTAATCTACCGGGTGCAGGGCGCCTACGCGAAGGCGAAGCGGCTCTGCGAGCGGGCGCTGGCGTATCACGAGAAACTCCTCGGGCCGGATCATCCCGAGGTAGCGAAGGATCTGAATGCCTTGGCTCGGATAGAGGCACTCATGGGTGAACGTGAGGAGGCGCTAAAGGATGCGCTCCGCGCCGAACAGCTCGGCAGAAACCATCTTCGCCTGACGGCTCGCGTTCTCCCGGAACGGCAGGCGCTTCGCTACGCAACCGTTCGAGCCCAGGGCTTGGACCTCGCGCTCTCTATCGCGGTGAAGAGTGGCGCCGGTGACCCGAAGGTCGCGCGTGAGACCTGGGAGTCGCTGATCCGTTCGCGCGCCCTTGTTCTCGACGAGATGGCCGCACGGCACAAGGCACTCGCTCTAGCGAACGATCCCGAGATCGAAGCCCTGGAGCGGAAGCTCACTGCCACCAGCGCGCGTTATGCGAATCTGCTCGTTCGTGGACCCGGGCGAGATCCGATCGAGCGCTATCGTGGACTCCTCGACGACGCGTGGCATGAGAAGGAGCAGACTGAGCAGGTCCTCGCGGGGATGAGTTCTGCGTTCCGTCCTGACGCTGGCGGCGAGACGGGCGGTTTCGACGAGATCGCCCGCGATCTACCGCCGAAGGGCGCCCTCGTGGCCTTCGCCCTCTACAACCGATACAAGGTTGCCGACTCGCGCACGATCACGTCCGCTGCGGACTCCGCAGCAGCGACGGACACGACGGGTGCGTCTCGAATCGTGCCGTCGTATCTGGCGTTCGTCTTGCACGGCGAGAAGTCAGAGCCGGTCGTCGTGCCACTGGGCCCTGCCGAAGAGATCGACCGCCTCGTGTCGGTATGGCAGCGCGAGGCCGCCACCGGCAGTCAGGTTTCATGGCGCTCGGCGGCAGCGACCGAGGAGTCGTATCGTCGGGCAGGCGCTCGGCTGAGGGCACGGGTCTGGGATCCGCTCGCTTCGCACATCGGTCGTGCCCGGAGAATCTTCGTAATTCCGGATGGAGCCATAAATCTCGTAAGCCTGGTGGCGCTGCCGGTCGGAAAATCGGCCTATCTCATCGAGAAGTCTCCCCTGATCCATTACCTATCCGCCGAGCGGGACCTCACGGGATCGAAGGCGGAGCGCACCCGCGGAACCGGCCTTCTTGCGTTGGGTGGGCCGGCGTTCGACGACACGAGCTTCGCGACGCCGAATCCGGCGGATCGCCTCCCCGAGCCGGCCATTGCCAGCCTCGCTAAAGCTTCCGGCCCTGCCGTCGCTCCGGCGCTCCCCTTCCGCGGAGAGAGATCGGATTGCAGCGATTTCGCCGCCGTTCAGTTCGAGGCCCTGCCGGGGTCGCTCCGCGAGGTCGGGGAGATCACGGTGCTGTGGAACTCCGCAGCGGCGGCGAAAAGCGATGGGATGACCAATGGAACGGGCGCCACCGGCGCTACTGAGTGGACTGGGGACGCCGCCAACGAAGCGGCATTCAAACGAGGTGCGCCCGGCCGGCGTGTGCTGCATCTCGCCACGCACGGTTTCTTCCTCGGCGGGGCGTGCAGGTCGGCGCTGGAAACCTCACGCGGAGTCGCAACGCCAATTCCAAACGCGGAGACAGCGCCACGTCCGCTCGAAGCGACGTCGCCTCCTCCGATGGCGGGTGAGAACCCGCTACACCTCTCGGGTCTCGCCTTTGCGGGCGCGAATCTCCGCAGCGTAGTCCGCGGTGATGAAGACGACGGAATCCTGACTGCCGAGGAGATTGCTTCGCTCGATCTCTCCGGCGTCGAATGGGCGGTGCTGTCGGCCTGCGAAACGGGAGTCGGTGACGTCCGCGCGGGCGAAGGTATGTTCGGCCTGCGGCGCGCGTTCCAGGTCGCTGGCGTAGGAGCGTTGATCACCAGCCTGTGGTCGGTAGAGGACGAATCGACACGCGCCTGGATGAGGTCGCTCTACGAGGGCCGTCTCGAGAACCATCTCGACACGGCCGAGGCCGCACGGCGCGCCGGCCTGGAGGTGCTTCGGGACCACCGAGCGCGGAAGCAGTCCACGCACCCCTTCTATTGGGGCGCATTCGTCGCGGCCGGCGACTGGCGGTGAAGGGGCTCGGTCCACAACCGGACCCTTACTTTCATCCTTGCCAGCCCCGTGCGCCGGGGCGGTCGAGCCGTCGGACACGACAACCCGCGCTTCGAGCCCGCGAGCTCCGCGGCAATCGGATCCCAAACGCGCGCACGCCGCGCAGCGCCGGCGCGGCGGTACATCGGCGATGCCGGATTCTAAGTTGGTGCGTCGCCTTGGAATCGAACCAAGAACCTGCTGATTAAGAGACCCTAACCGCCGCCAGCTCGAAGCGATTGTCGCTCACCCCCGGGTGAGAACAACGCCCTGAGACTCCACAGCTAGTGCAGCACCACGAGCCGTTGCCGCAGGTCAACGCCCGGCGCCCGCAGCCGTACGAAATAGACGCCCGTGTCCAGATGGCTCGTGTCGAATGTGCGCGTGTGGGCGCCGGCTTCGAAGAACCGATCGACGAGCACCGCGACCTCGCGGCCCTGCAGGTCGAACATCGTGATCTCGACCGGCGCCCTCCTGGGAACCACGAACGTGAGCGCGGCGCGGCCTCGCGCTGGCGTGGGCACGATCGGCGCGAGTGCGAAAAAAGTAAGTGCGCCTCCGGGGACGGCGCTGACCGACGTGACGATCGAGAACGCCCCGTTGCTCGCATCGGAGACGATGCCACCGTCGGCGCCGCGCGCATCGACACGAAGGTAGGCGTCGTTCGCGACGGCAGGTCCCGTGATGGTCCAGCCGTACGATCCCGTGTTGGGCACACCCGCCGCGATCAACTCCCAGGGTCCGCTCGCACCCGTGCGCGAGACGTAGAGGTCGACCGACAGGACGCCGTGATCGCCCGCGGCGGACCAGCGCACCGTGGTGGGCGAGCCGATGACCAGCGATTCGCCGCCGTTCGCGGCCAACACTGTGGCCGTCAGCGGCGTAGGATTGGCGGCGCCGAGCGCCGCCAAGGCCTGGCGCGGCTGGTTGCCGACGTTCAGGAAATAGCCAGCGACGTAGACGTTGGATCCGTCCGTGGACAGCGCCGAGACGCTCGATTCTGCATTCGGGTCCCATGCCGTCGCGAGACCCGCCCCGTCGAGCGCGGCGACCCTGGAGCGTGTCTGCCCGCCGATCGTGCCGAACGCACCGCCCGCGTATACGGTCGAGCCGGCGAGGGCGAGTGCGCCGACCCGATTGTCCGCTCCAGGATTCCAGGCGGTGACCGTCGCTGAAGCCGAATCAATCGCGGCGACGTAGCCGCGTGGCTGTCCCGCGACGCTCGTGAAAGCGCCTCCGGCGTACAGTGTCGGTCCATCGACGGCCAGTGCCAGGACCTCACCGTTCGCTCCCGGGTTCCAGGCGGTAGCGAGGCCCGTCGTGGCGTCGAGCGCTGCGATGCGGGAGCGTGACTGCCCGCCGATGCTGGTCTGAAACAAGCCGCCCGCAAAGACAGTGTTGCCGCTCACTGCGATCGCGTTCACGGCTCCGGTCGCGCTCGGATTCCAGGCGGTCAGGATGCCGGACGCTTCGTCGAACGCCGCAATGCGATTCCGGGGCTGTCCGCCCGTGCTCGTGAACGATCCACCGACGTAGAGTACGCCGCCTGCCGGAACGATCGCGTTGACGAAGCTGTTCGGCGACGGATTCCACGGAGTCGCGAGGCCGCTGGCCGAGTCGATCGCGGCGAGGTAGCTGCGTGCCTGTCCGCCGATGTTGTTGAAGTGGCCGCCGACGAAAACTTTCGAGCCGGAAGCCGCCACGATGTTGACGTAGGAGAGGTCGGGGTTGGGATTCCAGTCGGTCACGCGATTAGTAGTCAGGTCGATCGCAGCCAGGTGGGAACGCAGCTTCACGTCAATTCCCCAGAACGTTCCGCCCACCACGACCGTCGAGCCACTCGGCAGCACGGAGTAGACATCGTAACCGGGGTCGGGAGGATCCCAGCCCGTCGCGAGACCCGTCGTGGCGTCGAGGGCCGCCACTCTAGCACGCGATGCCCCGCCGATCAGCTCGAAGTTCCCCCCGGCGTAGACCGTGGACCCGGTCCGCGCGATCGCGAAGACCGTCGAGCTCGCATCCGGATTCCAGGAGGTCGCGTTTCCCGTGCCGGCGAGGTTGAGCTCGGCGATGCTCTTGCGCGGAGCGCCACCGATGGACGTGAAGGACCCGCATGCATAGATCATCGAGCCGTTCAGCAGCAGTTGGTAGACAAGGCCGTTCGAAGTCGGGTTCCATGCGGTCGCCGCCGCGCTGCCAGCATCGATCGCGGCGACGGAATTGCGCAACGACCCACCGATTGTCGTGAAGGATCCGCTGACGTACACGGTGGACCCGCTGACTTGGATCGAGCGGACTACGCCGGGGAAGCCGGTATCGAGCGGGTTGGGGTTCCACGCGGCCGCGAGCCCGGTGGCGGCGTCGAGCGCCGCGAGGCCGCTGCGACTCTGGCCGCCGATGTTGTTGAACCCGCCTCCTGCATAGACGGTCGAACCGCTCACCGCCAAGCCATAGACGGTGCCACTGATTCCGCCAAAGCTCGAGTGCGGATCCCAGCCCGACGCGAGTCCGGTGGTGCGGTCGATCGCGGCGAGGCCCCAGCGCCCCTGGCCTCCGATGTTGTAGAAGGACCCACCCACGTAAAGCTTCGATCCGTCCAGGGCCAGGCTCCACACCGTTCCATCTGGGGACGGGGCCCAGCCGTCCAGCGTGCCGTCGGCGCGAACGTGCGCCAGGTTCGACCGAGGTACGCCGTTGACCGACGTGAATTCGCCGCCCAGGTAGAAGCCTCCCTCCCCATCAGGCGCGATCGTCCGAACGGAGGCGCTAATGCCATTCACTCGGGGCGAGGTCGCGGTCAGACTGCCCGTACCGGCGTCGAACGCAACGTAGGGCCCGGTGTATCGACCCACCGCGTCGAAGTACCCGCCGATATACAAGGTATTACCGTGGAGGGCAGTCGTCAGGACCTGGTTGTTGGTCACCGGAAACTCTGGGTTGGCCTGCTGCGCCAGGCCGGGGCACGTGAGCGCGCCGACCCCAAAAAGAGCGAGGACTCCTGCAGCAAGTCGGAGAAGCGAGGAACGCAGTGCGGAGTGCAGCGTGAAACCTGCCACAGTGACCTCCCGAGGTGTTGGCGAGCCGCCGACAGAAATTACGGTAGGTGGGTTCGGCGACGGGATCAAGAGCCGTCTTTCCCGTGGGATCGCGTTTATGCCAGATCCGAGGTGTTCTAGACAGTATGGAACGACCGGCCTGCGGACGTAGGGTGTTGTCCTCGCGAACGAGAACACTGCCGGTGGCGGGGACGCCGCCACACTCGATCGCGGGTTAGTGCCCTGCGGCACCAGAGCCGCACACGAAGGAGGCCGATCGTGAGCACGAACTCTATCACCTGGGTGGGGATGGACGCCCACAAGAACTCGATCAAGGTGGCGGTGTTGCTGCCCGAGCAGACGGACCCCGTCGAATGGACGGAGGACACCACGTCCGAGGCCGTCCGTCGACTGGCGCGCCGGCTGCAACGCCAGGCTCCCGGGGAGGTCGCAGATGCTACGAGGCCGGGGCGGAGGCGGCGAAGGCGTTCAGCGGCAAGATCGACTGGAGGGGCGTGCTCGGGAAGTCTCCGGTGGTCGGGGCTGAAAGTCGGGCGAGCGCCCTTGTTTGTGTGGAACCAAGCAAACAGCAGGAGTAGCCCGAAGCATCAAGATTGATCGGGTCTCGGTGCTGATCGAAATCGGCGAAAAACCCGCGGCCACCCCGAAGGGTGGCCGCACGGAGTCAAGCGATCGCCTTGACCTAGGGTTCCATATCACTGCACGAAGACCACCTTGTGCGAAGACTCCACTCCGCCAGCCTTCATGCGCACGAAGTAGATCCCGCTGGACGTGGCTCGTGCCGGGGCCCAACGGTAACTGGTGACTCCCGCGGTCTGGCGGCCCTTGAACACCGACGCCATGCGACGGCCCTGGGGGTCAAACAGGTCGAGTTGGACAGTTCCCGCTTCGGGGATCGACACCGACATCTCGAGGACGCCGCCACCGAGCACCGGATTCCGGCTCAGCTTCAGGGATGCGCGCGATGCAATGCCCGGAGCCGGTTCTACCCCGACCAGCGGCGTGGCCCAATCCCCGATCTCGAAGCTCGGAATGTCCGCGGCGGCGATGTCCACGGCCGAGAGGGCTTCGACGTCGTCGGGCTGGCCCAGCGGGAGAATGCGCATCCCGTTGCCCACGGCGCTCGCGCCGCCCACGATCGAGATCAGCAGAGGCGCGTCCCACGACGCCACGAACACCGGCCCGGAGGCGAGGTGGCGGACCTGATCGGGCATCCGGTCGAAGTCGGCCTGCGGGTTCAGCGCGTCCAGCGTGGCGACCACGGTGCCGTTCATCAGCACCTGGAGGCGATGAGTGGTCGTCGCCGCAGCGTCCGATCCGACCCGGTGCGCGTGGCTGCCGAGGTCCAGCGGTCCCATCCGCAGCTTGCTCCCGACCTTTTCGGCCTGTACCGGAAGCACGTCCTGCTCGGCGGGATTCCCGGTGCGCTTGCCGCGGGCGGTGAGCTTCATTCGCGCCCCGGCTGCCTGCTCGCTCGCCTGCTTGATGCGCGAGAGACGTAGCAGCGTCTCGGCCGACGGCTTTTCAGCGCGCACCTTGACCCCGTCGTTTCCGCTCGAGCCGATGTTGTGAGCGACGAGCTTGCCCCCGGCGGCGGTGAGGTAGGCCTGTCCCTTCGACTCGTTGGTGGCGCCGGAACTCCCGACATCGAGACCGCCGCGCGCGAACCTCATCGAGTCGAGACTCGCGACCCCCGGGTTCTTCTGCCGCAGACTCGTCCCCGTGATCTCGGTGACCAGCGTGGCTCCCACGGCTTCGAAGCTCACTTCGTCGCCCTGATAGCGGGTGGCGCCGATCATCATGTCGAACGGCATCGGGTCGGCCAGTATCTGCGGCCCCGTCCCGGCTCCTGGCCGTTTGTAGGCCGTGGTCACCTTGACCCCCGAGCTGGCGATGCTGGCCTTGTCCTTGAGGTTCGAACGGCTCGTGTTGATGCTCGCCGCGGTCGTGCTGTTGCCAGGACCGGCCAGCACTTCGACCAGTCGCACCGACTGCGTGGGTGGATAGGTGCCGGCATGCACCACGGCGCCCTGATCCAGAATCGCGATCTTCACTCCGGTCGCACCAATTTTCGAGAAGTCCGCGCGCAGCACGATCGAATCGGGATAGACCGTCTCCGTGACCACCGCGATCGTCGAATCGGGAACGCAGCCGACCTTGCCGCGCGTCCTCTTCTCGAGGAACGCCCCGGCGTCCGTGGCCGTATTGAATCCCATGCGGTCGCCAAACTTGATGGAGGAACCGGTGGACTTGTCGACGACCACATCGATGCCGTCGTTACCGGAGGAGCCGATTCCAACGACCGTGGCACCATCGCCGGTCGGGCTGCCGCCGAACGACGACGATCCCTTGGGCTCCATGCGAATACCGCCGCTCGAAGCGCCCATCGAATCCACGAGGGCGGGTTCCCCACGGATGACCACCTCACCCAGGTTGCTGGCCGTGATCACGGCGCCCGGGTGAGCGGCCGCCAGGGTGGCCGGAGCCTTCACCTTGAGCACCGTCGTGACCGCAGTGAGAGGCTGTCGCGGACTGGCAGCCGAGAACACGAGTTTGTCCGCCACAACCTGGGTTCCGCCGATGTTCACGGACTTCCCGCCGCTGAAGACGATCGACTGTTGCAGCTGCCCGCCCGGCTTCTTCTTGAGACCGACATCGACGCCCCCGATCCCGTCGCCCGCAGCCTGAATCTCGTTCGAGAGTGTCGTTCCCGAACGATGGAGCACGCTCGCGTTGGGCACCTGGCACGAATGCACTCGGACGCTTCCTTGATAAGCCTCGACGTGGATCTCGGAAGATTCCAGATCGGTGAAGTCCGGCGTGATGTCGATGCCGTTCGCCACCACGTCCAGCGTGATCCTCCCCAGTGAAACCGGATCTCCGTTTGCGGTGCCGACCATTTCAGCGACGATCCGACCGCCCTGATCGACCGCGGGGTCGACTGGCAGCGCGCCGTGGAAATCGATGCCGCGGCCCTCGTCCGGCGCCGAGGCCGGGAACGACACGCCGTCGTTTCCACTCGAGCCGATGTTGGAGACCACCAGCAGGTCCCCGCGCGTGCTGACGAGCGCGCCGCCCGTGGCGGTGTTGGTGATCCCGTCGAACTCGGCCGATGCCGCCGGGGTCGTGTCCATCGCAAAGCGGATCACCCGCCCGGGCTCCAGCACGTAGAGGTAACCGTTGGGAGTTGCCGCAACGTCGTTCTGGATCCCCGCGTGTGAGCCCGGGAAGCTCTCGGTCCACGCGGCCCACCCGCGAACGCTGGCCCCGGCGGTGGTGATCTCTGCGACCTTCACAGAGCCGGAGGTGTATCCGTCGCTTGCGAACACGTGGCCCGCCCGGTCACAGGCGAGACCGTAGGACGAGTAGAGGGGCACGGGGACCGAGTTCTCCTGGTACTGGAACGAGCCCACCAGGTTCCCGTTGGAATCGATCTTGTGGAGGAAGGAGCCCGCCGCCCACAGGTTTCCATCTTCATCGATAGCGAGGCCGGACCCCGATTGGTAGGTGAAATCGAGAACAATGGTGTCCATTGGGGCTCCCGCGGGCGACAGCTTGGCAATCGCGGCGACATTCTGGGATGGCTGCGAAATGTCGAGATAGATGTTTCCGGAACCATCGACAGCAATGTCCGCATATTCGCTCGGGTGGGGCCTTGCGCCGACCGTGGAGAACGAACCCAGTACGTTCCCCAGCGTGTCCATGCGCACTACGACATTGCAGCCGATCCCATGCACGTAGAGCTCATCGTTCGGGCCGAATGCGAGAGTGCTGGCACCCTGCAGGCCATTCGAACAAGCAGATGTCTCGCTGATGGTTCGCACCAGGGACCCGGCGGATGAATACACGCTGATCTGCGCGGTGGTGAGGTTGTGGACGTAGACCTCTCCGACGCTCGAGACGGCAATTGATATGGAATAACCCGGGGTCGCCCATTCCGAAACGGCGTAGGGCGATTGAGCGGCGGCGGGGGTGGCGACGATCAGCAGGGAAACGAGAGCAAGACTGTGGACCCATCGAATCATCGGGCGGCTCCTTGGTTGACGGTGAACCATCGGGTCGCCTCCCTCATATACTCGCGATGCATCCAACATCCGTGCGGGTCGTGGCGGCTCGACTCATCACTTGTCCAACGGGGGAGCCATGACAATTGGCTTCGCGCGTGTCGAGAGTCAAGGAATCTTTCGTTGGGCCCGGTCACCTACGCCCCGGGAGCGGCGACGGCGGTACCCGCGCGGTCCCCGCCCGCAAGGTCGCAGCCCGCACTGTACGGCATCTCCCACAGGCTGCGGACTGGGACTACGAAAAGCCCGTCTCCAAAGCACCCCGCGACATCGCCTCGTATCAGGCCCTCACGCCAGTTGCTTCAGCCCACGAAACTCCGAAGACCCCAGCGTGATGTTCGTGAAACGGGGTGGACGCTGGAAGGCGGTGGGCTGGCAGGCCACGGAGATGCCGTGAACGACGCGGTCGTCTGAACGCAAGTGGCGCGGCACCGGGATCAGGCGCCGCGCCACGGTTCAGTGTGAGTTCGCGACTACTTCTTTCGCGAGTACTCCATCGTCATCGTCTTCATTTCCTTTTTGCCACCCGGCGGAACGCCATACATCTCGAAGGTGTGGTGGTCGTCGTCGACCAGGGTCGTCACCATGCGCGCCTTGGCCGGCTTGCCCGTCATCGGATCCGACATCGATCCGGTCCAGGAAATCACATTGCCGCTGGCGTTCGCAGTGCCTTCGCTCTTCATGATTCCGGTTCCCATGTTGTCGATCCACGTCGACACGTACTTGCCGATCACGTTGTCGTAGCCGTAGACACCCATGCCCGTGAAAGGCATGCCCATCATCTCGCCGGATGAGACCTCCTGCACGTAGCGACCGTCCAGCAGGCTCGTGATCGTCGCCGTGGTCTTCGCTTCCTGCCACGGCTGCGACGGGTCCATCTGGAACTTGGCTGTGCACTCCCAGTCGCCGACCCACTTCTTCATGGCTTCGTGCTGCGGACCCGGCGTGGCGGCCTTCGCCATCTTCTCCATCATGACCTGCTGTTCGGCATTCATCTTCGGAGCGTCTTCAGCCATGGCAACCGACGAGACGCACAACGCAACCGCGGCAATCGTGAACAGTCTTTTCATCAAAACACCTCCTGTGTGGGGCACCGGTGCGGGAGGCTAGCAAAGCTGAGCCGCAGATGCACGGGCGCTAATCCCTGTGTCGTGCAGCCGGCTGAGCGCTTCACCGCTCACGAGCGATTTCCCTAGAGCGGAGCTGGGACCAGATCTAGAATCGAGGTGCCGCGTGCTCGTTCTTTGTGGTTCCTGATCGAACTCGCGAACGCGCTCACAGACCATCAAGGGGGCCGCCATGATGCACTCGCATCGATTGCTTCCGCTCGTTCTCCTCTCGTGTCTGCCGAGCCTCGCGATGGCGACGCCTCAGAACGTCACGACGTCTCTTTCGGTATTCGACACTCATACGCCGGGAATCTGGCGCCAGGAAGTGCGCGGGCGCAGCGTCGCCCGCTCGGTTCGGAACTACAACTGGGTGATCAACCAGCGTTTCTGGCTCGAGCGCTCCGCCGTGGGTGTTTGGGTCTCGGGTCAGGCGCTCGAGAGCTTCACTTGCGTGAGCAATAGCATCCTGGGGAACCCGAATGGTCCAGGGTTCTGGCGCATCCGGCGCACCTATTACCAGAACGACGTGCGGCGCTTTCGACTCCATTACCGCGTCTCATGGGTGGGTCATCTGAACACCGTCATCCGTGATTCGATTCCCAGTCCAAGTGAAGTGGATCCGGCGAATTCACGGTTCGCGATGACGATGGATCATCTCGAAATCGTGCTTCCAGTGGAGCCCACGGATCCCACACAGGACACCGATCCCCCCATCAACGAATTGGTCGAGATCACCGACGAAAACGGGGCCCTGCATCTTCTTGGTCAGCCCGGCTTCGAGATGATGCCAGACACGCAGATGAACCCGGGAGGCTACCAACTCGCAACGACGGAACTGTCTACCTTCACCCTGCCACCGGCGGCTCAGCGAATCAGCGATCCCGGCATGCCGCCGATGACGGGCCAGGTCGAGATTTCGCCGGGTGTCGTCATCGAGTTCCTGATGGACGTGTTCGGGAACGTGCAGGTGGATCACGCACCGCCGCCCGGACCGGATGATCCGCTCTCGCCCACGGTGCTCGGGCGCCAGAAGCACCAGGGACTCGTCGGGCAGCCGTCCCGAATCGACGGCAACGATCTGGCGGTCGACCAGGATGTCGTGCCGCTCCAACTCTATTCCTGGGCGCTCACTGCAATCGGCGAGGTGCTGGGCGCGACCTCCGGGCAGAACGTCAGCGGTCCACCCGTGGACCTGGACGCGAATTCTGCGGCCGACAATGCCCTGGGTGCCCCGGTCCCGATGGATCCTACCGTTCGCGACATCTTCGACATCCGCAATTCCGGCGCTTCGTCGGTGGACGTCGTGATCGATGAAGACGACGACCCCACCGGCCTCGAGTTGAGCAACTACAACGCCAGGCTGAACGCCGCGGGCCTCGCATCGATGTACCCGCCGTTCAAACTCGGTATCAAGAAGCTCGAGATGCGCCAGACCTGGGGTTTCGACCGGCGCATGGTGATGGACACGTGGCTTCACCATTGGATATGGAACGCGCAGAGTCGGGTCGTCGTGCGCGCTCGCCCTTATCGCGTGTGTGTCTCAAAGATCGGGTTGTCGAGCTTTACGAGCGATCACCGAAAGTTTCCGGTCGGCCAGCTTTCACAGTCGTCGAGCTATGGGCTTGTGAATTTGCGATTCTTCCGGCTGTGCTATCGAATCTATCGCCCGCATGTGAACGACGTGCGCATCAAGCTCGACCAGCTCTTCATTGTCTTGCCGCTCGACCCGAACAATCCCAATTCGGATCTCATGGCGCTCACCACGACGAGCGACGAGAACCAGCTCCACCAAACCGTACCGCCCGCCGTGCTCGCCGGGCTCCAGCCGGATCCGCTGGCTTACGACCAGAGCGGGCTGCTACTGCAACCGCTCGATCCGATCACGGACTGTATGGACGTAGGTGGCGGCGGCACCAACATCTTCGAGGCCGACCTGTCGACGCTCGGGACCTCGCAACAAAGCGTGCCCGTGGTCGCGAACGAGGATCTGGCGACCGAACTGCGAAACAACCAGCTGCAGCTCTATTGCTGGATATTGGCGCCGAACGGCACGGTGAAATCCGAATCCTTCGCCGATCAGGTCCACCCCTCGACGCCAGTGGTGTTCACGATTCCCGGCACGCCCGCGATTCCCTGGTTCCGGGACGCCAACAACCTTTCCGTGCCGGACCCAACGTTACTCGCGCTACGGTTGAACATCGTGACCGCCGTAGACAGGCCGCAACAGTTCGCGGCGCGCTTGCACCAGAATGTTCCCAATCCGTTCGGTGGATCGACCAACGTGCGGTTCACGGTGCCGGGTCGTGCGGGTGCCACCGGCGCGTTGCCCGTTCGGCTCTCGATCTTCGACGTACAGGGTCGCGAGATCACACGGCCCCTCGACGGCCGGCTCGAACCAGGCGACTACACGATTCCTTTGGAACGCAGTGACCTGGGAGGATCGAAATCTGCGGTGTTCTTCTACCGCCTCGAGGTCGCGGGAGAGAAAATCACACGGAGGTTGGTGACGCTGAAGTGAGCATCACCGTGCCCACGCGCCGACGGTTGTCCTAGGGGCTGATTCCTCGCCACTGCCGGTCCACCATGGCGATCGCCACGCCATCTACGAGTTCATCAACCATGCGTCGAAGGCGCAAAAGATCATCTGGCTCGACCACAGTGGTGAGGATCAACTTTACGCGACCCTGCAACCTGGCCGCACGCTGATCCAGCCCACCTATCTCACCCATCCCTGGATGGTGCGGAAGCTAGATGGAGTGTGCTTCGGCGTCTACATCCCAACGCCAGCGCCGGGCCGAGTCATCCTTCGCGACTGAACCAGCGCGGTGATCCGGCAGCTTCCCTGCCGATTTGGTGGTTGCCGCGCAGCGTTCGTTGCAAGTGCGGGTGGCCGCGAGCTCGCCTAAAGCAGAGACCTTCGCCGGGCGAGTGCCGCTGCCACCAGCGCCCGAACAGGAGGGCGGCCGGCCTCGGCCAGGGAGCGGATCTTTACGTGACGCAGCCCCTTGCCAGTGCCTTCCAGCAGTTGTTTGGGGTCCGCTAGTACGGCCCCCTGATAGAAGCCTAGATTGATGTAGCCGCGCATGGGCATGATGTAGGCGTAGCCGTCGGTCATCTTCTTCGGCCCGACGCCATAGGTGGCGGCGTTGTCGCCGAGCCGTACGGTTTCAACCGTGTTCACGTCGACGTCCCGGATCATCGCCCGCAAGCTGCGCGCGATGGCGGCGAGGTCGGGCTCGACACCCGCGAGCAATTCGTCGAAAGTGCCTTGCGCCGCTTTTGGAAGATGGGCCAGGGGGTTGCCTCCATTTCGGTTTTCCGGCGGAGGGCGGAGCCCCTGCGCTACCAGCGCAGCTGCGGCGCGAACACCGGATCGGTGGTCATCATCTGTCAGGTGGTACCCTACGGACGTCGATCAGGGTGGCCCCACTGAGGAGATCCGCCCATGATCGGCGTGGCATCGTCTCGCCTGGGCGGCACTGTCCCACGGGGTGCACCCAGCCGGCGTGAACACAACGAAAGTGGCCCATGAGTCCAAAACCGGAATTGATCCGCGTCTCGCGACGCGACGACATCGTTCAGGTCGATCTGCTCACGCCCGTGCTGTTCGGCGACGCCGCCATCGAGCGCATGGCGGACGAGGTGGCCGAGATCATCGATGCCGAAACAATCCCTCTCATCGTGATGAACTTCGAGCACGTTAAATATATCTCCAGCATGATGCTCGGGACGCTGATCGCGTTGTTCAACCGGGTCAGGGCGCGCGGCGGGCAGCTCCGGCTCGCGGCATTGCGGGAAAGGCACCAACGGCTGCTGGTGTTGGTGCGGCTCGATGGCGTGTTCGAGGTGCATCCCACCCCCGAGCAGGCGGCCGCAAGCTTCAAGTGACCTCGTCAGAGTCCGAGGCACGGGCGCGAGGATCGCGGTCGTGGTGAAGCCGCGGAGACGAGTCGCCTGAATCGCCGATGCGCCGGGAGACTTCGTGCGCGCTGACGGGGCTCTCTTCCGCGTTCGCAGGACATCGGCGAACACGGCGGTAGCCTGTCGAATGCGCGAGGTTTGGTGCGCCGCCTTGGAATCGAACCAAGAACCTACTGATTAAGAGACCCTATCCGCCGTCAGCACGAAGCGATTGTCGCTCAACATATTGCGAAGAACCACAAGACGTTGCACGGGTTCAGCTCGGGCATTCTGAGGCGTTCGAAGGCATCCTGTGGAGCGCAAAACGGGACAGGTTGTCCCGCTCGCTGCGACGTCGAGACGCCATAGAGAAGTCTGCCCGTTCAGCTTCACAAGCCTGCGCGTGAGCACGTTGGAACCGATTCGTAACTGCAACAAGTAGATCCCCCGTAGGAAGCACGGCCCAAGTCGAACCGTGCCGTGTGACGTCCGGCCGCTCGTAGACCATCCGCGATCGAGACCGCCTCGCGACCAGGCAGGTCGAGTAGACGAAGCTCCGCGCGGCCATGCCGCGGCTGAGCCCAAGCGATGTCGGTTCTCGTAGAACGGTTTCGGGCGCACCGATTCGATCCGCGGCGGCCAGATTCCGCCCGTGAGGCGTCGATCCCTGTGGTCGTCGTCACCCCGAGTGCGGCTGTGTGGCTGGTCGCGGGAAGTCGGGCGCCCGGCCCTTCCTCTTACCGGCAGGGATGGAACGCCGGGTGGTGAGCAGTACCTTCTCTTATGCTCTGAGAGATGGGTGCCCTCGCGTAGGCGACCACGAGACAGCGCGCGGAACGGAATCGGTGACGAAGAGGAAAAGGACAGTAGTTTGCCGCCGTGAGCCCTCTGACAAGGGGCACCCCCCAGTTGTCCCACTCGCGCCATGAGCTAGATTCACTCGGTGCCGCCGTTGACTTCCGGAACTCTGAGCCGCCCCCGCCCGTTTCAGGGTCGTGCCGATTTTTGGGTGCGCGAAATGCGTTGAGTGTGTCTTGAATGGATCCCAACGGGGTCTCCATCACCTCGACGTTGGAAGGTGTATCCAAACGTCTTAAGCTTCTAGGGTCTTATGCTCCGCTCGCCGAGATCCTTTGCCTAGATCCTTGATACGGGCGCATCTGTGACCAGGAGTCCAACGGGAGGACTTGTGTCGAGAGCTCGCGAACCTAGAGAACACGTTCGGATCTTCGTTGGGTCAACCTTCGAGGACCTGAAAAACTATCGGAGGGCGGTGAGGGATGCGTTGTCACAGCTCGAGATTATCGTGCGTGGCATGGAGTACTTCGGATCGAGGCCCGGCACTCCTGTTGAAGAGTGCCTTAAAGCTGTCAGATCCTGCAGGATGTATGTCGGGATCTTCGGCATGCGCTACGGTAGCATTCCCGATGGGCATGAACGCTCAATGACGCATCTCGAGTATGACGAAGCACAACTAAGACAACTGCCGTCGCTCATATATATTCTTGATGAAGCGCAGCCGCTATTGCCTAAGTACGTGGAAACGGGTCCAGGTGCCGAGGCGCTACGGTTCCTCAAGGGCCAACTTGCAAAGAGACATGTCGTCAGCAGGTTTACCTCTCCTGAGGATCTCGCGCGACGAGTACTCCATGACGTTCCTGAAGCCTTACGGAATATCGGCGCGAATCTGGATTGCGCATTCCCCGAACTCGCGCCAGCTGCTGCGGGACCTCAAGACAATAGCCCTGTACTCGTCCTCGCGAGCACAACTGGAGTGTCGCTGACAATAAACCGGGATTTTTTCAGTTTCGGCGAGGAGGACCAAGCGCACATCTTGCGGCGCATACGAGACATTCTTGGGGATGAGTTCAGTGGACCTATCCCTGTGCGGAAGAAAGAACCCGGGAGCGTTAGGCTCCTTGTAGAGTTGCCTCCAGAATTTGCGGAGCGACTCGTGTGGGCTGTACGGCAGGGACGCTTAGATGATTTGCAGGTGGTCACGGCAGATGTGGTCGACATCGAGCCTCTAGGGCGCGGTGAGCAAACTACAGAACCTGAAGATTACCGCGATGAACTCTCGAATCTAGCCTCGAGAACAGTAGAGGAGTCATCTCGGCAGCCCCCGCTGCCGACGCTAAACCCGCGGCAAACATTCGAATCGTTCATCGTCGGGAGCAGCAATCGCTTCGCGCACGCAGCCGCGCTGGCCGTCGCGCAGAGCCCCGGAAGTTTCCAGCTGTTCATATGCGGCGGTATGGGCCTCGGTAAGACGCACCTACTGCATGCCATAGGAAATGCTGTGCTGCGGTCACACCCCGACGCGCGCGTCCTTTATGTGTCAGGCGAGCGCTTCACGAACGAGATGATGTATTCGATCCAACACGCGCAGACCATGGCGTTCCGGAACAAGTACCGGAGTGTCGACCTGCTGCTGATCGACGACATCCAGTGCCTCGCCGGTAAGGAGAGTATCCAGGAGGAGTGCTTCTACACGTTCAACGCGCTGCGCGACGCCCACAAGCAGGTCGTCGTGACAGCCGACAAGCCGCCTAATGACATCCCGATACTCGAAAACCGGCTGGCATTGCAATTGAATCGCGACTTGATCGCGAACGTGCAGCAGCCTGATCTCGAGATGCGGATCGCGATCCTGCGCAACCGCTGCGCCGCCGAGGGTGACAGCGAACGCGTGCCGCCGAACGTGCTGCAGCTGATCGCCGACCGCATCCGCAACGTCCGCGATCTCGAAGGTTGCCTCGCCCGGCTGCTCGTGATGGCCTCGCTCGTCGAGCGCGACATAACGGTTGACTTGGCGGAGGAGGTGCTGCACGAGTACGTCGACCCGAAGCTTGGTCACCTTTCTCCGGAGCGCATCCTGGCGGTAGTGTCCGAGCGGTTCGGGGTCCGAACTGACGCTCTGCGCGGCAAGCGACGCACGCAGGCGGTGGCGCTGCCGCGACAGGTGGCCATGTATCTGCTGCGCCAACTCACGGATCTGTCGTTGGTGGAAATTGGGCGGCTGCTCGGCGGACGCGACCACACCACGGTGCTCTACGCGTGTGACAAAGTAGAAGTGATGCTGACAAAGGACAAAGAATTGGCGCAGATCGTGAGTGAGATCACAATCAGTCTCGCGCCACGGGGTTCTTGATGGCCTGCCAGGGTGCGTCGACGGAAGATGGTGCGCCGCGAACGTATCGAACCTTCAACACCAGCACGAAGCGATTGTCGCTCAACGTATTGCTAAAAACCACAATAAGTTGCTGGGTTCTAGCTCGGGTACTCCCGGGTGGTCGAAGGCATCTCAGGGAGCGCAAAACGGGACAGGTTGTCCCGCTGTCGGGACAATTGGTGCCGCGGCAGGCACCGCATCGCATTCCAATGAAACACCCCACTTGCTCACTAAGACATCTCGGCGAACGTGGAGCGTCTTCATCTAGTTGAATGCGCGCCGGCCAACTTTCGACCAGAGTGCATGCACGATGCCTTGTAATGGTGACTTGCTACGTTGCGTCCGTTCGACCGACTTCCTACAGAACCCAACAGGTGTCAACTGAGCCGTGCTCGTCATCCGTGACCAAATCGCTCCAACCGCGCAGCGGCGGCGAGACGGTTGTGCTGGGCCTCGAGCGCATCATTGGTCGCAAGTGACCTCACGCCCGTGAGCTACTTTTGTCACGGCGTTCAGGTGGCTCGTTCGGTTCGTCGCGTCGAGACTCACACCGGCTCGGAGAGACTTTGGCTACAGGACAAGTTCGCTCGTCGGACCGGGGCTGCTCCTGACCAATCACCACGTGCTGTCCGATAAGGTGGAGGCTTCGAACAGCCGGATCGAATTCGACTATGAGGACGGCTTAGACTGAGGCAGAACTCACGACACTGCTCCCTGACCTCGACCCGGTCCGAATCTTTGTGTCCAACAAGCCGCTCCATTTCGCCCTGGTCACTAATCGCGATCCCGACCAGCAAGGACGTGGAAGCCGGAAACGACTAATCCGGTTGAGCTCGAACGATCGATCGGCCGCGGAGACGCGTCGCGAAACTAATCCGTTCGGAGAATCCAGATGGCCGCACCAGACGACACCCCAGTTGTGGACGCCCCCGCAGCGCAGGCGGACGAACGGTCCCAACAATCAAAGTCCACCAGTCCTCACGTCACGGTTCGCCACTTCTTTTGGGCGGCCGCCTTTGGATTTGTCCCGATTGTCATGTTTTGTGTTCGCCTGCATCAGGACCTCGCCTTGCAGGCACTCGCCGTCGCAATGCTTCTGGCGTGTTCCGCAGCATTGGCGGGGGGCCTTCTTGGATTTCTCTTCGGAATCCCGCGCACGCTGCAACAGGGAGAGGAGCTGTCGTCCTCTTCGCAAGCGGCGAACATAAAGGCTGGTGACTCGTCGAGAGAACAAGCCGTCACAGGCACCGTGGGGCTTGTGCATCGGGTTAATACGAATCTCGAGCAGATCTCGGACTGGCTCACCAAGATCCTCGTCGGTGTGGGCCTTACTCAAGTGAATGAGATTCGCAAGACGGGTGGCGAGATCGTGACATCGATGGGCACAGCCTTTGGTTCGAGTGCCGGCGCACAGCCCCTCGCGGCCACGATCCTCATCTACTTCCTTATTTTCGGTTTCCTGGCCGGCTACCTGTGGACGCGCCTGTATCTGGCCTCAGAACTAAGGCGCGCCGATCAGGGCGCAGTTCGCGAACTCCGAGACGAACTTCGGCAAACACGCAAAGAGGTTGCGGTTCTGCAGGAGGTCTCACCCGTTGCACTTAATGTGTCGGCAGACCGCCCGACAGCACTGGCCAGGCGCGCGGCTAGTCTGCGACCGATTCTCAATCGACGCGATCCGCAGAAGGGGCGCTGGGGTGGACTGCGCGAAAGCAACTTTCGTTTCGTAAAGGCCGGGAAGATCCGTCCGCTTCGCAGCGACCCTGAGAATTTCCGAATTCCGCTCGAGGTGCGTTCGACCGATCCTGTCAATCATCCGCTTACGGGCACGGTGCGCTTCCATCTTCACGATACGTTTCAGCAGGATATTGAGGAGGTGGAGGTGGTCGACGGTGTGGGACGGCTTGAACTGGTGGCTTATGGCGCCTTCACCGTCGGTATCGAACTCGAGGACGGGACCACTTTGGAGCTCGATCTGGCTGATCCGGATATTGATGCGCCGGCGATATTCAAGGTACGTTAAGGGCGGGGGCTGACGGTGGGCATTGGTCTTATAAGAGTGGCAAATGGGTTTGGTGACCTCGTGGCGCACTGCAGACTGCCAGCGCACGGCCACGTATCCCGTGGAGCTACGTCGATGCTTGCTAGCATGCTTCTCTTGGCCGCGACCGCGCTTGCAGACGCCACCCCCAGCGCGGTCACGCGCGTGACGTTTGACCTCAACTCAACAGCGATAGATGTCACGCTGCCCTTCGACGAGGAATTCATTCTCGAAGGAACTGCGCCAGAAGGCGTGCGGTCGATGGAGCTCAAGCGTCGCGGCGGCAACGGAGCTGAATGGTCGCGAGAGTGGAATCCGAAGTTGCCCGTCAAGAAGGGCGACAAGTTTCAGTTTTGGGTTCCAGCGCTTGCGCCCGACGAGACCCAAACGTTTGTTCTCAGCTGGATCCGCGACCTGACCGCGGACGAGAAGGCGACCTTTCGAACCAAAGCCGTGGCCACTCTCGATCGTCAGCTCCGAGACGGTGAATCTCTTTCAGAGGTGACTCGCAACGTGCAGAGCGCCGCCCGCTTCATGGAAGTCTTGCGAGCTTCCATTCCAGACCGTGAAAAGGTCTCTAAGTGGCCGCCGGCCTTGGAGTCTCCAGAGAGTTTCAGGCAGAGGCTTGAACAGCTTTCTGTCGCTGCGAGAATCGATGACGCGGTGCAGAATCGACAGGCGATCGTGACGTTGTTCCCGAGTGCGGCTGCTCGATTATCTAAGGCGCTACAGGAATTGGGAAAGTCGCGAGGTATTCAGGCCATTGCGGCCTCACCAGACTCCACCAACTCGGTCGACAAGGGCGTCCTCGACTATGCGCGCTGGCTGCTCGTCGGCGTCCGCTCAGATGAAATCGGAGCAGTTGCGGATGGGCGAGTTCGCGTGGGAGAGCTCAACGTCACGGCGCCGGCGACCACCCAGGGGCTGGCGGAGGTCTGGAGCGTTGACTCGTTGGCGAGCCGCATCGGTAACTTGGCTTGGAGTGAAGCCTCGCTTCGTAAGTTCGAAAACGGCGTATTCGTAAGTCCGCGTCTCGAGAAGCTCCGAGCTCGGGGCGGTTGGAGCAAGGACGACGAGGCCGACTTGCGAGCTCGCCTCGCCGCAGTGAACGGAGAGTTCCGCAACGTTCTGGGAACTCTCGAGCAGCTGCGAGCAGCAGTGGCCGAACGAAATGGCGTGATCGTCGGGTTGGTTGAAAAGTTTGAAGTCTTGGATCTTTCTCAACTAACACTTCACGGTTCGACTACTGGCACCTTTGAGACGCGTGCCAAGTCCCGAACATCTACTGATCTTGGCGTGCTGTCGTGCCCCAACATTGATCAGGTGTTCCCTTACTTCGGGGTCAACTTCTACTGGGCGCCCGTCAATAAGCGCGTTCCGCTACGCCAACACGACGGTCTCGGCAAGAGGCTAGCTCTGACAGTCGGGCTGACAGCTACAAAAGTCGCCGGGGACAGGGTCAGTGGAGTCATCGGTGAACGCGCCGTTCTGGTGGGACTCGGCTTCCGCCTGACCGACATCGCGCGGCTGAGCGGCGGCTACCTGGTATTCCGAGCAGGAGATCGCAATCCATACGTCAACCAGACCCACATCCGTAGCAGCTTCTACGGGGCGGTGTCGCTCGACAACGACGTTCGAAGCATTCTGGGCAAGATTGTTGACACGCTGTTCTAGGGGGACTCATGGCTCTCCTGTCGCCCGCCACCTTTGACCTAAGTCCCTCAAAAGGACCTCTTCCGATCGAGGTCGCAGCGTCTCATCGGTTGCGGGCAGATGGAGAGACGCGGGTCACAATTCGCTACGTCCTTGATGCCAGTCGACCGGTTCGCTTTCGTGACGGCAACAGGCTGGTGACGGAGGTCACGACCCCTCCGGCGACCGTGTTTGAGACCGAGACGACGGTGACTTACAGCCTTAGGTTGGACTGGAGCAAGCCTCCTGGTGAGGTCGGCGGAGTACCGATTCGCGCGGAGTTCCATGACGAATCTGGTGGGCTGGTAGCTCCGTTGCAGCGCACCTTCATCGCAAGTGGATCTGTGGAAGCAATCGGTCCTCTTTCGCTCGGCACCCCGAAAGTACGTAAGAAGGTAAGCGCCAAGAAGACAGCACGCGGTAGCAGGAAGGGAAAGTGAAGCGGGCCTGGGCTGTTGGGCTCCTTCCGCTGGTCTTGAGCTGCGGGTCCTATGACCCCCATGACCATGTGGTCGCCCCGTCTGTGACGACTTTCAGCGTAGCGCCACGGAATGCGCTCGCTGATGGGTCAGGATTGGTGATGCTGACTTGTGTCGTTCCGGCAACCGCAACCGACAAGGCCGTCACCTTCAACGCACTTGGGGCCACCTTTGCGGGCACGACTGCGAATTCTGTGAAAGTCGCTGCTGACCCATCCGGCGTGGCCACTGCGTATCTGCGGGCACCTCGGGTCTCGGGCACCGTCCGCGTATGGTCGGTCACTTCGGTGACGACCGTGGTTGATTCTGTGATCTTCGACCGGGCATATCCAACTCGACTCGCGCTCGAACCTGACAAGTTCGTCGTGACCGGTAGCACGGGCGAGACCTCAATTACCGTGAGTTTAGGGCGAATCGTGGGCATGCCCAGTGACGGTCTAGTCCTGTCAGCGGCCGCGCGCGACACCCTGGGTGCAAGCCAAGGACAACTAGGTGCCTTGCTTCCTTCAACGAGTACGGAGGCGGGTGCCACAGCGAAGGTGCGATGGTCGGTTGCTGGCTCGCCCTACCGCGGAAGAGTGACCATCGTAGTCTCGTCGCCAAGTGATGGAACAGGCGGTGTTCTCGTGGATTCGGTCCGAATCGTCGTATCCCAGTGATCCCACTCGGAGGGAGAGCCCAATCGCTTTCCTGGTACGTGAGGATGCGTCCGCCCGTGAGTTCTTGATAAACAAACTGCCAAGCGTGTCCGTGATCAAAAATCTTCAACTACATTAATGCGCCGTGAGCGATTATCCATCACGGTCCCGCCTCAGCGGCCATTCGATGGGCATTGCGGCAACGCAGGAAAAAAACCGGCTTTGGGCCCAGGGGCGACGGTGAAGAGATGGTTGCGACGGCGCCTACGGCATTGCTGCCATTCGTGCGATTGTGGCTCCGCCTACGACTCAACCTTCAGGCGTCCGCCGAATGTCGGGTCGTTTGGAGGTAAGTTTCGTGGCCGATAGGTGGGAAGGGCGGTGAGACGCTTGAGCACGGATGCATGCACAAACACGTGTGGCGACGCGGCCTCCCTTGCAACGTTTCTCGCAGCGCCAAAGGTCCATCGCCAGCCTGTTTTCTTGGTCGCCGCGTTGAACCTCTTGACCGGAATCGCTTCTACCGCCCACCATCCGCCCGTGAGGGATTCGTGCCCGCCCGCTAAGGGATCGGCTGGGGACCCGGTGCCATTCAACTCACGGAGCAACGCGTCGTCGTCAACCTGCATCCCGCATGTGCGTGCCTCGCGCATCATCCAGTCGAATGTGATCTTTGCAAGACCGGTTTCGGCGGCCGGATAGCCGCCGCCGACATCGGAGTGGACCCCGGCAAACCAGACGTTCTTGACATCCTGCCCGGGTAACGCAGGAGCCATGAGGTTTTGCCGGAAGCAGGAGCGTCGTTCGTCGATCGACACGGCGTGGCGAACGTGGGTCACCTCAGGATTGTGGGCGGTGAACGGAAAGGTCCGGAACTGATTGATCATTCCCACGGATCCGACGGTGTCCCAAACGCCAACGAAGTGTACCGGGCATGGCGTGGCCAGCGTGTCCTTGAACTCAGCACATAGCACACCGCCTGGTGTGCGGGGGCCGAAATCCCTCTGCCAATAGCTTTGGGCATACTTGATGAGGTTTTCCGACCCGGGGCGCAATAGGCCGATGGAGTGGAGCATTCCAGCTAGAGCCCGTACCGTAAATGCTCCACGACTGAAACCGAAGAGGTAGACTTTGTCGCCTGGTAGGTACTGCGACATGAGAAAGCGATAGGCATCTTCGATGTTCCGCATGAAACCGTCGCCGAATGCGAGGCCCTTGAGAAGCGACCAGCGTTTCCCGATACGCGTCGTCTTCCATGGCTCCGGCATCGTGCCGACGCCGGCATCGTAGAATGTGACTTGGGAAGACGACGGGCGCGCGACCTTGTACGTTCGAATGACGTTCGTATGATCGCCATCGAATTGCCCGTTCGTGCCGTCGCAACACACGACAATGTTTTTGGACATGTCTGGCTCCTGGTTGAGCGCTCTTCTGTCAACTCGTCCATTGCGATCGATCAACGCTGAGATTATCCTGCTGTCGCAGTCAGGCGACAATCCACTTTGTACAATCTGGCAGAGTTGTGCAACGCGTACGTGTATTAAGATGGAGGTCGCATGGGGCGTGCATTCAACGGAGTAAGGCCTGTCAACCGGTACCTGCGTGGATATTCACTAGATCCGGGGTTCTCAACTCGGCTCGACACCGCCGGCATTAACGAAGTCGTCTATCGCGTTCCCTTCGAGGATCTCGCACCCGGACCGGTCGGAGAATACATCGAAGTACTCGATTTTGATCCAGCGAGCGATTGCTGGTACGAGCCCGTCGACTTGAGCGACGAAAGAATCGCATCACAACACGGTATCGCGCCAAGTGAAGGCAGCCCTCAGTTCCATCAGCAGTTCGTTTACGCGGTGGCCATGAAGACCATTCGCCACTTCGAACGGGCTCTCGGGCGAAAAATCGTCTGGTATCCCCGCCTCATTGGTCCAGCACGTCGGGCGAGCGAAGCGCGAAGGTGGGATCGGGAGTATGTGGCACGGCTCCGGATTTACCCACATGGCCTCCGAGACGCCAACGCCTACTACGACCCCGACAAGGCGGCTCTGCTGTTCGGCTACTTTACAGCGGCGGATAAGTCACAAGGGACCAACTACCCAGGCGGTCTAGTATTCACTTGTCTGAGTCCCGACATTGTCGCCCACGAGACGACCCACGCCATCTTGGATTCAATCCACCATCGATACATGGAAGACACGAATCCCGACGTCGCAGGCTTCCATGAAGGCTTCGCCGACATCGTCGCATTGTTGCAGCGTTTTACCTTCGGTGACCTGATCGAGCATCAACTCTTCGCGAGCGGAGGCAGGCTAGATCGGTATAACGTGTTGGGCGAACTGGCCACACAATTCGGGGAAGCGCTCGAAGGAAACCGTGGGGCGTTGCGTCACATGATTGGGCAATGGAACGAGAAGGGCGAGTGGGAGCCCATAAAACCGGACCCTTCGGACTATCGTCTTAACGTGGAAGCGCATGACCGAGGTGCGGTGCTTGTCGCCACCATGTTCGATGTGTTTCGACGTGTCTACGAGTTTCGCACGGCTGACCTATTCAGGCTTGCTGGGGCGGGATCGTCGAGGGCGTCGGACGGGAGCATCAATCGTGACCTGCTGCACCGCCTGGCGGGCGAAGCGAGCGAGATTGCCGAGCACCTCCTGCACATTTGCATTCGGGCGCTTGACTACTGTCCGCCAAACGACATCACATTTGGGAATTATCTGCGAGCCTTGGTCACGGCGGATCTCGACATCGCCCCGGAAGACGAAAACGGATATCGTCTCGCCTTAATTGAGGCGTTCCGCGCGCGCGGAATCTTCCCGACGCACGTGAACATCTTGTCGATTGAGAGTCTGTGTTGGGACCATCCGGATTTTACTGATCGTCAGGTAGATGTGGTGAGTTGGCTCATCACGCAGATCAAAGAAGATATCACCGGATTGATGGAGACCGTTGATCGACGGGAGCTTTACGAACGATCACAGAAGGCACAAGCAAAGTTGAACGCAATCCTCATGGGAAAGGCGGCCCGTCACGGACCGTACGAGTGGGAACAGTTTCTCAACGAACTTGGGTTGACGTCCCGTCCCGTCTCGGAGTTGTTCGGCAAGGACTCGCGAAAGGTGCGATTCCTGTTCGAGGACAAACCTAACAATACTTACGTTCCTAAGATCGAGGTTCACACCATTCGCCCGGCGTTCCGAGCCGGTCGCGAGGGACGGCAGGTCCAGCAGGTGGTCATCACGCTCACGCAGCGGGTGACGGTTGACATCGGCGAGGATGGCCAGCGCCGCGTCATGGTGTTCCGTGGGGGTTGTTCAATGATTTTGAGTCTCGGCAATCTGAACGCCGTCGAGTACGTCATCCTTAAGGACGTCAAAGGCTATGATCGCTTCTGCCGCCAGGAGCGCTACCTGACTGGTGAGGACCAAAACGCCGCATCGCCGCCACCATCGCTGTACTCGGACGACGATCGGTCATGGCGGCTGGACTTCAACCTATTGCATCGCCACTAGGCTCGGGAGGTGCAAGCATGGCCAAGACGTCGGCGAATATTCGCATGTACCGCCTAGATGAGCTGGGGGATTGCTTCCTCGTCACCTTCACATCGGGCGCGTCCAAGAGTCGATTGTTAATCGACTGCGGCTCGTTTCGAAATACCGCTGCTTCGATGACGCGATTGAAGAGACTGGTGCAGCAGATCGCCGTAGACACTCAGGGTCAGCCTCTCGACGTTGTCGTAGGCACGCACCAGCACAACGATCACGTGAGTGGGTTCGTGCACTGCAAGACGGAATTCGAGAAGATCGGCGTGCGGCGTGTGTGGCTATCATGGCTGGACGATCCGGGCGACGCTAAGGCACATAATATTGGCAAGGACCACAACAACTTGATGCTGGGCTTGGCGGAGGCCCGGGACCGACTTCATGCGCAGGTCGGGCGCACTGCGGCCAATCGACCCACGGCGCGTCGCTCTCTTATGGTGCTGGACGACATTCTTGGGTTCTACGGCGCGAATGCCGCGGGGTCTGTGCCCGAATTGCCGGCCAAGGGTATCGCGAACCTCAAGGCGATCGGCACCGAAGATCCGGTCTATCTTCGGCCCGGGCGAACACTTGAAATGCCGGGGCTGCCCGCGTCGAGCGTTCGCATCCACGTCTTAGGCCCGCCGAGGGACGAGAAGTTGCTGTACCGTAAGGACCCGCGGAAAGGCGAAAGCTACGATCACGCACTAGCGAATCACGTGCTAAGGGCGAACAGCTTTCTCGCGGCGGTCAAGAAAAGGAGCTCGACCACTACAACTCGGGATTCCGCGTATCCATTTAAGCAGGCATTTGAACGAAGAGGGTCCTCGGGCTCTAAGGAGCTTCGCGAAATGCGCAGTCGCTACCGCACGCAGCAGGATCACTGGCGGACAATCAACGACGACTGGCTTCTTCAGTCGGAATCGCTCGCGCTCTATTTGGACACGTTTACAAACAACTCGAGCCTCGTGCTAGCGATCGAACTCGTGGAAAGCGGCAAAGTACTGCTATTTGCTGCCGATGCCCAGACCGGCAACTGGGCTAGTTGGGAGGATGTAAAATGGGAGCGGGCTGACGTCAGTACGGACGACCTGCTTGCCCGGACGGTGCTCTATAAGGTCGGGCATCATGCCAGTCATAACGCGACGTTAGTCGATACCTTTGAGAAGCTGGGCCGGGCCGACCTCATTGCCCTAATTCCGGTTCACAAGAAGGATCCGAACATCACCAAAGCAAACGGCTGGAAGATGCCCGCGAAGAATCTCTTCAAGCGCCTCGTCGAAAAGACCGATCATCGTGTCCTGCAGATGGACGATAAGAACCCGGCATCGTGCGACCCAAAGAAGGAACCGGCGAAGTCTGCGTGGAAGCGAGCTGGCATCAAGCCTAAGGTGACAGCCGAGTCGATCGAGGTTGAGATCACCGGATAGGTGTGGCCTGGCGGCGGCCTGATGGTTTCAGCCCGACAGATGGCCTCGTGCCAGCGAGGAGTTACTATCCCGCCTCTCCGCTACGGTCACCAGAGTCAGCAGATCCCGATCCCTTGTCCGAAAAGGACTAGAGGCGGATTGTGTAGCTGCTATTCGGTACGGCGTCCCCGTTGCGGCAAAGTCGGCCGGGCTGGGTTAGTTCGGGAGGAGGGTGTGCATGGCCGCATTGACAGGTCGTATCAAGCCATATGTATCGCTTGTCCTCGCCCGTGTTGTGCGTGGCAAAGGACTGTCCGGAGTGCTCGACGCTGCCCTGACAGAGTTGCGTGCCGACTTGAAAATGACTAAGTCAGCAGACTCCAAGCGGCGGTTCATCGACCAAGCGCCAGAATCCACGACCGGTGACCTAGTAGCCGCATTGCTACGCTATCGCCAGCACCATACACCGGCATGGCTCATCCCGAACAGTGATGACGCGGAGCTCATCGATGTACACCACCATGTGCTTATCGCGCTGCGCCGTGGCCGATATGTTGCATTTCACTGCTCCGAACCGGCGGGCCAGCAAGTGATTATTCGGAGGCTTAGTGAACCCAGGGGAGCGTTCAAGGGCCTGGAATCAATAGAGCCCCATGTGCTCAACGCCGCCTTCATTGATGGGCCGGCGAAGACCTTGTGGCTTACCAGCCTCGGACGGAATGTCGCCACGAAGGCGGACAGCAAAGTCTTGGCGGGCATCAGCCTCCAAGACGCCCTCGACCCGCTTGCGGATCAGGCATACTACTTTACGGCCGCAAGGGTGGAGTCGACGTTCCTTCGGGAGCCGGGGGCTCTGCGCGGCCGCAGCGTGGGTGCTGTTCCGCAGCATTCCCGCATATGGGCGGGCGCATCACGAGATTGGGAAGAGTTTGCCCGGAGGGTATCCCTTATTCTTCGTCAGCTGGAAGCGACTGAAGCTGCGAATAGATCAGAAGTAGCCCCGCTACCAGTGCTCGCGGTCCCGACGAGCTACTCACCAGACGTCCACGGGGCCTTCGACGTAAGTATCCTTCCTCCGGAACTCTTTGCCGATGAACCGGCGGCCGATGAGGAGCAGCGGCAACGCATGGAGCGTTGGAGCTATGGCGCCAACTTTGAAATTCTTGAGACAAGCGGTCCGAATTTTAGTGCGCGACTCTCACTCGATGGGGAGCCGCTTGGCGATTTTCGCTTCGAGGTGCGTCTAGGCCCTCGTGATCGGTTGATCCTGCATGTCGAACCGCGCCAACAGCTGACGGGAGACGCGGCTCTGTTTCGCGATGCAGAACGCATCTGCGGCAACCGAGACTGGGTGAAGATCAGGTACGACTCTGGTCATACGCTGATTTCGGGTGCCATCTTCGTCACGCGCTTTCGCGATTATCCGTTCAGGGGCTGGCAGTTTGCCGATTTGTCGGGTTTCGACGTAACTCGGGAGAAGCCCGTTGGTGCTGACGGCAGGACCTTCGCGCCTGATCAAGTTGGCAAACAGAAGTCCCTATTCTGTTGGATTAGTACGCGATGGCCGGGGCTCGACTCCAATAGCCACGGCTCAGGGTGGCTGGCCTGTGACGACGGTCCCGGTGAGATTGCAGACTTTCTCCACCTCAATCTTCCCGCAAATGCACCTCCACTTCTAACGCTCATCCACGTGAAAGGCTCTTCAGGTCGAGGCCCGAAAAGAGGTGTCTCCGTGTCCGACTACGAGGTGGTTAGTGCCCAGGCAGTGAAGAACCTTCGCTTTCTTGACCGCACGAATCTAGCCGATCGTTTTGAAGCCGGGGGCTCCGGCCCGGTTGGCAGGCTGGTCTGGCGAGATGGCGTGATGATGAAGAACCGGGACGGCATGGTGAAAGCGCTTCGAAGTCTTGGGGCTAATTTTCAGCGTCGGCTCGTCATTCTCCAACCGAGGATCACCCAGGCCGAGCACGACGCCGTCCGCGCCCTTCAAGCAACCGGCAAAGACAGCCCTCGCGTCGCCCGAATGCGGCAACTCGATACGCTGCTTCTGGCGACGCAAGGCGATTGTCGCAATCTTGATGCGGAATTGGTGGTAGTTGGGGCGCGCAGTTGAGCGCAAGGTAATGAAGCCCAGTAAGGGCTATACGGCCCGCGTTAACAAGGTCGAGTACTTGCAGCTCGCCGGGCGTATTTACGGCCACACAGATCGGGAATTAGAGCGGATGCTTCTGCCGATTCTCCGGATTCTCTGGCCTGCATTGGTGCGTCCGGAGGCGCGGTCGAAGCTCGACACCGCTGGCATCGACTTTTATCTCGGGTCGCCCCCACGATTCGATCTCGTCATTCAGTGTAAAGGTAGCATCAAGGACGAGGTTACAAGCAAAGTGGTACGCAGCGCTGCTGCCTCGAGCGTGAAATTCCGCCGGAGCGGGCTGTCGTCGGAGCGCTACCTACTCTTCACGAACAAGCCAGTGAAGGGTCGGGAGATCGCGGCCTCTATGGGGACCGTCTTAGACACCCTGCGTGAATCAGGGTCGGCGTTCGCAGCTGAGCATTGGGACACGCGCGAGCTTCTCAAGCAGTTGTTCAACCATCTCGTGCGTCGAGTAATCGCTCACTTGCGCTCAGTAACCGGCGCTGCTGTTCGCGAGCATCTCGTGTTAGAGCCACCGCTGTGTGCCGATCTCATCGAAGTGCCATGTGGACGACGGTTGCTGGCCGTCGATCCACAACAAATCCGGACTGCCAACGAGCTCGAGGCGGGGTTACTGGATCCAGCCAAACTGCTGTTCGACTCACCGCGAAGCAATCTCTCGGTCTTGCTCGGCGAGTACGGATACGGGAAAACCATCTGCCTGATTAGGGGCGTCGCCGACGCGGCACGGACCGTGATCTTTATCCCTGCTGCCCGCATCCCGAACGAGACGCTTAACACCAAGTCCCTGCTGATGTCGTGCGTGAATCTCGACGGGTTTGGTCAAGACTACGATGGTGAAACGCGTATGGAAGCTCTGCGATTGACCAGAGGGGTTCTCGAATACCTCTTTAAGCGGGACAAGGAGCCGTGGGCCCTTGTCATCGACGGGCTGGACGAGTCCGCGGAGCTCAACAGACCCGGACGCTTGCGGAACCTCATCAATGCGCTCCGAGAAATCAAGATCCCGGTCGTGCTTTCAGCACGCACAGAGTGGTGGCGGGTGCAGGAGTCTGAACTGCGGTCACGCGATCCCGGCTCAAGAAAGCAAGAACCAATCGTTCGTAAGTGGCAGGTCGTCAATCTGGAAATGTGGGGCTATCGCGAGGTCGCCGCATTTGCACAGCGGTTTGCTAGTTCGCGTTCCGAGCCGGCATCAATCCAGAGGATCCTAACCTTCGCTACACTTGTGCAGGAAGGAAGCTACGAGCGGTTCTATGGCGATATCCCAAGACGGCCGCTCTTTCTTCGTTGGATTCTTGAGACTCTCGAGACCGATGAGATTCGACCAGAGAATCGGGTCTCGCTGTTTGAGCACTGGCTACGTCTCAAACTTGAGCGTGACTTCGGACGACCGTTAGATTTGGGAGGCGCAGGAAGAGTAGGTATCGCTTCGACCGAAGAGAAGTTGCTGGTTCGGCGCCGCCTCGCCCGCGCTGCAATGGAAGCAGCAGCGGGGTGCATGCACGAGCACGTCGACGACGCAATATTGTTGCGCGCAGAATGTTCCTTCGAGAAGTTGAGGGGAATGTGCCCTGAACTTGCGGACGTCATAGACCCGACCGGCCTAGTCATCAATAGCTTGCTTCGGGCAGTCCGACGGAAGGAGGAGGATTACTGGATGTCCTTTACGCATCGGGCGTATCAAGAATACTTCTTGGCGCAGTGGTTGAAGTCACACCACGCGTCGGCTGATGGATACCCGCCTGCCGTTGCGGAGTGGCTGCAACTCATTAACGAACATGAGACAAAAGCGCCCCTTGAATGAAAGGGGCGCCCGGAGCTAGGGTGCGTTGCGAAGTGAAGCCTCGACGTCGACGACCACACGGTATGCGTAGAGCAAACCGTTGAAGAGGCCGTGGGCTTCAATGAACACCTGGCTGACAGATGTGACGTCTTGGTAGGGCCGAGAGAGTATGAGTGTCCATCGCCCGGGGGATCCTGAATTTAGGATGCGGGCTGCTTGGTCTGTGGTCAGGTAGGCTTGAGCCACCCAACGCGCTTTCTCGAGAAATTTTTGATCGACGACATGACAGGAGAGCTGAATATCCATCATGGCTTTGGACGATAGGCTCACATGTACGGCAATACTGAAACCCCTGTTGATGCCAAGCCTTGCCAAGCGGAAGCGCTCAACGAACAAGTGCGAATCCGGCATTCAATAGCCTCCAGAAAACAAGGAGTGGAACCATTCGACTCCTTGAGGCTGGAAGCGATTGTCGCGGTCGTTCTAGCACATAAACCGTTACACGTCAATGGTTTACGCCGACAAATCAGTGCGCATATAGCTATTTGGCTGGAGCCGCTTCCAACCGGCTACAGCGGCCCCGAAACCATGACGGGGCGAGACGGCCTGCTCAAGCGATTGACCGGCGTCCTTGTAGAACGCGCGCTGGCGGCCCGAGATGCCCGTCATCTGGCCACGAACCCGGGTGAGGCGGGTTCTAACGGCAACGCTCGCAATGTGACGACCCTGAAGACTATGACGACCGAGCAGGCAACTTCGATCAGCGCGATCGCAACGATATCTTTGCGTCGCACTTGGTGAAGGGAGCGCCGTCTGCGCTTGACCGGCTTCGACGATTCAGTCCTCACGGAGAACGCGTAAGGTATCCCGACGTGCAGGTGATCCGACCGAGACACGGGTCCGCAATCCTTTCTATCTCGGCTCCGTATTGAGCGGTGCGAACGACGGCAAAGGCTCGAACCTGGCTGGTCGGGAAAGCGTCTCGGAGTAGCGATACGCTCGCGAGCAGGATCGCTCCCCTGGTAATGACGTCATCGACAACCACGATCTCGGTTGGGGTATGTCCGAGTTCCGCTTGGACGGTCATTGAACCGTAGTGGATGTTCGGTGAGGGCCGTTCGCCTGGAGCCGCGAAGGCTGCCTTTGGGACAGCCTTGACGCGCTTGAGCAAGGGGGAAACTCGGCTTCCAAAGCCTTCGACCTTCAAGGCGTCGCAGATTCGCTGCGCTGGCCATAGGCCGTTCTTGAGGGGTAGCGCACTGCGGGGTGCTGGGACCAGAACGACGTCGCCATGGAGGAGGGTCTCTAGCGCGGAGCCGGACCATTCTTCACGCAGACGCTTCGCCGCAAACTGCGACATAGTCAGGCCGCTGGAAAGGCGGACTGAGTCATTCTTCAGGCCGTACGTGATTGTCCGCGAATTCTGGGATACTTCCGAGCTTCCTCGCGGCGAGTAAACCAGGAAAGCGCCGAAGATCGCTTCAGAAAGCAGCGGCAGACAGCTGCCTTCCGTCGGCTGGCAATACGTCGAGCAGATCCTCCGTGCTCGAGAGCAAACGAGCTCCGTAGCCGAGCATCTCCTGGGGCCAAGTAAGCGATCGGTTCTCAAGGACCGATTGCATCATGAACAGTGGGCGACCAAGCCGCAGCGCCTCCCAGCCTTGGGACAAAGTTCCGCTGGAATCTCCAGCTTCGACAATGACCGAGGCGTGGCACATGAGAGCCATTGTGCGATTTCTTCGCGGAAAATTCGAAGGCCTGACCGGATAGCCGATCGGAAATTCAGAAACAACCAGGTGTTCCCGAGCTAGCAGCTGCTGCAGTTCCGCGTGCTCTTTCGGATAGGCCTGATCAAGCGGCGTGCCGATCACGGCGATGGTCCTGCCGCCGGCCTCGAGGGCGGCGCGTTGCGCCGTCCCGTCGACCCCCTTGGCAAGTCCGCTGACGACGACTACGTTCCGCTCGACTAGTTCGCGAGCAAGCTTCGCCGCTCGTCGAAGACCGTCAGAACTTGCTTCACGTGATCCAACCATCGCTACGCGTACGGTGCCTTGGGCAAGACGGAAGTCACCCGCGGCGAACAGGCTCTTGGGCGCGTTAAGCGTCTCGATGTCGTTTAGCGGGCCAAGGAGTTCGTTTGGAGACAGGCTCTGAAAAGGCGGTGCTGGGATCTTGGCCATGGACGCCCTTTCTTCCGAGTTTGAGCTACGTCCTCAATCAGAAACTAGACGATTGAAGGAAGGGGATTCAACGGCCAAAATTATCCCGTTGCCGCTTCCGTTGCCCTGGCGCCCGCCAAGCTCAAGCTGCAGGATGGACCAGCACCCTTGCCCAGCGGAGAGGATAGTCGCTAAACGATGCTACCGCCATGGAGCATGCAGGGCGATTTGATGCGCTTTTCAAGGCTGGATGGGTGCTCGATCCCGGTCTTCGCCATCGGCTTTCGAATCGAGGATAGCTTTGCGGATCCTTGGACAGAGCGATTCAACCAGTTCAAATTCGGCCATGCCACCCGACAGTCGGCCGCCATCAAAGGGGCCTGTGCGACCCTCCCGGCCGCAATTATGTCCGCGGGCCTTCCGACTTCCGCCACGATTGTCTCGGCCATCGGGTCGGCGGACGTGACCTTGGACGTGAAAAGTCCTTTAGCGAAGTTGGGAATAGCGGTCGCTGCTCGGACCGGGTGGGACTGGCAGCCGGGTGTCCTGCAAAAGCGCGCGCATCAGTCCCTCAAGACCCTGCGTTCGGCTGAGGATCGGGATGCCATGGTCGGGGGGGTGTACACCGCCGGCGCCGTACAGGCCGCGACGATAGTCATCCTCGATGACTTCGCGACTCGTGGGTCTACGATCGAGGATATCGCGCGGGCGCTGCGCACTAGGCAGCCGACGATCGAGTTGTACGGCGTCGTGCTAGCCAAGAATGAGAGAATTGAGTGGTCGGAGCGTCTTGGGCAGCCTGTCAGCAACGGGCACATTCCTCGGCGACTCGAGGATCTTTGGGATACTGAATAGTTGTGCAAGGTCCCAGGAATTGTGAAGTTTGTCACCTACTCTTGGGCTGATTCCAGACCACGTAGCGCTGGCGATTGACGCTAAGCAATGAAAAAGTGATGTACAGGGCGCCGGTCAGCCCTGTGGCTGCAAAGGCAGTCCCAAGCCTTCCCCAAAAGTCCAGCATCCAGCGCATGCGCTGGCCTTCGAAGGTAGTCGAGTCAATAAAGTGCGTGGGCTGAGAACCCCACAGGCAAATCGCCGCGAGTAGTAAGAAAAGGACGCCAGTGAAGGCCTCCGGTCCGCGCTCACGGAACGCGCGACGGAGCCGCCCCCGGACGAAGTTCCCATCGTGTATGACCTTTTCACCATCCTTCTCTAGAATCTCTAGTGTACCAACCGGTTGAAAGGCGTGATCACGTACGCGCCAATGCCTCCGATAGTCGAGCACAAGCGATTCGCAGAGGTCCTCCGTGGCCTTGCGAACATCCGCGGAGTCATCACTCTCAATCCGAAACGTAAGAACATCGGGTTGTTCTCGGCTGACTATGCCCCACGTGTTTGTTCGAGCCCTAAAGACAGTCAAAACGTGACCTCGCCGAAGGTCACCCTGCTTGGGTTGTGGAATCGTCGCAAGAATACGCTCCATATGAGTTGTTACTTCGCTGCTGGACTGGTTTGGGTGGGGCATCCAGCCAAGGACATCGAGGATGACTGGCAAATGGTCATCTGGGATTCGCGTTTTCCATCGGCTTCTGGCCCGCATGCGGCACGGCCTCCTCAATTGGGGGAGTGTTTGTCTGATTTGCACATCCGGCGCCCGTGTACACACGCGCGGTCCGGGACACAAACGCGCACTCAATTAAGTGTGAAGAACGTTCGGTGACGACGCCACAAATAGGCTATCCGTGCCTCGCACGCCTTCAACTAGCTGAAGAACATGGTGTTTTGCGCCGTCTATTCTGGTCCCTTGGCTCCTGATCCCATCTTCCAGTCCATTTGTGGACAGAAACTGTAGCCACTACCAGATTGACGCGGAAGTGGAGTCGAAAAATTCGACATCCAGCGCCGGCTTCCTGGTTCTCATGGTCTGCAGTGCGACTGCTCGCCTCTTCAGCGATCTGTTCCCCGGACCCTCGGGATCACCATGGATCCCGACGAGCAGGTTTGTCACCTTGCTGTGGACAATCGCGCTCAAGATGTGATCATCGGAAGCCCCGAAGGAGAAACCTACCACGACGAGGGTTCCTCCGATGCTCGTGAAGCTGCGATAGGCTCGGGACAGGTAGTCGCTGTGACGAATACGACGCATCTTACTGCGACTATCCCCTTCTGCCACGAATAGCGGGTAGTAGTCTTTCGCCAACGCTTCCCGGATCTGCTCGAGTAGCCGAATACCGGTGCGCGTCCATGTGTACTTTTGGAGCTCGTCCCCGGCATCAAAGATGTGTAATCCACCGTGTAAGTAGAAGATGCGTTGACGGTCCGTCTTTTCGACGTCCCACGTAACGTAGGGTGCGTGTCTGTCCTCGGGGGCGCGAAATCCGTCATCACACTCAATTGCAGGTTGAAGCTCATCCTGCATGAACGCCCAATACATGAGCAGATCGTAGTTAAGTGAATAGATGCGATCAAAGCGAGCCAGAAAGTGCCGGCACCGCTCGTAGCTTGCATTGCTAATCTCGGCCGGGAACGGAGGATGGTTGCCGGCGATTGCCTCGACAAGTACTTCGCGAAGAGAGCTCGCATCACTTCGCATTGCCTTGCTCCGTGGTGTGGGCGTGCCGTCGTAAACCTCGAGTAGGGCTGCAGCGCTTCGCATCGCACGCATCACGATTTCGAAGTCTGTCGTATTGAGCGCTCCGAACGCCGCCTTCGCCTCCGCCGAGCACTTTTCGAAGTCCGCGCGCTCAAACAGCGACTTGTACGAGAAGATGTCATCGCGACACGCCCTGCTGAACCCATTTCCCAACAGGACGTGCGGTTTCTTGTCGGGCGAGTGTTTCTTGATTGCCTTGTCGAGAGTCAATTGTATGGCCATCTCATCTCCTTGAGTCGCACGCCAAGGTCGCGCCAGCTCTTACGCGTCGAAGGCGCCGTAGCTTCACGAAATAAGGTGACGGAGCACAAGAGGGCTAGAGATCTTGCCACTCTTCGTCGTCCGTGCGTACGCGAAGGATGAACCTGTCCAATAGCGGAACCGCCAGAGAATATTTGGCCCACCGATTCTTGTAGACTAATCCGGCGTCACCAAGGGATGCGAGCATTTGGTTAACGTGACTTGGGCTAAATGCTTTGGACAACACGCGCTGACTACTTTCCACGATGTCCTGAACAGTAAATTCGGAATCGGAATTATCAAGCTTCGCGATAGCCCACAGAAGATCGCGTTGGCGATCAGTGGCGCGAGACCATCGTCCCGCGAAGAAATCGGCGTCAAGCTTGCGCGTAATCTCGTCCATGGGTATCGGGGCCAGTGCATGACCGGAGGCAGCATCAGACACCCAGATGTCGAAGCATTCCCGGCACACATATTGAATAAAGTAGGGATACCCGGCCGACATATCTGCAATCGTCTCGACAGAGGCGGACTCGAATTGTACGGGACACTTAGCATCCGCAATCGGTTTCAAAATGGCTTGGCGAGTAGCGACTGGGTCGAGTGAGTTAAGGCTGATCACATGGAACATCCGTTCCGCGTATGTGCGGGCCTCAACCAACTTCGGAAACAGTGTCGGCAATCCCGTCAAAGCAAGCATGAAAGGGATTTCTTGTCGCTGTATCGACTGAAAGACATCTAGAAGCAATGAGAGGGGGTACTCCTCTTTCGCTGCATGATCAGAAAGGTTCTGGGCCTCGTCATAGGCGAAAATGATGCCACGCTTGCCAGTGTGACGGAGAACTTTCCAGACTTCTTGAAGTACCCGTTTGAGCTTGTCGGAGCTGAGTCCAGGGGTGTTATGAAATTGATCTTGCAATGCTTGGTAGTCGAGAACGCGATGGGCCAGGCCTGGTGTTTCTGAATCGTCGTGGCCCGCTTCCGGCACGATACCAAACGACCTCGTGGCCACGGACAAGTCAGTCAGCAAGCGAACAACGACGTTGATCTCGCTCAACGTTGCTGACTCGGACAAATCGGTCCCAACCCATACCCAGCCCGCGGATAGAGCAATTGGCTTGAAGGTCTCAAGCAGGACGGTTTTCCCCACGCCTCGAAGCCCTGTCAACACAAGACTTTGCAGGACAATGTCTTGGCGGAGCAGTCGCGCAAATTCTTCGATTTCTGACTCCCTGCCAGCCAGATACCTCGGCATGTGGCCGGCCCCTGGACGGTAGGGATTAGCGAACTTTTCGAATTGAGCCTTCGGCATGGACGCTCCGCAAGTAAAAGGTGCACCGGAGCTTAAAGGAATCTGATAGGCAACTCAAGGCGTAATTACTGGTATGACTAAATTAAGCTTGACGGCTAAATGTTCATTGGTTTATCCTTCGGTTGTGACTCCCCGCAATTTCAAAGGCCGGAGCCCCTCGGCTCGGGAATGTGACCTGAACGCACCGAAGAAGCCCCAGACGCTAGCTGAATATGCGCCAAGCGCCCCGCCAGCGCACAACAGGGAGAGAAGGAAGTTGCGATCGTCGTCCATGGCCGGCCAAAGGTTGTCGAGAAGACCACGATGTCGTTCCGTACTACCCGCCTACGCAAACGCTCAGCTCGAAATTGTTTACCCGCTCATCCATCAGCCACACTGTATGTGGCGTAACAAAAAGAGAAGAAACCATGGGAAAGAAGAACATCCACATCGTCCCCGCAGACAAGGGCTGGGCGGTGAAACGCGAAGGCCAGAAGCATCCGATCTCGGAGCATCGTACGCAGGAGAACGCGGACAAAGCGGGACGACCAATCGCACGACGGGATGGTGTAGAGATCGTTACTCACGGCCGCGACGGTCAGATCCGCGACAAAGACAGTTTCGGCAGTGACCCGAACCCGCCGAAAGATCGGAAGCATTGATCGGAGTCGGAAGGAACCACATGTTCACTACACGGACTGATTACCTCGACACACTTCTTGCCTACATTTGCGAGGAGCTGCAGCTATCCGAAGCCGCGCACGCCGCCGCCGAACATCGCTACCATGCGGTCGGCGACTGGCTCAATGCTCCGGGTAGTACGCTCGCGGCATGGAGGCCGACGATCTACCCCCAAGGTTCGTTCCGCATCGGCACCTGCGGCCGGCCCCTCACCGGTGCGGAGTTCGACCTCGATCTCGTCTGTGAACTCGACCTCGGCATCAAGCAGGTATCGCCGCTCGTTCTCCTCAACATGGTCGAGCATCGGCTGCGGCAGCACTCCGTCTACAACGGGATGATCGAGCGCAAGAAGCGCTGCATCCGACTCACGTACGCGAACGAGTTCCACCTCGACGTGCTGCCGGCGCGGCCGACGTGGCCGCCTGATGGGACGCAGGTGCTCATCCCGGACCGCGAGCTCGAGGCATGGCTTCGGAGCAACCCGAAGGGCTACGCCGCCTGGTTTTGCGGCCGGACCGAGCTGTACTTCGCCGAGCTGCGCAAGCGCGCCGTCGAACCACTTCCCGATCACGAGACGGCGAAGGAGAAAACCCCGCTGCAGCGCGGCGTGTTGCTTCTCAAGCGGTGGCGTGACGTGGACTACCAGAAGAATTGTGACGCGGCACCGCGGTCAATTGTTGCGACGACTTTGGCGGGCAACTTCTACCGCGGCACGCTCTCGACCGGCGAAACCTTCGGTGACATCGTCCGCTCGATCGCGACAGCGACCGCCCAGAACGGGAACCCCTTGAGGGTGGTAAATCCGGCTCAGCCGAATGAAGTTCTCAGTGAGCAATGGGAGCGTCTGCCCGAGACGTATCGACTCTTCAGGGCGAGGATCGCGGCACTGAATGCGACGTGGACGACGATCCAAGAGACTGGGACGATTGAAGATGTTGCAGCGGCGCTCGGCGTGCTGTTCGGCGACCCCGTCACCCAGCGGGCATTCAAGCGCTTCACGAAAGAGCAGGTGGAGACGCAGCGCAAGAGCGGCACCCTCGGCGTCGCACGCGCCACTGGCGCGCTCGCGATCGCGTCGCTTCCGCGTACCGCGCCCATCCGTTCGAACACGTTCTATGGCGAGGAATAGGCCACCAGGACCAGGGCGACTGAGCCCCGCCCAACAGTCGGCGATGATGCTCTCGGGCTGGCCGGGATTTCGACTCGTCTCCCGCGGCAAGCGTCACGTTTGGGAGGGCACGCTTCGGCCGACCCCGTTGAGTCAGGTCTACACGGTCAAGATCTCGTACGCCGACTGGGAGAATCCCAAGGTCCTCGTCATCAACCCAGTGCTTGAGCCGCGAGCCGATGGCTCGATTCCCCACCGCTACGGAGACGAGAGCTTGTGCCTCTACGTGCCGGGGCAGTGGACCCGCGCGAACTACATCAGCGAGGCCATCATCCCGTGGACGGTCCTCTGGCTCTATCACTACGAGATCTGGCGCGTCACCGGCGAATGGCTCGGGGGCGGCGTTCATCCGCTCAAGTCTTCAACTGAATCGCCGCACCCGTGAAAAACTTTCGCATCCTTTCCATCGACGGGGGCGGAATCAAGGGCGTGTTTCCGGCCGCCTTCCTCGCCGCGATAGAGCGTTCCATCGGCAAGCGCATCGCCGACCACTTCGATCTACTGGTCGGCACCTCCACGGGCGGGATTATCGCTCTCGGTCTGGGACTCGGATTCACGGCCGAGGAGATGCTCAATTTCTACCAAACGCACGGCCCGAAAATTTTCCCAAGCTCATGGTGGCAGCGGATGACGCGCGGCGCGCGCGGCCTCGTCCAGTCCCGCTACGACGCCTCGGTTCTCCGTACGGCCCTCGAGGACGTGTTCGGCGACAGGAAGTTGGGCGACGCCAAGAAACATTTAGTCATCCCGGCGACGAGCGCGAACACAGGCGACGTGTACATCTACAAGACTCCGCATCACTCGCGCTTTCAGATCGACCAACATGAGAGCGCGGTCAATGTCGCCTTGGCCACAGCAGCTGCTCCGACGTACTTCCCCGCCCACGTAGCCCCGACAGGAGTGACGCTGCTCGACGGCGGCCTATGGGCGAACAACCCGATCATGGTCGGAGTGGTGGAGGCCATCGCGATCCTGGAGCAGCCGCGAGAAGCCATCCGCGTGTTGAGTCTAGGGTGCACGACCACACCAATGCGTCTCAGCGCGTTCGCTCGCCGAACCGGGGGGCTTGCCGCATGGGCAAAGCCAGCGGTTGCGTGGGTCATGCGTGGGCAGGCGGTTACCGCGACGAATCAAGCGGGGCTGCTCCTCGGAAAGCAGAACGTGCTGCGGATTCAACCCGAGGTTGCCGCCGGCGTGTTCGCGCTCGACAACGCCGGCTCTATTCAGGAACTTATCGGCTTGGGCAACGAGCAAGCCCGCTTCCATTGTGATCAAGTTGAAGCCACTTTCATGAGCTAAGAATACCGTGACCCAGGGTTCATGTTCCGAATCTGCCGATGGGCCGGTATTTCGACCTTGCCATGTCATGGCTGCCGGTGTTGCGCTGACGTAGCCAGACGCTTGTCGACGGCTGCTGGCCAAGCCTATCTCAAGCACCTACGTCTGGGTGGGAGCGAGGGATGACCAAAGGCGAAACGGAGTTTGATCGATGAACAAGAGAGAGCAGAGAAAGTCTGCCTACAAGCGGTTTCGCCTCGATCCCCCAACAGTGGAGCTCCGGCCCGATGGTTCCGAACGTCAGATGGATCTCGTTTGGATCGAGATCATGAAAGACGAGACAGGCCGTTATCTGGCGGCCGTCGGCGATCGTTACGTCCTCCGACTTAATTTCGACCATATCCGCGAGACCGTTTCGAACCCTACTCCCGGATCGCGGACCGGCCACGACGCGGAAGCGACATTCCTCCTCAAGACGCAGGTCGTATTCACGGCCCAGGTCCCAAGCGGCATCATTCATCGGCCACTTCGTCACGACAGCATCACCCGCCGCCGTGTGCGCAGGGCTGATCAGGCGGTCGTCATTCCACTCTCGGGTACCGCGAACAAGACCTCCGAAGCAGCCTGGATCGGGATTCTCGGCATTGCAGTCCTCGCCCTCATCGGACGTTTGAAGATCTAGGCGGGGGCCTGCCTGTTCCGGGAAGCTGCCCCACATCATTCGGTGTAGGCACGTGTATGTGGCCCTCGGCATCAGCGTCGAGGGCAAGAAGGAAGTGCTTGGCCTGGGGATCGAACCGAACGAGGGCGCCAAGTTCTGGCTGAAGGTGGTCACTGAACTCAAGAACCGCGGCGTGCTCGCCGCGCTCAGCGAGTTCGAACGGAAGTGGGGCGACCGCTACCCGATGGTCCGCGAAGAACGGCGGATGTTCGAAGGACAACTGCCCGCGTGCCCGGAAAGGGCTTACACAGAAATCTGGACACGCTCTCTCTGGACTCGAAACGCGCCAATATGACGAACGACAAGCTCCACCCTCACCTCGTGACCAACCATGTCACTCGTCGTCCTTGCCCGCGCTCAGCGAGGAGCCGTCGGTGAACAGGATTGTTTTGGGCTCCCAAACGATCTTCATGTTCTCGTGCTTTGTGCCCACCCAGCGATTGTGGTCGTCCATGAACTGGTTGTAGTTCCAGTACCGCGACGCACGCCTGTTCGATCCAGCCATGAGCACGTCGTCCTCCTTGAGACCCAACCGAATGATCTGGTCGCCGAACAAGTCGTTGAAGACCAGCGTCCCCTGAAAGCCACGGATGTCCTTGCCCGAATGATTCGTGAACATGACCTTGCATGCCATCGAGGCATCATACTCGCCTTGGGCGAGGCGCTTCTCGTAGACTGTGACAGTGACCGCCTCACGCAGTATGGCACGTTGCTTCTCGGCTTCCGCTCTTGCGTGGACAATCCGAAGGCTCTCCTCATGCGCTTCAGTCGCGGCGTGAGCCTCGGCTTCGCGTTCCTCCTTGATGATTGCTCCGATAGTTTTCCCGACCGGAAGAGATGGCGTCTTGCCACCGAAGGCATCCTGGAGCGCTGAGCGCATCACGTATCGTTGAAGGAGTCCGACTTCTTCGACCGTGAGATCGTGGCTGTTCCTGATGTCCTGGAGGATCCTGTCTTTGTTTTCAGCGGTGATCGTCTTACCTTTAACCCCACCGCAGCCGATAAGGCTGAGTACAAGAAGGAATTTGGCAAGTACCCGCATCGCGGCTCCTCTGCTGGCGCCGCGTGTTCAACGTGGCCGACGCCGGTTGAGTCTGCTTCGGCTGGTGATCGCCCATGGATGAGCGACAATCGGGCAAGAATTCGCATACTCTCGTGGATCTGGTCGCCCAGCGCAACCACGGCCTCACCTTCGACTACGAAAGCGCCAACGACATGGCTGAGCACATGATCGAAGATAGGATCCCGTGCGACTGGCGCGACCTCCAATTGGAGGTCGCCAAAATCCTCGAGGAGTGCGGTCTCGATGTGGAGGTCGAGCGACGCGTACAAACCGTCCGAGGTGCGTTGGAAATTGATGTCCACGCGCGCGAGACGACGCAATCGCCTGCCATGACATACATCTGCGAATGCAAGCATTGGAGTCGCCCAGTTCCTCGCGAGGTCGTCCATGGGTTTCGAACCGCTGTGGCGGATTACGGGGCTCACGCAGGTATCATCATTTCAACGGCTGGTTTTCAGAGCGGTGCACATATGGCTGCCAAGAACACAAATATCATCCTCGTGGACTGGCGTGGGTTCCAGCAACTCTTTCTAGATCGATGGCATGCGAAATTCGTCGACCGCCTGGATGCGATAGCGAGGCCTCTGGTAAACTACACTTACGACATGTTGCGCACTGTTGACAAGAAAGCCACATGCATCCCCAATTTCGACTTGGATAGGCTTCGCGACCTCCAGGGGCGATTCGAGTTTCTTGCACGACTGGGAAGTATGCCACGACTGTATCTCCGCGATAGAGCCGAGCGCGCCCCCAAGCTGCCGTTTGAAGTATCGGACGTGCTTGTCGGGCGAAAGGACCAGATCACATCCTACAGATCATTTGAAGAGTTCTACAGCGAGATCGTCCCTCCTGTTCTTGATCTTTTCGATCGAATGTTTGGTGAAGCCATGAGATGCAATGAGTAATTGTCTAGCTTGTAACCGCCTCACAAAGCGCCTCGTTGATCATCATTGATATGAGCGGCAGCTGTGCGTCCCGGGATTCCGCAGGCACAGGAAGGTGAAGTACACGTGTGCCCTGAGATCTGGCTGTGTCTAGCGGGGTCCAGCGGATCAGACGGCGAAGAACGCCAAGCGATTAGCAAGCCCAGGGCACTTCTGAAGGGAACTCAGAGGTGCCTGTCACGACGACTCTTCGTTGAAGGTGCGACAATGGCTAAACTTATGCTGACCTAGATCCAGTTGCGCCGTAGCCACTCTAAAGGGCGAACATTCTGAAAACGGAGACGAGCAGGAGCGCAATCCAGAAGACTCCACTTCCAGCATAGAGCAAATCAAGTCCCAGACTGTGGCTTATGAAGCGGGACATTCTCACAGACATGGGTGTTTGTGACCAGCCCAGCCGTGGTCTGTCAGGCTCTCGCCGCCTTGGGAGGTCGTCACTAATCGGCGTTGTCGGAGGAGGGAGCTTGTACTGCCGGCTGAAGAGGCCGGCATACCAGTCCCTGCCGGTGAGTCCCCAATGACGATGCTCGATCTCGATGGCACGATGAGCAATATTCTCGAACAACGCCCGGCTGCGCAGTTCCAGAATCCACAAACAGAGCGTCAGCCACAACGCAAACACGGAACCGCTCGCTCGAGCGGGCCAAGCGGTGTCTCGGCCAAGAACGGCGCCAGCTAGAAAGCCAATCGCGGCAACGTAGAGTCCTGCAATCGTGAAGCGGCTATTTACGAGCTGGCCATGATATTCATGGACGGCAGCGTATTCTGTCCGGAGGTTCTCGGGATCAGGGTGGGAGAGGGGATCATCGTTCATGTGCGTTGCCTTTCTGGAGGTCCACACACAGGTCGAAGGTCATCCACGATACCCTTTCGGCCATTGAGTGGATGTTTCGCGATCTGCGATCGCAAATGCACGGGACTTGCCGCCAGGTAGCCGGTCGTGGTCGTGATGCGATCGTGTCCCATCATCTGGGAAAGAGCAAAAATCTCACAGCCACCCTCGATCATCAGCGTCGCAAATGTGTGCCGAAGTGCGTGGAGGCGGAAAGCGATGCCGCTTGCGACCCGCAGTGACCGGACCAAATGCCTCAGGCCCTCATCGGTCAGACCGGCATCGGAGGTGGACGAAGGAAAGGCTGCAAGGCACCACTTCCCCGCCCTGCCGCGTTCTTTCAAGTAGCGTCGCATGATGTCAGCGTAGGTTGCGCTCAGCGGGACTATCCGATCTTTTGCGCCCTTACCGTGACGGACAAGGAGTGCGCGTTGCTCGAAATCGAGATCCGCCACTTCCAAGTGAAGAAGTTCCTTGCGGCGCAGGCCGGCCCAAATCACAGTCGCGAGGAGCGCGTGATTTCGGTACCGCTCGAATTCCGTTCGCCACCGGTAGTTCAAGACCTTCTCGAGAAGCAGCCGAGCCTGATCTTCCGGTAGGCGCCTCGGAAGAGTCTTCTCCAGGCGCGGCAGGGCGACTCCAGCAGCTGGATTCTCGGTGAGGTGGCCGCCATCCACGCACCAACGAAAGAAGACGCTCAGTGATTTGTGGTACGTCAGGTACGTCTGCGTGGACCAGTGCCGCTCGGCGCGGCCATGGTAAAAGAAGGAACGCACGACTGCAGTCGTGCAGTCTTCGAGGCGATCTACACTTGTTGCACGTTGAAAGAGCGTCGCGACCACGCGATAGCGATTGATCGTCGCGGGAGAGTAACCACGCAAGTAGTGTGCTTCGTCGCACATCTGCTGGCAGAGAGCATTGATATTCATATACTTATGCTGTACATTACCCACTGCGCCATCAGTCGGAACGCCCTGTTCCGGTGCGGATGTGGTCGAATCATGTCGTCACGACCGGTCGCTTTGGGCCAACCTTAGCCAGAAATCACCATGCGGGTGTAGTTCAGTGGTAGAACGCTTCCTTGCCAAG
>JANLWX010000036.1:0-1561 GCA_031364845.1 Candidatus Eiseniibacteriota bacterium
CGAACGGTGCCAGCACGTCGCGCATCTCGGCTTCGATGTCGGCCTCTAAGATGTGGAGGCTGCCAGTCATGCCGCGCGCATGGAGGGCGGCACCCATGCCGGCACGCCGTCCGAACACGACGAGATCCGAAAGCGAGTTGCCGCCGAGGCGGTTCGCGCCATGGAGGCCGGCTGCCACTTCCCCCGCGGCGAACAGGCCGGGCACGGTCGCCGAGCCGGTGTCGGGCTCGACGCGCACGCCGCCCATCAGATAGTGCATGGTCGGTCCGACTTCCATCGGCGTCTTTGTGATGTCGACATCGGCCAGTTCCAGGAACTGGTGGTACATCGACGGCAGCTTCTTCTTCACGCGGTCGGCCGGGAGATACGAAATGTCGAGGAACGCTCCGCCGTGCGGAGAGCCGCGCCCCTCACGGACCTCGGTGTAGATCGCCCGCGCGACGTTGTCGCGGGTGGAGAGCTCGGGTGGGCGCCGGTCGGCGGACTGTCGCGCTTCGACCGCGGCGTCGAGCCAGCGGCGCGCTTCGTCCTCGTCCGCCGCGTACTCGTTGCGGCGCGCTTCGGGCAGATACTTCCTCATGAAGCGCTCGCCCTCGCTGTTGCGCAGGATGCCGCCTTCGCCGCGCACGCCCTCGGTCACGAGCAATCCCATGACTCCGGGAGGCCACACCATTCCCGTCGGATGGAACTGGACGAACTCCATGTCGATCAACTCGGCGCCCGCGTCGTAGGCGAGGCCCTGGCCGTCGCCGGTGTACTCCCACGAGTTCGACGTGACCTTGAACGCCTTGCCGATTCCGCCGGTCGCGAGCACCACGGCCTTGGCGCGGAACAGGACGAACTTGCCGGTGTCGCGCCAGTATCCGAACGCGCCCGCGATGCGGCCGCCGTCGACGAACAGCTTGGTGATCGTGCACTCCATGTAGATGTCCAGGCCCTGATGCACGCCGCGGTCTTGAAGGGTGCGGATCATCTCGAGGCCGGTGCGGTCGCCGACGTGCGCGAGGCGTTTGAAAGTGTGGCCGCCGAAAGCGCGCTGCAGGATGCGGCCGTCCTTGGTGCGATCGAACAACGCACCCCATTGCTCGAGCTCGTGCACGCGCGCCGGCGATTCCTGCGCATGGATCTGCGCCATGCGCCAGTGGTTCAGGAACGAGCCGCCCTTCATCGTGTCGCGGAAGTGCGTCTGCCAGCCGTCCTGCGGATCGACGTGCGCGAGTGCCGCGGCAACGCCGCCTTCGGCCATCACGGTGTGCGCCTTGCCGAGCAGCGACTTGCACACCAGGCCGACCGATGCCCCGTTGGCCGACGCCTCGATCGCGGCGCGCAGTCCCGCGCCGCCCGCGCCGATCACGATCACGTCATGTTCGTGGATCTCGTACTTTTCCATGAGTGGCCTGGCCGTTCCCCTGTCGGATCACATCCCAATGCCGCCCGCGCTGTTGAACAGCGAGAACGGATAGAACACCGGGTCGTTGATGTAGCCCATCGAGCACATGCGCACGTAGAAATCGGCGAAGCACACCGCGAACAGGCTCCACCACGCCCAGCCCATGTGGTG
>JANLWX010000043.1:0-6785 GCA_031364845.1 Candidatus Eiseniibacteriota bacterium
CGACGAGTGTGGCGACGAATCCGGGCCCGAGCGACCACGCGAGCGCGGCACTGATCGCGAGCACCGGAATCACGGCCGCGATCGCGAAGCGCGGCGCGAGCCGGCCCGAGGGAATCGGACGCAGGCGCTTGCGCGGGTGCAGCCGGTCGGACGGCGCGTCGCGCATGTCGTTGATCAGGTAGACCGCGCCCGCGAGCAGCGAGAACGAGACGAAGCCCGCCGCCGCGCGCAGCACCAGATTCGGATCGTCGACCTGCTGCGAGAACAAGACGCCCGCGAAGACGAGCAGGTTCTTGGTCCACTGTTTGGGCCGCAGACCCTCGAGAAACGCGAAGATCATCCGCGCAAAGCTCCCGAGGCGCGCGCGCGCGCGGACGTCGAAGCCGCCTTGCGACGTGTCGCGCGCGGCGCGGCCTTCGGAGTGCGTGTGCGACGGCTGCTCCCGCGCGTCGATGCGGTCTTGCTGCGCCGGCCGGAGGAGGTAACGTTGCGCCCGTGCCCGAACAGCGAACGCTCGACCAGTTCGCTGAACGCGTGGCCCATCGCGAGGTGGCCTTCCTGGATCCGCGGCGTCGAAGTATGGGGGCTCACCATCGCGAGATCGCACATCGCGGCAAACGCCGGACCCTGGCCCTTCAAGCCCGTCATCGCGATCACGATCATGCCGAGCGCATGCGCGGTTTCGACCGCGCGCAGCACGTTGCGCGAGCCGCCGCTCGTGGAAATCGCGACCAGCACGTCGCCCGGCGTTCCGAGCGCTTCCAGCTGGCGCGAGAACACGTCGTCGAAGCCGTAGTCGTTGCCGATCGCCGTGAGCGAGGAGGTGTTGGTCGTGAGCGCGATCGACGCCAGCGACGGCCGGTCGAACAGATAGCGCCCCGCCAGCTCGCACGCGAAGTGCTGGGCGTCGGCCGCGCTGCCGCCATTGCCGCAGAAGAACACCGTGCCGCCCGATTCGAGACACGCGATCATCGCCTCGGACGCCGCCGCGACCGCGGAGGCCGTGCGCCGCTCGAGCCGCGCCATCGCGCGTGCCGCATCGGCCAGCACCGCGCGCGCCTCGCGCTCGAGCGGTCCGACACTGCCCGCACGCCGCGCGCTCATGACAGCTCCACGCGGCTCGTGTCGCCGAGCATCAACCGGTGCGTGCGCGGGCGCGTATCGCTCGCGCACACCACGACCTCTTTGCCGATCAGGCTCGACTCGATGCGCGCCCCGACGTGCAGGATCTGGCTGCGCTCGAGCACGATCGAGTGCTCGATCTCGCTGTGCTCGACCACCACGTTGTCGCCGATCGAGGTGAACGGCCCGATATACGAGTCCGCGATGCGCGCGTGCGCGCCGATCACGAGCGGCCCGCGCAGTCGAGAACGCTCGATCACCGTGCCCGGCCCGATCGTCACGCGCCCTTCGATCGCGGTCGCTGCGTCGATCGAGCCGTGGTTCACGGGCTCGAGGCTGCCGAGCATCATGCGATTGCCTTCGAGCATGTCCTCGACTTTGCCGGTGTCCTTCCACCAGCCGCCGATCACGTGCGAGCGCACGCGCTTGCCGGTGTCGATCAGCTTCTGGATCGCATCGGTGATCTCCAACTCGCCGCGCCCGCTCGGCTGGATCGCGTTCACGGCGTCGAAGATCGACGAATCGAACAGATAGACCCCGACCAGCGCGAGATCGCTGCGGGGTTGCTTGGGCTTCTCGTCGAGGCGCACCACGCGGTCACCGTCGAGCTCCGCGACCCCGAAATCCTGCGGCGTCTTCACCTTCGCGAGCAGGATCTGCGCGTTCGGCTTCTCGTCGGTGAATTCCTTCACGAACGGCGCGATGCCGTCCTTGATCAGGTTGTCACCCAGGTACATCACGAACGGATCGTCCCCGATATAGGGCTGCGAGATCTTGACCGCGTGCGCGAGTCCGAGCGGCGCCTCCTGCTCGATGTAGGTCACGCGAAGCCCGAACTGCGCGCCGTCGCCGACCGCGGCACGGATCTCGGCCTGGCTGTTCACCATGACGGTGACGATCTCGCCGGTGCGGTGATCGGGCTTCAGCATCTCGCGAGGATCGCTGACGACGATGCCGACATCGCGGATCCCGGCGTCGCGAATCGCCTCGAGGCCGTAGAACAGCACCGGCTTGTTCGCGACCGGCACCAGTTGCTTGGCGCTGGTGTGCGTAATGGGCCGCAACCGCGTGCCCCGCCCGCCGGCGAGAACGAGTGCCTTCATGGGTTCCCTCCCGATTCGCTCACGTGAGCGCCCGCGATGACGGGCGCCCCATTATCCTAGGGCTTCCGCCAGCAGCCGCCGCGCCTCGGCCATGGCCTCGGGAAGCTTGGTCGCGTCCTTACCACCGGCGAGCGCCAGGTGCGGCTTGCCGCCGCCCGAGCCGCCGGTGACCTGCGCCACCTTCTTCACCAGATCCGATGCATTGAGCTTCTTCTCGCGAACGAGATCGTCGGTGACCGCGGCGAGGAACGTGAGCTTGCCCTCGGCACGAAGCACGAACACCGCGGCACCGCGATCGAGCATGCCGCGCGCGCGATCCGCCGCGTCGCGCACCGCACCCGCGTCGGCCGCGGATTCGATCTCGGCGACCACCCAGCGTCCGCCCGGTGCGGCCGTCGCCGTCTGGGCGAGCTTCGTCATCTCGGCTTCCAGTCCGCCGCGCCGCGACTCCGCCTGCTCGCGCCGCAGACGTTCGAGCTCCGCCTTCTGCTTTTCGATCTGCTCTTCGAGTTGCGCCGGATTCGACTGGAGGACTGCCGCCGCGCGCGCGAGCCGTTCGCCCTGCTCGCGGAAGTGCGCGAGCGCTTCATGGCCGGTCAGCGCCTCGATACGGCGCACACCGCTCGCGATCGCCGAGTCGGCGAGGATCGCGAACGCGCCGATCTGGCCGGTGCGCGTGACGTGCGTGCCGCCGCACAGCTCGCGGCTCGCCGGAATCGCGGCCTCCTCGACGCCGGGAACGCTGACCATCCGCACTTCGGCGCCGTACTTCTCGCCGAACAGCGCCATGGCTCCCTCGGCCTTGGCGGCCGCGATCGGAAGCACTTTCCACGTCACCTCGAGATCGCGCAATACCCACTCGTTCACCAGATGCTCGATGTGCGTGAGCTGGGCGGCACTCGGCGCTTCGAAGTGCGTGTAGTCGAAGCGCAGGCGATCGGGCGCCACCAGTGAGCCCGCCTGATGCACGTGCGTTCCGAGCGCGTCGCGCAATGCCGCGTGCAGCAGATGGGTTGCGGTGTGGTGGCGCATGGTCGGATTGCGATGCGCGGGATCGACCCGGCCCGAAAGTTTTCCCTTCCCACCCGCGGCAACGAGCCCGCCCACATCGCCACGCGTGATCCGCACGCGGTGCACGATGCGCTGGCCTTCCTTGAAGACGTGCGTGATCTCGGCCGCCGTGTTCTCGCCCTCGATGACGCCGCGGTCGGCGACCTGTCCGCCCGATTCCGCGTAGAACGGCGTGCGGTCGAGCACCAGCTCGACCTCGCCGCTCGCGAGCGCGCGCCACTGCCGCAACGCCAGATTCTCATCGGTAAGCTTGTCGTAACCGACGAACACCGAGTCCGCCGCGGCCTCCTGCCCTTCACGCGTCCGCGCCGCGCCGGCGACCTCCGACCACGGCGCCTGCGCTACGTCGTCCGCCTTGTGCCCGAACTTACTCGCCGCGCGCGCGCGCGTGCGCTGCTCGTTCATCGCGCGCTCGAAGCCTTCGCGATCGACCCTCATGTTCCGCTCGGATGCGATCTCTTCGGTCATCTCGACCGGGAAGCCGTAGGTGTCGTGGAGTGCGAACGCATCGGCCCCCGAAACGACCTTCGTCCCCGAGCCCATCAGATCCTCGAGCCGCCGCAGGCCGGCTTCGTAAGTCTCGGCGAAGTTCACTTCTTCGCGCTCCAGCACCTGAGCGATCTGCGACTCGCGCTCGCGCAGCTCGGTGTAGTGATCGCCGAAGCGCCCCGCGACATCGCGGCCCAAGGTCGCGAGCAGATTGCGATCGACCGCGAGCCCCTGGCGCGAGCGCAACCGCATGACGGCGCGGCGCAGTAGTCGGCGCAGCACGTAGCCCGCGCCTTCGTTCCCGGGCAGCGCACCTTCGGAGATCGCGAATGCCAGTGCGCGCACGTGGTCCGCGACGATGCGCGCATCGCGGCGCTCGATCGCGGTCGGCGTGCGCGCGGAGAACTCGCCGCGCGCGCCGAGCACGGTGCTCACCAAAGGCTCGAACAGATCGGTCTCGAAGATCGTGTTCTTGCCCTGGACGATCAGCGCGAGGCGCTCGATGCCCATGCCGGTGTCGATGCCCGGGCGCGCCAGAGGCGAAAGTGTTCCGTCCGGCTGCGCGTCGAACTGCGGGAACACGAGATTCCAGAACTCCATGTAGCGGTCGCCGGGATCGCCGGGCCGCTCACCCCAGAACGCCCCCGCCGGCAGATAGTCCGGCCGCGTCTCGCCCAGGTCGAAGTAAATCTCGCTGCACGGCCCGCATGCGCCCTGGCCGCCGGCCGGGCCCCAGAAGTTGTCCTTGCGCCCGAGCGGCACGATGCGGCTCTCGGGAATGCCGATCTTCTTCCACAGCGCGATCGCTTCGTCGTCGCGCGGCAGCGCGCCTTCGCCTTCGAAGATCGACGCGTAGAGCCGTTCCTTCGGCAGCCCGAGCACCTTGGTCACGAACTCCCACGCAAAGGCGATCGCCTCCTGCTTGAAGTAGGCGCCCTTTTCGCGCGGACCGAACGAGAAGTTCCCGAGCATCTCGAAGAACGTGTCGTGGCGCGGCGTGAGCCCGACGTTCTCGAGGTCGGTGAGGCGCAGGCACTTCTGCACCGTCGCCGCGCGCGTGTACGGCACGTCGTCGCCGGCAGTGTAGAAGCGCTTGAACTGCACCATGCCCGCCGTAGTGAACAGCAACGTCGGATCGCCGACCGGAACCAGCGGCGACGATGGCACCACCGTGTGCCCGTTGCGCGCGAAGAAGTCGAGGAACGCGCGGCGCAGATCGGCGGCGGTGTTGAGTTGCTGAGAAGTCGGTGACGCGCTCATGGAACTCCAAACGATTATTGCGCCGGTCCATGGGGCCCGGCGCGATGTGGGGTTCGGATCTGAGCGCAGAACATAGCGGAAACGTGGCGGGCGTGCAGGGCGAATGCGGCACCGGGCCACGCGGGCAAACTTCGGCACGGGGGAATGTCGATGTGCGGAGCGAACTGGTTACGAACTGTCTCCCGCCGGCAACGCCAGCGCGCGGCGGATCACGTCGCCGTCAAAGCCGCGTCGTTGCAGCAGCGCGTAAAGCCGCTGGCGGCGGATGCGGGGATCGAGCTTGGCGTAGCGGCGCTCCGCCTGTTCGATCACGCGGCGCGCGGAGGCGGCCTCGTCGACTTCACCAATCTCCTGTTCGAGCGAGGCGCGCGCGCGGTCGATGTCGTCGGCGGCGATGCCGCGACCGCGCAGATCCATCTCGAGTCGCCGCCAGCCCGCGGCCCGCCGGCCCCAGCGACCTTTCAGGAACGCGCGCGCGTACTCGACATCGTTGACGAGCCCGACCTGGGTCAGCCGCTCGAGAATCTCACCGACGACCGGCGCCACGTAGCCCTTGTCGATCAGGCGCTTCGTGAGATCCGAGCGCGTGCGGCGCATGCGCTCGATCAGCTTGAGCGCCGCCTCGCGCACCGCCGACGGATCGCTGGCGCGTTCGGGACTGAGCGGGGCGGGTGCGGCGTATCGGCGAGCCATCGCGACCGATGAAGGCTCCGAGCGGTGGCGGCATCATCGCCGCCACCCTCGAACGCTCTTCCCTACCGCTTGCCGCCGTTGGTCGCCATCGCCGGCGGACGGACCGGAGGTGCTGCCGGACGCACAGGCGGAGCCTGCGGCTTGGCAGCATCAGGGCGCAGCGCGTCGGCCACCTTCGCGACCTCGGCGTCCTTCGTGTCCTTCGCGGACGCGACGGCACCGTTCACACCTTCGGGTGCCTTGAGCCCGATCAGCGGCAGCAGCTTCGCCTCGATCTGGGCCGTGACGTCCTTGTGCTCCTTGAGGAACATGCGCGCATTCTCGCGGCCCTGGCCGAGACGCTCTTCGCCGAAGCTGAACCACGTGCCGGCCTTGCTGATGACCATCTTGTCGACCGCGTAGTCGATCAGTTCGCCTTCGCGCGAAATCCCCTCGTTGTAGAGGATGTCGAACTCGGCTTCGCGGAACGGGGCGGCGACCTTGTTCTTCACGACCTTCACCTTCGTGCGATTGCCGACCGCGTTGTCGCCTTCCTTGAGCGTGGCGATACGGCGGATGTCGAGGCGCACCGACGCGTAGAACTTGAGCGCGCGTCCGCCGGCCGTGGTTTCTGGCGACCCGAACATGACGCCGATCATCATACGGATCTGATTGATGAAGATGACCGTCGTGTTGCTCTTGCTGATCGAGCCGGTGAGCTTGCGCAGCGCCTGCGACATGAGGCGCGCCTGGAGTCCGACGTGCGAGTCGCCCATCTCGCCTTCGATTTCGGCGCGCGGCACGAGGGCCGCGACCGAGTCGATCACGACGATGTCGACCGCACCCGAGCGCACCAGGTGATCGGCGATCTCGAGCGCCTCTTCACCGGTGTCGGGCTGGGCAACGTGCAGGTTGGCGATGTCCACGCCGAGCTTCTGAGCGTAACCCGAGTCGAGCGCGTGCTCGGCGTCGATGAACACCGCGTTACCCCCGCCGCGCTGCGCGTTGGCGATGATCGTGAGCGCGAGCGTGGTCTTGCCCGACGACTCGGGGCCGTAGATCTCGACG
>JANLWX010000061.1:0-13416 GCA_031364845.1 Candidatus Eiseniibacteriota bacterium
GTACGAGTGCATCGAGGGATGTGCCTCCCGCGCGAACAGCCGGCGCACATCGAACTCGGCAATGTGGCCCAGGAGATGGGCGGTGGTTCGCGAGTCCTTGCCGACGTATGCGGTGAGACCGTACTTGAGGTCGTGATCGGCGAGATGGGAAGCGGTGTACGGATTCATGTCACCTCCGCGCATGCAAACAACGCAATCGATCGCGGGGGCGATGAATGTCGCTTGATTGTACTTCCGGTGATTTTGACGCTCTGAGATCGACAGACTCTTCACGACATCGATCGTCGTGAAAGTTTTCTCTCCGGGACGGATCGAGGCTACGAGCAGCCCTCTCGTGCGATTTGAGCCCCGGCCACGATGCCGGTCTGCAGATTTCTCAGATTGAGTGCGAAAGACCGTCAAGAACAAAGTGAGGTGCGAACCGGGCACACGGGTAACAGATCAGACCGGGGACATGGGTTACAGCCGATATGGACTGGGCTCATTCGTAATCCGGATTCTTCTGACCAGACGCGAGCGTGGTTCCGCCATGCCCGTCCTACCCAGTCCCCGCCTCGGCCCCCGCCAGCCCCTCAGAATCCCGGACCCGAACGCCTCCGAGCGGTGTAACATCCCCCAGTCCGGGCACTCAGAGGAGGTCGCGATGAAGACGCTGTCCGCCGTGCTGCTCGCCGCCTGGGCCGTGGTCGTGCTCCAGCCCGCCGTGAGCCACTGGAATTTCGAGCGCCAGGAAACTGGGCGCATCCGCACGCACCTCGCAAGCGTTGAGCAAGCCCTCCGCGCCCGCGACGTATCAGCGCTCACACCCGCACAACGTGACGCACGCGCGCGAAACCTCGATGCGCTGCGCGCCTACTGGACATCCGGCGAATTCCCGCACAATCACGACTTCGAAAACCAGCGCGTCCCCTACTTCGTCGATCGCCACGGCACCCGCTGCGCCATGGCTGCGCTCATCGAAGGCGCGGGTGGCGCGTCACTCGTTCGACGCGTCGCGCACGATGCGAACAATGCGCGCGTGCGCGAGCTGGCGAGCGATGGGGAGATGATCGCGTGGCTCGACACGAATGGCATGACGGCGGACGAAGCGGCGCGAGTTCAACCGGCCTACGACAGCCCGCCCTACTACTCCCCGCCACCGGCGGTCGACAACCATCGCGGCATTCATGCAGGAATGATCGTGCTCGGGCTCACGGGCGTCGGCGTCAACGGACTCCGCGAGGTATCTCCGGATTCACGCCACGCGGCGATCACGTTCGGAATTGCGGCGGGGGCGGTGTGCATCGTGGCGGGCGGCGTGCTGATCGATGACGAGATGGGGCTGAGTCTGCTCGACATGGGCGCGGGTGTCGCGTCATTGATGGCAGCAGTACACAACTACAATCATCTACCCAGCCCGCGGAAATCTTACATCGCGGCGCGGCCCAGCGCGGGACTGCGTGTGAGCCCCGAAGGCATCCCACAATTGGCAGTGCGCGTGGGGTTCTGAAGCGGCGACGTCTACCGCTCCTCCGGCGGCTTCAATTTCCGAAACGCCCGATACAGCAAAATGTCGTAGCCGATCTTCAACGCCGAGCCGATGAACAACGGCATCCCGAGCGCTCCCTGCATGAACAGTCCGGCGAACGACGGTGCCACGGCCCACGCGCTCATGCGGACCAGGCTCGTGACGCCCGAAGCGTAGAGCCGCTCTTCGGGCTTCACCATGGCCATCACGTACGACTGGCGCGTCGGCACGTCCATCTCGACCAGTCCCTCGCGAAGCAGGAACAGAATCGCCGCGATCGCGAAGTTCGGCGCGAACGCCACGCTCGCGAGCAGCAGGCTCGATGGAATGTGGGTGAACACCATCGTGTTCACGAGCCCGATGCGGCGCGCGAGCCACGCGGCACCTAGATGCGAGAACGCGTTCGCGACACGCGCGCCGAAGAACAGCACTCCGATCGCGGCTTCGCCCACTCCGAAGCGCACGAAGAAGAAATATGAAATCAGCGCGGTGGTGAGAAACCCTCCGCCGAGACTGTCCATTGCGAACAGCGCGCTGATGCGCCACACGAGCTTGCGGCTCTCGGGCGATACTTTGGTCGCCCGCGCGTGCGGCGCCGCTTCGACCGCAGGCGAAAGCCTCAGATAGAGCACGAGCGTCGCGAGAATCAATACCGCATAGAGCGCGAACGGAGCGCGCAGTGAATCGAGCTCGCCCATCGCGGCGCGGCGGTGCAGCAATTCCGGGATTCCGGCAGCGAGGCTGCCGAGCGCGTGCCCGGCGTCCTGGAGCACGTTGTACCAGGCGACGACGCGCGTCCGTTCCGTATCGGTCGTGGTCGCGGGTAGCAGCGCCTGCTCGATAGCGAGCGCGGCGCCGCGGTCGCGTCCCATGCCGTTGAGCATCCCGAAAAATGCGGCGGCGGCGAGCACCCACGCGTCGGTTGCGAACGCCGCGACACCGGCGCCGGCCACTCCGAGCATCGCGAGCACGATCAGCAACCGGCGACGACCGAACAGGTCTCCACGAAAGGTCGCGAGCAGCGTCGCCATCGCGCCGCCGGCGAGGCCCGCGGCAATCACGAGGCCGATACGCGTCGCGTCAAGACCGGCCTTTGCGAGGTAGATGCCGAGCAGCACACCGATCATGCCCGTCGCGAGCGCGCGGATGAACGCGGCCGAATAGAGCAGCGATCGATCGCGGGAAAGATTCATGCGAGCCAGCGCGGGATCACGCGCGCGCGGCCGAAATAGCGCTCGCCGCTCAATCGAGTTCGCGAAGCTCCGGCTCGAAGCGCACGACACCCTTCACGCCTTCGAGCGCTCCGGGTCGCAGCTCGCGGACCTGAAAGACGTCCTCGTTCACCGGCAACTCGCACGCGATGTCGAACTCGTGCGTGGAGCGGAATCCGAAGCGGCCGTAGTAGGCGGGATCTCCGAGCACGAACACGGCTTCGGAGTGCATGCGCGCGAGGTGCCCGAAACCCGCCTCGATGAGGCGCGTTCCGATCCCGCGACGCTGAAGCTTCGGCAACACCGCGACCGGGGCGAGCACGACGAAACGCGGAGCACGCGTTGCGGCGGAGATCGGGGCCACGACCGGCGCCACAGCCGGAGCCTTGGTCTTACTCGCGATGCGCGCCGCTTCTAGCACTTCCTCCATCTCACGCTCGCGCCGCTCGCGGTCGAACTCCTCCTCGAGCGACACCCACGGCACTGCGGGCTCCGCGCGCCGTGCTCTCGACCGGCTCCGTGACGGCGGAGTCGCGGCCGGCGCGGCAGCGGGCTTTGCCGGCGCGACAGCGGGGATTTCCACTGCAGGCTCCAGCCACTTCGGCTCGAGCGTCAGGTCGAGATGGGCTTCGGTGAATTGCGAAACCCCGACGATCATGTCCTCGCGCAGTGCCGCAAGGGAGAGCACGAGTGCGCGCCGCGCACGCAGCGCTTCGACCGCAGTTCCTTCGGCGGTGCGACCGAACGCGCCGTCGAGTACACGGCGAATCCCTGCAGCATCCGTAGGTTTTTCCGGTCGAATCGAATCCACGTAGGAAGGTGTCCCGGGGACCTTGTGCGGCGGGTTTCCGACTATCCGCTGAGCTTGCCGAGCATGACGACCGGACCCGACGGAGCGGCCGGGTTCGGGGATCCGCCCTCGGGCTCGATCGACACCGCGAACGCGCTGAGCGCGAACGAATCTCCGACGTTCTCGAGGCGCATCGTGGCGTGTCCCTGCGTGTCGGCGGTGATCAACCCGAGACTCGCGGGCGTCCCGCTGCGGATCACCCACAGTTCGTAGTCGCGCGCATTGGGCTTGATGAAGTTCTCGAACACGATCACCGCGCGCTTGGTGACGGGATCGTACGTGGCGCGCGCACGCATGCGCGGGTCGCCATCGGTGGTGGGCTCGAGCACCGTGACGCGCGCTGCCGGCGCGATCAGCACCTGCGCCCACTTCTGCTCTTCAGCGATCCGCTGCTCGAGCTTCGCGATCTGGCTGCGGCTCGATCCGAGATCGGTCGAGAGTGTCTGGGTGCGCATCCACAGCACACCGGTCGTGAGCGCGAGTGCCGCGGCCGCCGCGAGCGGCGCCCACGACATCCACGCCGGACGCGAAGGCAACTCAACCATGCGACCTTCCGGCGAACCCTTGTCGCGCGAATATGGAGGCAACTTGCGATCGGGCATCGGCACCGGCGCATCGGAGCGTCCCGGCGCGGCTCCCGCCGGGCGAGCCCGCTGGGCCGCACCGTCCTGTGCAGTACCGCCGCTCGCCGTCGCGCTGGCAGCCGCGAGCACGCGCTGGCGCAGCGCGGGGTTCGGCATTACGCGCGGCGCCGACGCAGCGACCAGCACCGTGGCGGCGGAGAAGTTCGCCATCGCCATGCCGCACTCGCGACAACCGTGCTCGAGATGCTGATCGAAGCGCGCCTGATCGCCGGGATCGAGACACCCGAGCGCCCACGCCGCACACAGATCGATGTATTCCGAATCGTGCTGACTCACGCCCACTCCTCCTGCGGCATCATCTCGCGCAGGCGCATCAGGCCCTGTCGAGTCCATGACTTCACTGTGCCGAGCGGCGTCTTGAGACGCTCTGCGATCTCGCTCTGCGACAGCCCTTCGAAGTAGGCGATCTCAATGCACTCACGCTGCTGAGGCGTCAATTGCGCCAGCGCTTCGCGCACCCGTGCACTCAACTGCACATGCACCGCAGACTTCGTCGGATCCTCTGGGGGAGTCACCGGCTCCGGGTCCACCTTCGACTCGGCTCGGTTGCGTGACGACATGCTGCGATAGCGATCCAATGCCCGGGTGCGGATCATGGTGACGAGCCAGGCCGCGACCGTGCCGCGCCGCGGGTCGTAACTCGACGACCGCTTCCACACCTGAAGCCAGGCGTCCTGCACCGCGTCTTCCGCATCCGCCGAACTACGGAGGATCCGGAGCGCCACCGGGTACAGCAACGGCGTGTAGCGATCGTACAGATCACTCAACGACCGTGTGTCTCCGGCCTGCGCGCGCTGCAGGCATTGCAGATCCTGCTCTTGCTGGGTCAATGGGCCTCGCTGCCGCTCATGTTCACTCTCTCTACGTCTCACGGCCCCGATTGGACGAGGGCGAGCGCCGGAGCGGAATCATCCGTCCGTTGCACATCCATGGGAGATCCCGGACCGCGGCAAGGCCGGGACGCCGGCACGTTACGCCGGGACCCGCCCACCCACAAGTGAACGGGCCCCCCGCACGCAGAACTTGCTGCCCCGCCACTCATCCGACCGGCCGCGCCGGGCGTAGCTTGAATGGAAGGGGATCCCGGGGCGATCTGGGGGAGTCACGGGGTTCCCGACCAACGTGCATCGAGCCCCCCACGCAAACACTGCATTCGAGTGTGCGCCGCGCGAAGGTTGACTTGTCCCTCCCCACGCCCCCATCTTCCCTCCCGTCCGCCTCCTGGCGGACGACGCGTCGTTAGGGGTGGTCGGCGGAGCGATGCCGGCCTGAGAGCACACCCTTCGAACCTGACCTGGATAAAGCCAGCGTAGGGAAACGGCGAAGACCAACGAGCTCTCCGCTGGGCTTCCTGCCGTCCCTGCCCGGGGACCGCCCATGTTCAGCAGCAGCCCGCTCGATTGGGGGCTCGTCGGACTCTACTTCGCATTTCTCGCCATCGTGTGGTGGCGCGGACGCGGGAAGATCTCGACCACCGTCGACTATCTGGTCGCGGGGCGGCGCGTGACGTTGCCGGCGTTCGTGGCCACGCTGGTCGCGACCTGGTACGGCGGCATCCTCGGCGTCGGCGAGTACTCGTGGCGCTACGGCATCTCCAACTGGCTCGTGTTCGGCGTGCCCTACTACATCGGCGCGCTCCTGTTCGCGGTGCTGTTCGCGAAGCGCGCGCGCACGATCGCGCTCTACACGATCCCCGACCTTCTCGAGCAACGCTACGGACGCGGGCCCGCGCTGTTCGGGGCGCTGATCGTGTTCATCACCTCGGCACCCGCGGCGTACGTGCTGGTGCTGGGCACACTGTTCGCCGCCATGACCGGTCTGCCGCTCGCGCCGTGCATCCTCGCCGCGGCCGTGCTGTCGATGTTCTACATCGACAAGGGCGGCCTGCGCACCGTGGTGTTCACCGATCAGGTGCAGTTCGTGCTCATGTACGCGGGCTTCGTGATGCTGCTCGCGTTCCTGGTCGCGCGCCACGGATTGCTGCCGTTTCAGCCCGGCGCACTCCCGGCCACCCATCTCACGTGGCACGGCGGCAATCCGCCGGCTGCGATCTTCGTGTGGTACTTCATCGCGCTCTCGGCGCTGGTCGATCCCGGCTTCTGGCAGCGCGCGTTCGCCGCACGCGATCCGCGCGTCGCCCGCACCGGCGTGCTGTGGTCGATCGCGTTCTGGATCGTGTTCGACTTCATGACCACGATGTGCGGCCTCTATGCGCGCGCACTGCTGCCCGCACTGCGCGATCCGGTGCTCGCGTTTCCCGATCTCGCGAACCTCGTGCTTCCACCGCTGGCACTCGGGCTCTTCTATCTCGGCATGATCGCGACCGTGATGAGCACGATCGACTCGTACGGCTTCATCGCCGCGACCACGATCGGCCGCGATTTCGTGTGGCGAATGCGGCGCGATGTGAGTGAAGCGCGCATCCCGTTCTACACACGCGTCGGCCTCGGGATCGCGACTCTGTTCGCCGCCGGCATCGCGCTCACGACGCGCAGCGTGATCGATCTGTGGCACGACATCGGATCGGTCACCACGCCCGCGCTGCTGGTGCCGGTGGGCGCCGCACTGCTCGGCCTGGGCGCGCTCGGCAGCCGCTGGGCCCTCGCCACGATGGTAATCCCGTTCGCCATCACGCTCGCATGGGTGCTGATCAAAGCCTTCGGCGAAGCACATGCGTATCCCTTCGCCCTCGAGCCGATCTACGCCGGGCTCGCTTCGTCGCTCGTCGTGTACACCGCGGGGCGGCTCGCCCATCGCAGAGGAGTCACGCCATGAAGGCTCTTGGTATTCCGCTCGTTCTTCTCATCACAGCGCTGGCCGCGCCGGCGGCGTACTCGCAGCCCGCAAGCAACGACACGCTCGAGCGCATCGTCGATCTGCCGGAAGTGGTGGTGAGCACCGCGCGAGCCGGCGAGCGGGTGCCGATCGCGCGCACCACGCTGAGCCGTGCCGAGCTTCGCGAACGCAACTGGGGACAGGACACGCCGATGGCGCTCGCCTCGCTGCCGGGCGCTTATGCCTACTCCGACGCCGGCAACGGCATCGGCTATTCGTACCTCTCGATCCGCGGATTTCCGCAGCGTCGCATCAGCGTGCTCGTGAACGGAGTGCCGCTCAACGATCCCGAGTCGCACGAAGTCTATTGGATCGATCATCCCGATCTGCTCGCCTCGACCGCCGAAGTGCAGGTGCAGCGCGGAGTGGGCTCGGCGCTCTATGGCGCCGCGTCCCTGGGCGGCAGCGTGAATATCGAGACCTCGCCGTTCACCGAGGCGCCCGCGACGGTGGCGAGCGTTTCGGTGGGCTCGTACGACACGCGCCGGCTGATGCTCGAGACAAGCTCCGGACGCCTTGCGGGCGACTGGAACTTCTATGGACGCTATTCGCGCATCGAGACGAATGGATACCGCGACGCGTCGTTCTCCAAGCTGTGGTCGTACGCGCTATCGGCGCGCAAACTCGCGGGCGCGCACTCCATGCGCGTCAACCTCTACGGCGGACCTGAGGAGACACATCTAGCCTATCTCGGAGTTCCGCGCAGCACGCTCGACGGTGCGCTCACCGGCGACGCGCAACGCGACCGGCGCTTCAATCCGATCACGTACGACAACGAGCGCGACCACTTCTTCGAGCCGCACTACGAGTTGATCCATTCGTGGACGCCGGGCGAACGCTGGGCGTTCACGCAGACGCTGTTCTGGTCCGACGGCAATGGTTACTACGACGAGCAGCGCTTCGGACGGAATCTGTCGGACTATCGGCTCTCACCGTGGTTCACCGCCGACACGCTCGCGCATCCGGACGACTACTACACGCACGACGTCGATGGCGCGCCGATCCGCGACGCGCAGGGTCGCAAGCAACTCGAACGCTTCGATCTCGTGCGGCGGCGCACCGTGGAGAACCGCCACTACGGATGGGTGCCGCGCTTGCGCGTGGAACATTCAGGCGGAGCGCTCACCGTCGGCGGCGAACTGCGCGCGCACGATGGACGTCACTTCGGCGAGTTGATCTCGGGCGACGGCCTGCCGCCTGGGACCGCACCCGGCCACGCGTACTACGACTATTACCCGCGCACGCTCGCCGGCGGGTTGTTCGCGCGAGAGGAGTGGTCGCTCCATCCGACGCTGCTCGCGACCGCGGATCTCGGCTGGCGGCATCAGGGTTACCAGATGCGCGGCGATCGCTTCGACGGCATCCGCTTCGATCAGACCTACGACTTCGCCACGCCGCGGGTGGGACTCACGTGGACGCCGCGGCCGAATGTGACGACCTTCGCCGCGTGGTCGCACGCGCGCCGCGAGCCGGCGTTCCGCGATCTCTACGACGCCGAAGGCGCGGGCAGCGTGCCCCTCTATGCCTATCGTGATCTCGCGAACAACGTGTACCGCGATCCGCTCGTGCGCCCGGAGAAAGTGCAGGACTATGAACTCGGCGCCGCGTGGCGCGGTCGCGTCGCATCGGCGACGGCGAATCTGTTCCGCATGGACTTCCGCGACGAGCTGGTCTACGCCGGACAGTTCAACACCGACCTCGGATATCCGATCCTCGGCAACGCCGCGCGCTCGGTGCACCAGGGCGTGGAACTCGCCGCGCGGCTCGAGCGAAGGGTGCGTTACGTTGCGCTCACGCTCGATGCGAACACGTCGCTGTCCGATCATCACTTCGTCGAATACCGGGAACGCTACGGCTCCACCCCCGCCGACGAAGTGAGCTACGACGGCAACGCGCTCGGATTCTTCCCGGCGGTGCTCGGGAACCTGTCGGGCCGTCTCGCGTGGAACGGAATCCGGCTCGGCGCCGACACGCGCTACATCGGGCGCATCTATCTGGATCAGACCGAATCGCGCGCCGCCAGCATCGCGCCGCACACGATCGTGGATGCGAACGCCGCCTTCGGCACGCGTATCGCCGGCAGCGGCGTCGAATTCTCGCTGCGCGTGTTCAACCTGCTCGATCGCGAGTACGAGACCGGTGGGTACATGGACTACGACGCGGACGGCTCGCTGTCGCCGCGCTTCATCCCCGGAGCCACGCGGAGCGTGCTCGCTCAGGTGCGCGTGGAGTGGTGAGGTGGCTTGTCAGAAGTTCTGTCCAGGCTCGGGCGGCGCGAAGAATCCACATCGACGACACATGCGGCATGGTGCGGGGCACGCTGCGGCACCCGGGCGTCTCCCGACACCCGCTCACTGACTCCAGATGCGAACCGGGCACTGGCCGGCGCGCAACTGCCTCACAGTATTTGCGGGTCGGGGACCGTTCTATGCTCCCGAAGTACCATCGCGATCGAGGCGTGGCAACCAATACCCTCACCAGTTCATCGCACGACATCCATGGTAATGCTTCGCGGGGCGAGGAATAGGCTCGCGGGGGATCGGGATGACAGGGGGAACACGTCAATGAAGCTCGGCATGCTTGTCACCGTGGCGATGCTCGCCGCTCCGATCATGGCGATCGCGCAGACTCCTCGATACACTCCGACGTTCCTTGGACCGGCCCAGCCGGGTCCCATCAACGCAAGCGCAGAGGTGATTGGACGGGTGACGGTGGGAGGCAACCTCCGCGGAGCCGTGCTGCGGGCCGGGCATCCGATTCAACTACTGCCTCTGCCCGTCGGCATGATCAGCGCTGTCGCGAACGACATCAATGATCTGGGGGTGGTGGTGGGCCAGGTCGGCCCCTACTATTCACCCGAGTTTTTTGGCCGCGCGGCAGCATGGTATCCGGACGGACGTGGCGGCTATTCCGTCGTGCTTCTTGGCGTGCTGCCCGGGAACGTCATCAGTTCTGCCAACGCGGTGAACAACCTCGGAGATATCGTCGGCGTTTCCGGGAATGGAACATACCGCTACCCCGTGTACTTCGGCGCCGCCGGCGACCTGATGGATCTGACCGCGACCGGCATCTTCGATCCGGTAGACATCAACGACCAGCGTGTCGTGGTGGACAATTCCTCCACGGCAAAACTCCTCGACCTCGGCACCATGGTCACGCAGGATCTCGGAGTCCCGGACCCTCCCGGCGACACGAACTATCGCGCGACCCGGACCGGAGCGATCAACGCGTCGAACCAGGTCGCTGGTTCGGCAATCCTCACGACCAGCACCAGCTGCGACCGTCAGGCGACGCGCCACACGAACGACCTCGGCTGGCAGATGTTCAGCAGCTGTGGCGCCAACAACGGCGTGAGCGACATCAACGACATCGGCGACATGGTGATGCTCATTACGATCACGCCATACGCGCGATTCGAGGATGGCGGCACTTTCACCCTGGAGAGTCTCATCGTCAACGACGTCGGCCATTGGTATGCGGTCACGACGAGTGCAGGGTGGATCAACAACGATCGACAGATCGTAATGTACGGAACCAATCCCACCACCGGTCAGACCGGGGCTCTTCTTCTGACGCCCGAAGCAACAACGAGCATACCAACGGGCAGTGACATGACGAGCCGACTCGCGCTGGCCGTGGCACCCAATCCGTTCCGCGCGGTGACATCGATCCATTTCGCCCTTACGTCACCATGCGCAGTCGATCTGGCGATCTACGACGTGGCCGGCCGGAAAGTAGCCGCGCTGATGTCGGGGATGCGGCGGGATCCCGGAGTAACGGAGGTAGCATGGGATGCGCGCAATCTCACGGGCCAGCCCGTTCCCGGCGGCGTCTACTTCGTCCGCCTCCGGGCAGGTGCGCTGATCACCCATCGCCGGCTCGTGGTTCTGAGGTGACGGCCAAGTGCGCCCAAGGCATTCGTACGAGCAGAGAAGCCAAGCCTTGAGGTCGCGTCGCCGTGCGCGCCCGAGGAGTCCTGGACCCTTGGAAGGCACCGCCAGGTGGTCCAAACCCTGAAAATCAGGCGTTCAGTCGCCAGATGGTGAAGTTGAGGAAGGCGGCAAAGCTGACCCACGCGAGGTAGGGGAGCAGCAGATAGGCGGCGGGTGGATGCACCTTTCGGAACGAGACGATGGTGGCCGCGAGGCAGAGCACGAGTGCGACGATGTCGGCGAAGGCGAGTGCGGGGTTGTGCAGGCCGAAGAAGAGCGGTGTCCAGAGTGCGTTCAAAATCCACTGAAGCAGAAAGAGGCCCAGCGGCACGCGCTGGGCGGCGAAGCCACCACGTTTCCAGACAAGCCACGCGGCGATGGCCATCATGATGTAGAGCGTGGTCCACACCGGGCCGAAGATCCACGACGGAGGATTCCACGAGGGCTTCTGAATCTGTGCATACCAGCCGCCGGTCTTGACGAAGAGGGCCGTGGCCGTTGCGCTGAACGTGAAGATCAGCCATGCGATGAGTCCTGCGATCTGTCTGGATTGGGTCATAGGGATAAGAACTCTCATGCGGACGGCCTCGAGTCCATGCCCATCCTGACGCCGCGCCTCAGGACATATTCGCCCGCCTGAGCCTCACCCTGACCAGCGCTGGGGCACCTGTCGCAGCTTGGTCAGGTCATAGCCTTGGTCCGTCAGTTCCCGGAGCAGCCGCTGGTAGTCGGCCTCGGGAATCTGCGGCGTGCGCGCCATGATCCAGACGTAATCCCGCTTATTGCGGCCGATGACGGTCTGGCTGTAGTCGGGACTCAAATAGGTGATCAGGAATTCGGACTTGAACGGCCAGATGAACTGCATCCCCCAGGTGGAATTATTGACCCGGTCGACCACGAAGCCGTGCGGATTGTAGCGCTTGGGTGGTCCGTCGAAACCGCCCTGGTTAAAAGTGAAGGTCGTGCTGATGGTGCCATCAGGTTCGAGCCGGTAATCTTCAATCGCGTTGTAGGCCTCGGTCTCGATGAAGGTCGGGATGCAGGCGATGACATACCAGGGACCCATGTAGCGGTTGAGGTCGACCTTTTTCACGGTCGGCAAAGGCGGCCGCGAAGTGGCACAGCCGGTGAGCAGGAGCAGACCGGAAAGCAGAGACAGCGTTTTAAGAATCATGGTCGTGGCTTGAGTTGATGGCGTCTTCTTCATGGCTACCGGGCACTATTCTGCCCCCCGGAAGAATTCGCAACCGTGATTCCTCTGGCGGCAAGAATCCCGAGGCCGCCGTGTTGGAAAACCACCCATTACTTCAAGAGCTCCGCCGCAGGTTGCGGTTTCGCCGCGCGGCCTTTGTCTGATCACATCATGAACGACGAAAGGCGCGCGGGGCCTATCATCCACTTTCTCCCTCCTTCTGTGACGGGTGCAAAGGGCCCGTGTCGCTGATCACGGAGAAGCGTAGAAGACTGGACGCCTGGCCGGGGTCGCGCCGGAAGGAGTTCGCTTGAGGTAGGGTGGCGGCGAGCTGCAGGGTGCGGTAGGCGAGTTGGCTCAGGGTGCCAAGCCGGCGGCGGTTGCATAGGAAGAACGGCCGCAGCCGCTTCGGCACGGTGAACACGACCTGGCGATGGCACATCTCGAGTGCGACCACCTGATCGCCCAGACCGGGCTCGAGGCACGCTGCCCTCGCGCCGGGCGCGCCATCAATAGATATTCCCCCGCCAGGGGAGCGGTTGCCCTAGGGTGGAGACGGATACTGAGGCTCCCGGACGCAGCCGGAGGCGTACATCAGCGACCGGGGGCGGCAGATTGGCCAAGGCGAAGGACGTAACCAGGCGCAGGATTCGCACTTTAACAGGTGCCGGCGATCCCACCCTGCTCAAGCAAGCGGACGAGGTGCTGCTCAAGGCAGGAGCGCTGCAGAGCGCGATCTTCAACAGCGCCAACTTCTCGAGTATCGCCACCGATGCCAATGGTGTGATCCAGATTTTCAACGTCGGCGCCGAGCGGATGCTGGGCTACACGGCCGCCGAGGTAGTGAACAAGATCACGCCGGCCGACATTTCCGATCCGCAGGAAGTGATCGCGCGCGCCAAAGCGCTGAGCGCGGAGCTCGGCACCCCTATTATGCCCGGGTTCGAGGCCCTGGTGTTCAAGGCCTCGCGCGGGATCGAGGACATCTACGAGTTGACCTACTTCCGTAAGGACGGCAGCCGGTTTCCGGCGGTGGTGTCGGTCACGGCGCTGCGGGATGCCCAGAACGCCATCATCGGCTATCTATTGATCGGCACCGACAACACCGCGCGCCAGCAGGCGTAAGCAGCGCTGCTCAAGGCGGGCGCCTTGCAGAGCGCGATCTTCAACAGCGCCAACTTCTCGAGCATCGCGACCGATGCGAAGGGCGTCATCCAGATCTTCAACGTCGGCGCCGAGCGGATG
>JANLWX010000098.1:0-22826 GCA_031364845.1 Candidatus Eiseniibacteriota bacterium
CCTCGACTGGACCGAGAACTATCCCAATCAGCCGCAATATCCGTTGTCCAACGCGCGCGTCTACATCGAGGGGCCCGGCGACATCATCCACTTCCGGCTCGACACCAATACGAATGTCGATGGTTGGATCCCGGCTGCGAATGCGGTCGTGACCGATCAGCCCGCGCCAGCGGGGTTCGATTACGAAGTGATCGGCAGCGCCCCCGAGACCGGATCGTGGAACTTCGGAGTGCCGGCCCCATTGGTCGGAACCCACCTCGTCGCCCAAACCGTGATCGCCACTCCCGGAGTGTATGAGTTCAAGTTCCGGGTGGTTGGGACGTGGGACATCTGCAACTACGGCGCGCGCTACAACATGCTGATCAGCGACAACTTCACCTACACCACGTCAAAGCCGAATTCAGAGGTGCGCTTCGAATTCGACCTCGAAACCGGTCGCGGGCGCGCGGCGGAGTTCGATTCGACGCCGGCGCGCTCGACCACGTGGGGCAGGCTGAAACAGATCTATCGTTGACGACGCGCGGTGATGCCCCGGGCCGGTTCGATTTCGCCCCTCGGCTTCAGGCCTGTGGCAACGCTCATCATTCGAGCACCACGAAACGCGTTCCGAACACACCTTCGGCGGCCTGGACCCGCAGAAAGTAGAGCGCCGGACGCAGTGGCGCTACAGCGTTGCTCGAGACAGGAACTTCGTGCAGGCCCGCCGGTGCGTGGGATTCCACGAACACGGTCCGAATGCGTCGCCCGGACGCATCGAACAGATCGACGCGCAGATCGCCTTCTCGAGCAGTCACCACCCGGACGATTGAGTGCGAGCGAACCGGATTCGGAACCACACTCGCCCGCAACGCCGGTGTTTCATCGGTAACGCCGAGGGGTGCCCGCACGAAGACCGAGGATATCCTTCGGATCATCCCGTCTTCCTTCGTCGTGACGTAGAGAACGCCTTCTGCGTCCATGGCGATCCGCAGATCGGTACGATACAGGGTCGGGTCATTGAGCCTGGCACGCACGATGTCGAGCATCGTCTTCGACTGACCCTGATACTGGAATCGAAGCTCATAAACCGGAGCCACCGTCGCCGGATTCCCATCGTCCGCAGCTTCGAGCGGGTCCAGATAGGAATAGAACATCTGTCCGGTCACGATGTCTCCGAAGATGAACTTCCCCTGCAAGCCCGGGATCGCGGCCGCGCGATACGCCACCCCGCCGGCGATCCCGCACTGGGTATCCGTTCCATGGACCGGGAATCGGACGACGTCGTGATCGAACTGCGCGACGGGATACGTGTAGCCGAGCGAGGCGTCATTCGCAGGCAGCGGTAGAGTGACCCTCCAGTCGACCGCAGGGTCGATGGCGTAGGTCCCCTCGCGGTAGGGCCAGCCGTAGTTGCGCCCGGGTACGAGACGATCAACTTCCTCGATGTTCTTGCCCCCGATATCGGTGGCGTACAAAGTCTCGTTGTGGCCGATGTCCCATTGGACTCGATGTGCGTTGCGATGACCATACGTGTAGATCTCTCCCAGCGCTCCCGGCGTATTCACGAACGGATTCGACGCAGGAATTCCGTAGGCAAAGGTCGTCCCGTTGCGCACGAAAGGCGTGCCGAGCGGGTCGATACGCAGGATGCATCCATAGATCGTGTCCAGGCGCTGAAGCTGGCCCGGCATGCCCGAATCCACACTTCCGTAATCACCGTTGGGGATGTAGAGCAACCCATAGTCCTCGTCGCCGGGCACCGCATTCGGATTGAATTCGATGATTCCGAGGTTGTGATAGACGTTCAAGGCTGCGACCCGCATCAACTCCCGTGACGTTCCGGTGAACGTGTCGGCTGCCGGGTTCGTCGCGTGCCACTCGGTGAGGATCGTGTGATGCACGGCGGGGGCAGCGATCGCGGGGACGAAGTTGGCCGGCCGGGTGCCGAGGGACTCCGTATGAACGGTGTAGAACAGCCCGTTGGACGCGAACCCTGGATGAAAAGCGAAGCTGACCAGGCCGGTCGCGAGCCCGCTCCTGCGCTTGAACTTGGGAACCAAAGTGCGGAAATCCATGTACGTCTGCACCGTGGTTCCCTGGATGACCTGGATCGGACCATTGAGGTCCGAGGCCCACCGCTTTCCACCACCGCCGGGGACGCTGCGCAAGACGTTCACACGAGCGAGCGGCGGCGCGACCGGGCTTGCCGTCGTGGGCAACTGGAGGACGTCCTCGATTACGGCCGTCAATCCCTGGTCGTAGATCGGACCGGTCAAGTCTCCGGCATATGTAGATGTAGAACCGATGACGGTCAATCCGACGACCGCGAAGCCGCGAGCCAGCAGAGCAGAGACTGAGCGCATGTCCATATGCGTGACCTCCGGCAAGTTCCTGCGCGTCGCGGGCCCCCTTCTCTTCAGAAGAGGGCCCGCGATGTTTTTCGTAGCGAATGGCGAACTACTGCGTGACGATCATCCGCCGCGTCAGCCGTTCCCCGCCCATCGCGAGTTCATAGACGTACACACCGCTCGGCAGGCGTTTGCCCGAAGACAGATCCCGTCCATTCCACGCGACTTCGTGCGGACCCGACTCCAGCGCGCGATCGACCAGCGTAGAGACGCGGCGGCCGGTGACGTCGAACACGTACAGCGTGACGTGTCCCGACCGCTTGAGGTCGAAGCGGATCGACATCCGCGCCGACGCGGGATTCGGATAGCTCTGGCGCAGCACGCCGAAGCTCGAGATCGCATCCGCGGGATTCGGCACCCACGGCACATCGACCAGGTCCTGGCAGTTGTTGAACAGATCCACGTTGCGCACCATCGGAACCGCGACCGAATTCGCGACGTCGTTGAGCGAGAAGAAGCGGTCGCCGAAGCCTTCGCACTCGAATCCGTTGTTCGTGAAGGTGTTGAGCCAGTACTTGAAGTTCACGCTGAGTCCGGTCGAATCCGGGAACACGAGCGTGCGCGTGAACACGCCGTCACCCGCGCTCGCATCGGGCGGCGTCCCGTTGTTGAGCAGTCGCGAAGCGGCCTTCACCGGACGATCGGCATTCATCGGGAACGCGTGCGCGGCACTGGTGACGCGCGGCGAGTGGCTGCCCATCACGGCGACCGTGTCGCTCGCCGACGGCAGCGGCGTGACCGAGCCCATCTGCACCCGGAACGTGACCGCGACCGCCTTGTCCGAGATCTGGCAGCGGTTCACTCCGCGCGCCGGCAGCGTGATCGGCCCGCCCGCGCCGCCCACGGTGTCGAACACCGCGTCGTTCAGGAACACGCCGCGATTGTCCTGGCCGAGACACTCATAGACCGTGTCCACGCCCGCGCTGTCGTAGGCGACCTTCCACCCGATGTTCTTGGGAGTGCAGCGTGGAAACCGCACGCGTGCCGTGTAGATCTTGTCGCCCGAGGTCTGGTCGGGGAACACGCCGTTGTCAGCCATCACCACGCCCGGCAGGTTGAACGTGAGCGGCAGTGAGCTGCCGACCAGCCACACCTTGGTCGCGCCGACCACGTACGGCGAGGCGGCATTGACCTTGAAGATCACATCGATCGGCTTGGTCGTGAAGTCCGCGACCTGGTCGTTGCTCCACGTGCCCGACAGCGTGCGCGTGGCGCCGCTATCGCTGCTCATGTGATAGGTGCGGTTGCTGCCGGCTTCGTACTGATCCACGCCCGGAGTGTGGCTGAACTTGTACTCGAGATCGGCCTCGGCCTTGCCTGTGATGCGGCTCTTCACGAGTCCGAACGGCACCGTCGCGGTGTAGATCGAGTCGAGGTTCGCATCCAGCATGCGGGCGTTGTCGCCGACCGAGAACGTGAGCGGCGAGATCGATCCTTCGACGTAGAAGCTGTCGTTGGCGGCGAACTCACCCTTGCACAGCCGCAGCTTCACGTTGTTTTCGAAGTTCAGGTTCTGGATGAAGAACGAGCCCACGTTGGTGGTGCCATTGGCGACGATCGTGTTGCCCGCGATCGAACCGTCCTTCACGCCGGTGACGGTGATGTTGTTGAACGCGGCGTTCGCCGAGATCGCCGAATTGAGCACCAGGTGTACGAGGCTCGTGTTCGCGCCATCGCGCAGGGCGCTGATGATGGTGCGGCTGACCGGTCCGGTGAACACATAATTGGCTTCGACCTCGGACGTCGTGAGGTCGACCGGCTCATCGAACAGCACGTCGATCTTCGTGGTCGCGGGAACGAACGTCTTGTTCGGGTTGAGCGTGAAGTTGACGGCGTTCGCCTGCACCACGGTGGGTGCGGTGTTGTCGACCGCGTTCTGGATCGTATACGGCAGCATGCACGTCATCTGCACCACGGCGGCGGTGTCGAACGTGGTTCCCGACGGACGCGACATCTGGATCGCGTCACTGCATAGCGCGTCGAGCGGTCCCTTGGTGGCGCCGTTCTGCGTGACCCAGGTCTCGAGGTTGATCACGTTGCCCGCGACCACGCGCAGCGCGGTCAGCGGGATGCGCAACTCCACGAAGCGTGAGGTGTTGGTCGCGTTGAGTGCGTTGCTGCCGGCACCCGCGGGGTTGATCAACGTGGTGCTGTCGATCCACGCCGTGCCGTTCCACTTGTAGAAGATCTCGTAGTTGAATCCGTTCTCCTCGATGTAGATGTAGGCGTCCGGCTTGTTGGTGAGGCCGGTCCAGCCGATCTTGCGGGTGAACGGATCGTCGACGCCGCCGGCCGGTGTGTTCTTCACGTCGAACGCGAGGCCGAGCTGAACGGTCGGGCTCGAGAAGCAGTCCTCGAAGTAGTCCCATCCGATATAGAGATAGTTCGCGTCGTTGGTGATGAACACGCGCCCGATGTCGAGCGTCGAGTCGTTCGCCGCGTCGTCGGTGCACCAGTCCTTGATCTCGGTGTCGCCGCGATCGTCCTGAAGAAGGTTCGCGGGATTGAAATCGTTTACACCGTCGACCGTGATGGTCTGCGGAACGAAGGCGAAGGCGGTGCCAGCCACCGCCATCAACCCGGTCGTGAGAAGCAGAGCTCGAAGCCATTTCATGACACGAAGTCTCCCGGAAAAAGGAACGTTGGCGCAGGAATCGCAGTTTTCAGACGGATCAGATCCTTCTGAAAGAACTCATGACGTTTGCCGTCGGAGTATTTCTGAAACGATTCTAAGCCTCTGCGATCACGCGATCAACGTCCACTTTAGCCACCGACTTGACGCCCAGCGGACCCCGCGTCATTCTGCGCCTCACTCCACGGTTTTCTGTCCACAAGACGACCCTGAAGGGACCATGCTGTCCCGCCTCTTCATCACGACGCTCCTGACCTCGCTGCTGATCGCGCCGTCCTGGGCCGCCACGGCTCGCGACCTGCGCCCACGCATGGTGCTCGACGGCTACACCACCGACTTCGCGGCCGACGAGCGTATCTTCAGCTATAACACGGAGCTGGAGGAGAATCAGGAGCCGACCAACGACTCCGTCTGGGGCGTGAGCAACGACCTGAACCAGATCCGGATCACCTGGGACGCCCGCTACCTCTACCTCGCGGGCGAAGGACGGATCTGGGACAACAACATGATCCTCTTCATCGACAGCAGCCCGGGGCTGGGTCTGGGAGCGATGGACAGCCTCAACTCGTGGCGGCGCAACTTCTCGTTCGACACCACCGGGTCCAGCCAGGGCAACGGCTTCGCCCCCGACCTGTTCGGGGCGACCTGGGACGGCAACAACACCGGTCCCCACCTGATCCTCCAGGAAACCGGCCAGCGGGTGCGGGACTTCCAGATCAGCGACGGGTTCCACTCGGGGGCGGCGACCTTCGCCCAGGACAACGCCGGGCGCGCGGTGGAGCTGGCGATCCCGTGGAAGACCGTGTTCCTGGGTCCGGTCGGCTATGGCACCCGCGACACGGTGCTCAGCACCGCGGGACTCACCGACACCGTGAGCATCTTCCCGCGCGGAGCCCGCCTCAAGATCGTCGGCGTGGTGACGGCCGGAGCCGACGGAAGCGGCGGCCCCGACTCGGCCCCCGACAACACGCGCGGGCACTCGAGCAACTCGGGCGACCCGGTCTACATCGACAACTGGGCGACGATCGAGCTCGACCGTAACGACGACACGGGCTTGGGCGCCGGCGGCCCCGACGGCGTCGCCGACTGGGGTGTGGATCCGGTGACGCGCGTGAGCTTCCGCTTCGCCCCGCCGGTCGATCCGGTCTCGCTGCGCTTCACGATCAAGGAGCTGAATCTCGATCGCCCGGCGTTCCGTCCCGACCTGGGCGAGCGCATCCACTTCTCGACCGTGCTCGACCCGGCACCCGATCCGGGCAATCCGTTCCACCAGATCGGCACGCTGCGCTTCACGGCGAACATCTACGACCTGCGCGGACGCTTCATCCGCAATCTGTACGTGAACGTGAACCGCCCGGTGCTGAACCTGACCGACGCGGTCGCCGACGTGTGGGACGGCCGCGATCAGCAGGGCCGTCCGGTCGCGGCCGGCGCCTACGTGCTGCGCACCGTGATCGAGCCCAACATCAGCCGCTTCACGCGCTCATTCGTGGTGGTCCGATGATGCGATCCCGCCTGTTCGCCGCCGCGGTGGTACTCGTGATCGCGGCCCCCGCGCACGCGTACTTCGAGGAGACCGCCGCCGGCGCGCGCGGGGTGGCACTCGGCTCGGCGGCCCTCGGCGTGATCGACGACGCCTCGGCCTACTACTGGAATCCGGCGGCGCTGTCGGCGATCAAGCGCTACGAAGTGGTCGCCGACTTCGCGAAGCCTTACGGAATCCCGGATCTCAACGTCGGCACGCTCGCGGTGGCGGGACGCGCCTACGGAACCGGCTGGGCGGTCGCCTGGCACCGGCTCGCGATCGGGAGCGCTTACAGCGAGGACCTGTTCCATCTCGCGGCCGGACGGCGCGTGCTCGAGACTTCGAAGGGCCATGCGCTCAGCGCCGGGGCAACCTACAAGCTCGGGCGCATCGGCTTCGCCCCGTTCGACAACCCGGACTCGGGCACGGAACTCGACCTGGGATCGCAGGCCAAGGGCTCGGTCGATCTCGCGCTCAAATGGACGACGCCGTGGCGGCTCGACTTCTCGTGGGTGGGCCGCAACCTGATCGAGCCGACCTACCAGTTCGTCGAAGGCACCGGCGGCGACGCCGCCGAGCGCCGCCAGGAAGTGGCCGCAGCACTGCGCTGGAACCGCGAGTCGGTCGCGACGGTCGGCTGGTCGCAGCAGGAACTCGGCCCCGCGACGTTCAACGCGGGCATCGAGATCCTGTTCTACGACGTGTTCTCGATCCGCTCCGGAGTGTCCAACCTGTCCGAGATCTACAAGTCGTACGGCTCGCCGAACGATCTTCAGTACAACGGCGGCTTCGGCGTGTTCCACAAGGGCTACTTCGTCGATGTCGCAGCGACGACCAACCACGACCTCGGCGCGTCGTACCGCGTGACGCTGCGGCTTCCGTTCGGAAGTGAGGCGCGTCCGTGAGGCTTCGCGCGGCCGCGACGGTGGCGCTGGCATTGCTCGCGACCGCTCCGGCGCAGGCCGTCACCAAGATCGAAGGCCAGTACCAGCTCCAGCTCCAGCTGCGCAAGGACCTGCGCGCGTTCCCGTGGGACTTCGACAGCAACGATGGCGCGGTCAACAATACGACCGAACTGCGCCTGTTCTCGCAGCCGCTGCCGGGCGCCGAGACGTTCGTCAAAGTCGAGGGCAAGTGGAACCGCGGCGACAACTTCCTCGACCGTCCGGTGCTCCAGTTCCGCGAAGCGCACATCGGGGTCAAGCGCGAAGCGAAAGGCCGCGGCGTGAACGCGCTGCTGTTCTCGCGCGAGCGGCGGTTCTGGGTCGACAACTACCTGATCAAGTTCGTCGACGACCGCGACAACGCCCAGGGCGTGCGGCTCGACACCTGGGGCTTCCTCGGCATGAACACCTCGGTGATCTTCGGCGATCAGAGCGATCAGATGGATCCGTCGGGGCGCGCGAGCGACTACGAGCGCAATCTCGGCTACCCGGCACCACTCGCTCCGGTCGATTCGCTCAACGAGCAGGCCTCACATCGCACCGACGACTACTACGTCGTGCGCGCGCGGCGCGAGTTCTTCAAGGACCGCCGCCTGCGCATGGGCTTCACGTTCAACCGCCAGGAAGGCTGGGCGGGACGCGACAGCGTGAGCGACCGGCGCGCGTGGGTGTCGGTGATGGGGATCGACACGCGCTATCGCATCGGCAACGTGGATTTCTCACTCGAGTACGGCCAGAGCGGGCCGCGCAACGGCGACGTCGAGAATCCCGTGATCTCGGTGTTCAAGAAGCCCACGCCGCTGCGGCTCTCGGACCGCTCGGTGCTGCAGGCGGAGATCCGCACGCTGCGCGTCGGCAATTCGAAGCTCGGCTACTTCAACGTCGCCCCCGGCTACTGGAATCGCGGCGCGCGCTGGACCAACGGTCTGGGCGGCCCGGGATCGGACGAGAGCGGGGTCATCATCCAGAGCTACTACCTGCTGCCCGAGCGCGCGATCACCTACTCCAACCAGATCATCCGCTACGGCAACCGCGTGTTCTCGCAGAAGCGCGTCGAGGAGATGTACAACGAGCTGTACGTCGAGTTCGTGAACGGCTTCACCGGCAAGACTTCCTACCGGCGCCGCGATGAATACGACACCCGCCGCAACCGCGAACGGCGCGACTCCTACCTCTCGTGGTTCAACGAAGTGCAGGTCGAGAGCCGGCTCGCGTGGCTGCGCGTCCAGAGCAAGCTGCAGAACATCGGACGCCAGGATCACAAGGCGCTGTTCGTGATCGAGAACCGCATCAACCTGACGGACCACACCAAGATCTACGCGCGCTATGCGCTCGGGAGCGATCCGAGCCGGCTGCGCAAGGGGATCTTCATGCAGCTCCAGTATCGCCCGACCGGCAGCATGGAAATGTTCGTTCAGTACGGCCCCGACTACATCGGGGGCGGATCCAATCCCGTCGACGATGGCAATCTCGCGGGCTCCGGGGACCAGTTCGACGAATTCCGCTTCACCTTGAAGGGAACGTTCTGATGCGACCTCTCGCACCCGCCGTGCGCCGCCCTGCGGCAGCGCTGTTCGCCGCGGCGCTCCTCGCGCTGTTCACCGTCACCTTCTCCACGCTGGCGATCGTCGTGCCGCATGCGGCCGAGGCCGCGCCCGAGAAGACACCGGGCGGGATTCGTTTCACCTACACCGATCCCAATGCGGGATCGGTCAGCGTGGCCGGCGCCTTCAACGGCTGGAACGGCACGGCGAATCCGATGGTGAAGGGCGAAGGCGGCGTGTGGAGTGCCGTGGTCGCACTGCCGCCGGGCGAGCAGCAGTACAAGTTCGTGGTCGACGGCCAGTGGATCGCCGATCCCGAGAATCCGGTCACCGGCGGCGACTTCGGCAACAGCGTGATCCGCCTCGGCCCCGACGGCGACATCCAGGCGCAGGTCGCGACCTCGAACACGCCCTACAGCCCGCGCATCCTGATCGACGGCCGCACGATCGCGCGCTTCATCGAGCGCTACGACACGCGCTTCGACCGCTACGAGCTGGACCGTCCGTGGTTCGACGTCGATCTCGGCTTCAACGTGCGGATCTCGGATCTACTGAAGGCGCGCGTGTTGTTCAACGTCAATCCCGCGACCGAGGATGTTCAGGACTACCGCTCGCGGTTGAACTACAAGCGCGGATCGCTGCTGCTGAGCCGGCCCGGTGTGGACATCCTCGCGTTCGACAGCGAGACGATCGGGACGTGGGACGATCCACTGCATCTGGTCGGCAACATCGGCGTGTTCTCGCATCCGTTCGGATTCAACCGCAGCGGCATGCGCGTCAGCGGCCGGAAGTTCGGAATGGAAGGCGAGGTGCAGTTCTCGGACAACAACGAGGACCGCAATCAGGCGATCTGGCCGCGCTATCGCGACTACACGATCGACAACTTCCCCACGTTCATCATCGGTCCGTCGAACCAGCCGCGCTACGTGTTCGAGACCGATCCGATCGGCAAGGCGATCGCGCTGCTCGAGACCGAGCGTGACGGCAGCGGCTTCGCGATCGCTCCGAATCAGGCATCCAAGGTGCAGGCGATGGACTTCGGCGACGACGGCGAACGCTTTGGATCGGGCGACAGCTTCGAGGACGTGTTCGCGGCACGCCTGCGCCGTCCGCTGTTCGGCCGATGGACACTCGGCGTCCTCGGACGCACCGATCGCGGCTTCAACCTCGGTCGCATGATCCTGGCCCAGCCGACCGCCGACAGCACCGTGCGTGTGCACAACACGCTGTTCTCGCAGCAGTGGTATGGCGGCGGCGTGGATGCCGAGTGGAAGGTTTCGCCCAACACGCGGATCTACGCTGAAGTGCTCGCGGGTGCCCGGCGCATGAACTTCGTCAACGGCAGCACGACCGTGACTTACGCTGTCGACTCGCTGTTGGCGACGCGCGTCGTGATCGACCCGGCGAGTGCCGTGACCGCGAACATCGACGGCGACCACCTGACGATCGACCAGAGCACGCGCTTCACCGTCGGCGGCAGCTACGAGTGGGGCCACAAGGACATCACGCTGCGCGGGCGGATCGAGCGCGACGCGCACACCTACCCCGCGTGGTCGCAGGCGCCGATCGCGGCGGCGGGCCAGCCGCCGGTTGATCATCCGCGCTTCGAGACCGTCGACTTCCAGCGCGCCGGATACTCGGGCACCGATCAGGACCTCGAGAACTCAGCGACCACGTTCAGCGCGGGCTGGGACCGCAACTGGCGCTACTATCTGAACCGCGAACTGATCTCACGGCTCGACGTCGAGTGGACCAACTTCGAATACGACGCGCGCACCGCGTGGGAGTCGCAGCTGTGGTTTCCGACCGGCAACCTGTGGCTCGAAAACGATGGCCATCTCGTCACGGTCGATCGCCTGACGATGCTCGGCGAGGACCAGGCGATCCGTATCAAACCGGTGATCGAGATCCCGCTCCAGTCGAAGCGAGCGATGCGCCTCACCTACCGCGGCACGTTCTCGACCGTGGCACTCGACAAGAACCCGCGCTATGCGGAGACGCGGGTCCAGTACGGCTTCGACCTCACGCGCACGCTGCGCTTCAATTCGGACACGCGCTGGGCCAAGTACGACGCGCCGGCGCTCTCGATCGGCCGCGGATACCTGAGCACGTTCGCCGAAATCGTCCTGCGCCCGGCGCCTTCGCTCTCGGTCTCCTTCGGTTACGGCGTCGATCCGCGGGTGCTGGATCCGGTGACCAACGAGTACGCCGACATCGGCCGCGATCAATTCCTGTTCGACCGGAACGCGAACGGGTTCATCGCCGAGACCAATTATCTGAGCCTCGCTCCGCAGATCTCACAGGGCGAGCAGACGCTCCAGGACGAGCGGCGGTTTCAGGTCCAGGCCATCATCCGGTTCTGAGCGAAAGGAGATCATCCCATGCGCGCGAAACACCGACCCTCTCTCCCGCTGCTCGCAGTGCTGGTGATTGCCGCCGCGGCACTCGCGGGCTGCGGTACGCTCAATTTCGTCAAGCGCCGCCTGCCGCCACCGAGCCAGACCGCGAACGGTGTCGTGTTCCGTTTCAACGCGACTTCGGCCAAGCTCGTGCAACTCGCCGGCAGCTGGCCCGAGAACAACTGGCTCGCGGGCCAGGCCCAGACCGGCAGTTTTCTCGTAGGCGAGATGCAGGACCAGGACGGCGACGGCGTGTGGGAGCGGCTGGAGAAGCTGCCGCCCGGACGCTACCAGTACAAGTTCGTGATCGACCGGGTGAACTGGAAGGAAGATCCGAACAACCCCAACCGTCTCGACGATGGATTCGGAGGCTTCAATTCGCTGGTCGATGTTCGATGACAGCATGCGCCGGCGCCTGAGCGCGCGGCGGATCATGACCCTCGCGGGCCTGCTCGCCCTGCTGGTGACGGGTGTGGCGTGCGACCGCAACGTCGCCTCGACGCTGCTGGTTCCAACCGGCCTGCGTCCGCGGCCCGCGATCGGCACCGGTGCGATCGTGGGCCGGGTGGTCTACGATCCCGGAAGCCCCGACCTCGACACGGCACCCTATCCGCCCACGATCGTCGAGTTGTTCGAGTCGGGCACCGCGGTCGCCACCGACACGCTCGATCGTCAGACCCGAAACTTCGAATTCCTGGCATTGGCACCCGGCACCTACACCGTGATCGCGAACGCGCGCCTGTTCCAGCGCTCGTCGCTGCCCGCGGTGCGCGTCGTGGCCGATCGGGTCGATGTCGGGGATCTGGAGGTGCCGTTCGACCTTTCCCAGCTCACCACCTCATCGGTTCACGTGTCGGGCGACTTTAATGACTTTGCCGAGTTCGCCGACTCGTGCTCGATGCAGCAACTGCGACTCGGTCTGTGGTTCGGACCCCACATCGACGCGGTGAACGCGGATCCGCCGGACACCGCGCTCACGCTGACCGCTGGTGTGCATCGCATACGATTCATCACCAACTTCACGATCTTCAGCCCGTTCTATGTGTCCGAAAGCACGGACGTGATCGACGCTCCCGCTACCCAGGTGCCGATGCGCCTCGCCACCGACCCCGCAACCGACATGAGCATCAACTTTCCCGTGACCGGCCGCTATCGCTTCTATCTCGACGAACGCCGCGTGACCCTGACGATCGAACAACTTCCGGCGAGCGCCGCACTCGTCGCGAGGAGGAGTTTCCGATGATGCGTTCCGCCCCGAGCACCTCGACGTTCAGCGCCGTTTCTTCCGCCCGGTTCACTGGCGCTGCCTTTTTTGCGATCGTGCTGCTCGCGGGCTGCGCGGGCGGCGTGCGCAACGGCGCCACCGGCGATGCCGCCGGGTCGGCTCCTCCGCAGGCGGTGAAGGCTGCGGCTTCCGCAACGGCAACGGCGACCGACGGCACCGAGTTCACGTGGAAAGGCGAAGGCGGCACGGTCGCGGTCGCCGGTGAATTCAACGCATGGAACACGTCCGCCGATCCGCTGGTGAAGCAGGCCGACGGATCGTGGAAGCTTAAGAAGAAGCTGCCGGCCGGCCGCTACGCCTACAAGTACGTGATCGACGGTGGTACGTGGAAGGAAGACCCGGCGGCGAAGGAGACGGTCGACGACGGCTTCGGCGGCAAGAACGCGGTGGTCGTGGTCGGCGGCGCCGCGGGCGCCGGTGCCGGAACGAGCGTCGGTGCTGCGATCACTCCAGCGGCCCCCGCCGGCAAAGGCCGCGCACCGGTCGTGGTCGCCGACGGAGTGCTGTTCGTGTTCGCGGGCGCTGGATCGACCGTCCACCTCGCCGGCGACTTCAACGCGTGGTCGACGTCGGCCGATCCGCTCACGAAGCAGGCGGACGGCACCTGGACGATCACCAAGAAGCTCGCTGCGGGGACCTACGGCTACAAGTTCGTGGTCGACGGCTCGAACTGGAAGACCGACGAGGCGAATCTCGAAGGCAAGGACGACGGCTTCGGCGGCAAGAATTCCATCGTGGTGGTGCCGTGAGCGCTTGCGGAGAACGCTACCGATCGTTCGTGGCGCGCGCGTCGGCGCTGGCTGCGGCGCTTGTCCTGAGCGCGGGTGCCGCAGAAGCCGCCAAGGTCACGTTCCGCTACCAGCCGGTGATCGGCGGGGTGAACTCGGTGGCGGCGGCCGGCAGCTTCAACGGCTGGAACGCGACCGCGAACCCGATGAAGGACGACGACAAGGACGGCGTGTGGGAGACCGTCGTCGAGATCCCCGCGGGCAAGCTCGAATACAAGTTCGTCATCAACGGCGACCAGTGGAAGACCGATGAGAGTGCGGCCGACTTCTCCTCCGATGGATTCGGCGGGAAGAACTCGGTGGCCACCGTCGGCACCGAGCCGCTGACGGTCGGGCACGGATCGGCCGTCAAGAAGGCGGCCCCCGCGAAGGTCGGGCTCCACAAGGTGACGTTCTCCTATCCCACCACCACCAAACCGCAGTCGGTCCACATCGCCGGCACGTTCAACGACTGGACCATCGGACGCAGTGCCCTGTCGGACACCGACGGCGACGGCACCTGGACGACGACCCTGCTGCTGCCGACCGGCTCCTACCAGTACAAGTTCGTCGTCAACTCGAGCCAGTGGTTCGCGGATCCGGCGCATCAGGACGCGGACACCGACGATGGCCACGGCGGCAAGAACTCGATCGTCAACGTCGACGACCGCTTTCCGATGGTGAGCGTGAAGCGCGGCGACGGCGACATCTTCCCCGACGGCATCGTTCACGATCAGTCGGCGAGCGAGGTCAACCACTTCGGCGGCGGCCGCGTCGAGTTCACCGCCAAGTCGCATCGCGACGACGTCGAGGGCATCGACCTCGTGACCTGGAACGGCGGTACCGAGAAGGCTGTGCCGATGCGCATCGTGAACCGCGATCGCGTGTTCGACTACTGGCGCTCGGAAGCCACGCTGCCCGCGACCGGCGAAGTGCCGTACGCGTTCCGCTACCGCGACGGCAAGCTTACGCGCTGGCTCACCGCGGGCGGCCTCGCCGAATCCGGCACCGAGAAGCGCTTCACGTTCACGACGCAGCGCTTCCCCGCGTTCTCCACGCCCGACTGGGTGAAGCACGCGGTGATCTATCAGATCTTTCCCGATCGCTTCCGCAACGGAAACAAAGCGAACGATCAGGACTTCAAGGAGTGGTATTACGAAGGCCGCGCCACCGCACCGCCGGCGGGCCAGAAGCTCAACGTCGACGCGGGCAAGGAGTACTACCACCTCGTCTCCGACTGGAACGACTACTCGGTGCTGACCAAGTCGCCGTGGGGCAAGGACGGCCGCGACTGGATGGCGTTCTACGGCGGAGATCTCGCCGGCGTTCAGCAGAGCCTCGACTACTTGAAAGATCTCGGCGTCACCGCGATTTACTTCAACCCGGTGTTCGAAGCCAAGTCGACGCACAAGTACGACGCCGCTGATTACCGCAAGATCGATCCGCACTTCGGCACCAACGAGGAGTTCAAAGCACTGGTCACGGAGGCGAAGGCCAAGGGCATCCGCGTGATCGTCGACATCGTCTACAACCACTCGGGCAACACGACCGCGCAGTTCAAGGAAGCGGTCGAGAAGGGTCCGGCGAGCCCGACCTACAACTGGTACGAGTTCAAGAAGTGGCCGCTGCCGGCCGGCTGGCCCAACCCCGCAACGGCGTTCAAGCCCGCCGACTACTACTACTGCTGGTGGGGATACGGCGATCTGCCCGATCTCAACTTCGATCTGTCGCGCAACAACGACGCCGAGAAGTCGGTGCGCGAGGTGAAGGACGCGCAGGTGAACGTGGCACTCGTGAACTACCTGCTCGATGCGACCGAGTATTGGCTGAAGGACGCTGGCGTCGACGGACTGCGGCTCGACGTGCCGAACGAAGTCCCGTACTGGTTCTGGAAGCTGTTCAACGAGCGCGTGAAGAAGGTGAAGCCCGACGCCTACATCGTGGGCGAGTTGTGGGGCAACGCCTCCGACTACGTGCGCCCGGGGATGTACGACGCGGTCATGAACTACGCGTTCTTCAAGGATCCCGTCCAGCGCTTCCTAGGGATGGGCGAAGGCTCGGCCGCCGAGTTCGACGCCGCACTCGCGACCGGGCGCCTCACCTACCCCACGCAGGCGGTCGAGGTTCAGATGAACCTGATCGACAGCCACGACACGCCGCGGTTCCTGACCCAGGTCGGCGGCAACGTGAAGCGCCAGATGCTTGCCGCACTGTTCGGCATGACCTACGTCGGGGCACCTCACATCTACTACGGCGACGAGATCGCGATGGAAGGCGGCGGCGATCCGGACTGCCGCCGGCCGTTCATCTGGGACTGGGAGAAGGAGCCGCGCCGGGTCGCGATGCACGACTGGTATCGCAAGCTGGCGGCGATCCGGCACGCCCATCCGGCGCTGCGAACCGGCGATTTTAGGGCGCTTCACGCGGAGGGCTTGCTTTACGCTTACGCCCGCAGCGGCGGCGGCGAGGACTTCGTCGTGGCGATCAACGCCGGGAAGGCCGACGCCGAAGTGCCGCTCGATCTGAGCGCCTTTGGGGGTGCGGTGACCGCGACCGATCTCGTCTCGGGAGCGCGCGAGTCGTGGACCGCCAAGACGCGCGTGAAGCTCGCGGGTGAAGCGGGACGCGTGTTCCAGATCCGCCGCGCGGGCGGTGCCAAGGTCGGAAGCGCGACACCGCTGAAAAAAAAGGCGAACGCGACGGCAAAGGCGGGTAGTACGACGGCGGCGACGAAGAAGAAATAGCGATCGGATCGACACGACCCGGTCGCCGACATGTCGGCCGGAGCAACGTCATCGGGACCTCCCGGGGTGGTGTTCGGCCGCCTCGGGAGGTTCTGCATGAAACGGCTCACCGGTTTCGCTTCGACGGTGGTGCTCGCGACGCTTTCGTTGCAGAGCGCGCCGCTGCTCGCGCAAGGAACCGCGCGTTCGATGGACATCGATGTTTCGATCCGCTCCGCCGGCATGGGCGGCGCCTCGAACGCCGTGATGTGGGGCCGCGGACTCAATCACTGGGCGAATCCCGCGCTGCTCAGCGCGGAGCGCGGCATCCGCTGGGAATGGGGCCGCACGCAGCTGGTGCCGGACCTCGCGAGCGACGTGATCTTCGAATCGCACGTCTTGAAGGTCGCGGGCGGCGGCGTGGGGCTGGTGTCCTCGGGCTTGCCGTTCGGACCCGGAGTGCGCCTCAGCTACGGCGCGAGCCAGGGCACCGACGAGAACGGAAATCCGACCGGAACCTTCGAGAGCTTCGAACAGATCGACTCGTGGGGCTTCGGAGTCTTGGCGTTCGAGGCGGTCGAAACGCTCGCGCACTTGCGCGACGACGACGGGCCCGGGCCGCTCAGCCGCTACGTGGATGTCGCGTTCGGCATGAACTTCAAGGACGTCCTGATGAGCATCTTCCCGGCCCCCTCCGTGACCGCGAGCACGCAGGCACGCGACTGGGGCGTCGTCTCGCGACTCTCGCCGGTCGATGCCCACACCGGGAATGGAACGTCGATCCGCCTCGACGCCACGTTCGGCTTTTCCGTGCTGAATGCGAACGACGACGCCGTGATCAACTTCGGTTTCGAGTCTGCTCCTGTCTCACAACACCGGCGCGCAGGAATGGGTCTGCATCTCGCGATCGATCCGCGCTCAGGACGCAGCAGTGATCCCGACGGCGGGTCGTGGCTCGAGGAAGGGATGTCGCCGCTGCTGTCGATCGGCATCGCGGCCGACCGCTCGAAGATCAGCGCGGGGCCGCCGCAGAACCAATTCGGCCTCGGCCTCTACGAAACCGAGAGCGTCGGCCTCGAGGTGGCGCTCGCGAACATCCTGTGGGGCCGTACGGGTCATTACACCGACCGCGAAGGCGACATCGACGATGCGACCTGGGGTTGGGGCATCCAGCTTCCGCTCGGCCGCGTCGCGGGGATCCGCTACGACGGGGCGCTGTTTCCGCAGGCACAGGGACTCGATCACGTCACTCGCCACGGAGCGTCGGTGTGGATCGATCCGTTCGAGCTGGCGCGCGTTCTCGAGCGCCGGCGCAGCGCGACCATCTGATTCGCGCGCGAACCGTCGGCCCGTCGTGCTCCGCGATTCGCGGGGCGCTGCCCGGAGCGATCAGCCGGCACTGAATGCAGCGCCGGATCGGCCGTTCACGAACCTCCGCACCGCTTCAGACCGCGGCGGTGGCTCCGTCGAGCGCCACTTCGGTCGTGGCATCGAAGAAGTGCAGCTTCGAGAACGCGAAGTGAAGCGGCACGTTCGCTCCGACGCTCGGCGATGCCTGCCCCGGGATGCGGGACAGCAGGATCCCGACCGGGCTCGTCCAGTGCACCAGCACTTCGTTTCCGAGCGGCTCGACGACATCGACCTGGGCGGTGATCTGCCCCGACGGCCCGGCCGGAGCGAGCGTGAGATCCTCGGGACGCACGCCGACCGTCACCGGCTTGCCACGTGCGGAGTCGAGCGCCGCACCCAGCTCGGCCGGCAGCGGCACCGTGATCCCGTTCGCGACCAGCGCGAGCGGCTGGCCGGCGGCACTCACCGATGCGGTGAAGAAGTTGATCGGCGGGCTGCCGATGAAGCCCGCCACGAACTGATTCGCCGGCCGTGAATAGAGCGTGACGGGATCGGCGATCTGTTGCATGACGCCGCGCTTGAGCACCGCGATCCGGTCGCCGAGCGTCATCGCCTCGGTCTGATCGTGGGTCACGTAGATCATGGTCGACTTGACCCGCTGGTGCAGCCGCTTGATTTCGGCCCGCATCAGCACCCGCAGCTTGGCGTCGAGATTCGACAGCGGCTCGTCGAACAGGAACACCTGCGGATCGCGCACCATCGCGCGCCCCAGTGCGACGCGCTGACGCTCGCCGCCCGACAGCTCGCGCGGGCGGCGCTCCAAGTACTGCTCGATGCCCAGCGTCTCGGCCGCGGCGCGCACGCGGCGCGTGACCTCGGCCTCGGCGGTCTTCCGCCGGCGCAATCCGAACGCCATGTTCTCGAACACCGTCATGTGCGGATAGAGCGCGTAGTTCTGGAACACCATCGCGATGTCGCGGTCCTTGGGGGCGACGTCGTTGACCACCCGGGTGCCGATCCGGATCTCGCCCTCGGTGACCTCCTCGAGGCCCGCGATCATGCGCAGCACCGTCGACTTGCCGCATCCCGAAGGCCCGACCAGTACCAGGAACTCGCCGTCGTCGATGCTCAGATTCACGCGGTCGACGGCGCGCTGGTCGCGCGCGTAGATCTTGCTGACGTTGGTGAGTTGGACGCTCGGCATTCGGATTCTCCTTCGGGAGAGGACGACGGTGCCGATCGAACCTAATCCATCGGTGCAAACACATTCAACCGTGGCGGTTGGGTAACCGGCTGCACAGAAATTGGCCGCAGCGCGATCCGGGGCACATCGTCACTTGACTTTGGGTGCCGGAGCCGGAAAAGTGCCCTCCGACGTGCCCTGGCTCTGCCGCCACGCGCACCCCCGAGGGACAGGATGTCTCCGCGGTGCGAATCGTTCAGGCGGGAACACAAAGGAGGTGATCGCAGGGCTTCCCCGCTCGCACGACTCCTAATTCTCTGCACTCGACGCGCGACGTTTCCGCAACACCGCTCGCGCGATACTGAAGCACCCATTCACGGAGGAATTTCATGAAGCGCAACGTATGGGCAGTTCTGGCCGCCGCGGCGACGCTGGCGACCGCAATCAGCTTCTCGACCGCATTTGCCGAGAGCCACATGGACGCCAACGACAACATGGAGCATTCAGCGATGGGCGGTCTGGGCTTCCGCAGCTCCGATGCCCCGATCGGTGTGCGCTGGTGGTTCAACAAGCAGGTCGCCCTCGACGCGGGCATCGGCTTCACGTCCGAGAAACTGAATTTCACGGACACCAACGGCGATCCCGCGGACGAATCGTTCAGCACGTTCTCGGTGGACGTGGGTGTGCCGTTCTGTCTCAAGGCGTGGGACAAGGTGCACTTCCTGCTCCGTCCCGGCGTCACCTACACGTCGACCGATGACGTCAACCTGTTCTTCGACACCGATGGCGCGTTCAAGGAGAAGCGGAACACGTTCTCGGTGACGGGCGAGTTCGAGCTCGAAGTGTTCCTGGCGAAGAATGCCAGCCTGTCGGCCAGCCACGGCGTCGGCTTCGCGAGCAGCAAGCTCGACATTGCCGGCGAGGAAGCGGACACGATCTTCGGAACCTTCGGCAGCAACTTCACCACGCTCGGCTTCCACGTCTATCTGTGGCAGTAGTCGGCGGGCGACCGGGCGCGAATAGCGTTCCGGAGAAACATGATGGCGGGCTCCCGAGGTCTCGGGAGCCCGTCGTTTTTGTCGGGGGTTGGAGGCCGGCGGCCCACGGCCGCCGGATTACAACTCCGCGGGGATCGTCTCCGTCCAGCCGAAGTCGTCCTTGCGCGCGCACGGACGCCCCCACGCCACCTTCGGGTCGTGCTCGAGGAAGATCCAAGCCTCCTCCTCTACCGCCCGCGTGAGCAGCGCGCGCTTCTCGGCCATGGTCTCGATCGCGGCAACGTCGTAGCCCATCACGAACGGAATCCGCACGTGAGCGGCGGTCGGAATCAGGTCGGCGACGAAGTAGGCGACCCCGTCGGGCCCCGAGATGCGCGGCAACTGCTGGCCGCGCGTGTGCCCGTCGGCGAGCAGCACTTCGAACCCCGGCCATGGCGTCTGCGGGCCGTCCCACAGGTCCAGGACCCCGGCTTCCTGCAGCGGGACGAAGTTCTCCGGCATGTACGAGGCCCGCTCGCGCGGATTCGGCGCGAGCGCGTTCTCCCAGTTGCGGCGCTGCACGGCGTAGCGCGCGTTCGGCAGCCGCGGCACGATGCGGTCGCCTTCCTTGCGGGTCGATCCGCCGGCGTGGTCGAAGTGAAGGTGCGTGAGGACGACGTCGGTGATGTCGGCCACCGTGAGGTCGTGGCGTTCGAGCGACGATTCCAGCCGGCAATCGTCCTGCTCGACGCGATAGATCTCGGTCAGCTTGGGCGACATCTTGTCGCCGATTCCGTCGTCGATCAGGATCCGGCGCCCGTGCCCCTCCGCCAGCAGACAGCGCATGGCGAGGCAGATTCGGTTCTGCTCGTCGGGCGGGTTCGTCTCCTGCCACATCGTCCTGGGCACCGAGCCGAACATCGAGCCCCCGTCGAGCCACAGGCAGCCGGTCTCGATCGGTGTGAGCGTCCAGTCACCAAGAGTGATTCGCATGCGCGCGAGGATGGGGATTCGCGCGACCGCGGTCAAATTTGCGGACCCCGCGCTGGGCCGGATGGTATATCGTCGAGACACCGGACCGGGGAGTTTCTTGGAGGACGCCATGCGACCTCGCTGCATCATGCTGAACACCGTTCTGTTCCTCGCACTCGCCGGCCCGCGCCCCGCGCTTTCGGACTCCCCCGCTGCAGCCGAGCCGGCCGTGACGCCCGACGCCATCGGCCGCTGGGACCTCGAAGTCGAAGACGCAACCGGCGTCTATCCCTCGTGGCTCGAAATCCAGATGAGCGCCGATGGGAGCATCGGAGGTCGCTTCGTCGGGAGATTCGGAGCCGCCCAGCCGGTTCAAGATCTTGAGGCTGTGAACGGAGTCGTGCGTTTCGTCGTGGCTCCGCTCCATTTCGAGGGCACCGTCGATGCCGAAGGCATGCGGGGAGGAGCCGGCGATGGTTCGGGCGATCAGGTGAGGTGGAGTGCGGTACGCGCGCCATCGCTCGCCCGCCGCGAACCGCCGCGCTGGGATGCGCCGTCCGCGCTCATTTCACCTGGCGGTCTCCAGGGCTGGCACGCTCGCGGCGACGGCGACGCGCGCTGCTGGAGCGCCGACCAGGGTGTGCTGTCCGCCCCCGGTCCCTGCACGGACCTCGTGACCGACCGCACGTTCAGGGACTTCAAGCTCGACCTGGAGTTCATGCTGCCCCCGGGCAGCGACAGCGGAGTCCACCTGCGCGGGCGCTATGAGATCCAGCTCAAGGACGATGCCGGCAACCTGCCCGAACCGCTGACCGGTCTCACGGGTGGCGTGTACGGCTTCCTCAAGCCGCTGCGAGTCCCCTCCGGAAAACCCGACGAGTGGCAGACGCTCCATGCGACGCTCGTGGGCCGCACGATCACCGTCGTGCTCAATGGCGAGACCGTGATCGATGCTCAGGAGATTCCCGGCATCACCGGCGATGCGCTCGACAGCGACGAAGGCCTGCCGGGACCGATCATGCTCCAGGGACACCTGGGAGCGGTCTCGTACCGGAACATCGTCATCACCCCGGCGAAATCGAAGGTGGTTCAGATGTGAATCGCGGTCGAATCGACAGCGATCTGAACCCTACGCTTGACGATGCGCGACTCTGGATTCATGGTCCGCCCCATGATGCGCTCGTACATCAACCTGCCCGTCATTTACTGCCTCGTATCGGCGTTCTTGTTTGGCGCCTCGACCCCGGTAGCCAAGCGTCTTTTGTCCTCGTTTGGTCCCTTCACGCTGGCGGGGTTGCTGTACCTCGGTGCCGCGATCGCCACATTTCCCATGGCGTTTCACGGTGGATCGGCTGAATTGCGCCGCGACCCCAGACAGCGCCGAATGCTGTTGATGGCTGTCATCTTCGGCGGTGGCGTTGGGCCGGTGCTGCTTCTGCTGGGCCTGCGGTCGGCATCAGCAGCATCGGTTTCCATCTGGCTCAACCTCGAAACCGTGGCGACCACGTTGCTCGCTTGGGCGCTCTTTCACGAGCATCTCGATCGCCGGACGGTGCTTGCGGTTTTTGTCGTACTACTCGCGGGTGTCCTGCTCGCCGCTCCCAGCGGCCCTTCCGGCCTGGTCTCCGGTTGCCTGATCGCGCTCGCCTGCGTGTGCTGGGGGCTCGACAACAATCTCACCGCGCTCGTGAGCGGTTTTACGCCGGCTCAGACGACGGTGGTAAAAGGCGTGCTCGCCGGGGCTGTGAACCTGGTCATCGGAGTCTTCGTCGAGGGCTCGCCGGCTGTGGGCACGATGATGTTGGTTGCGATCGTGGTCGGGGCGCTCAGTTATGGCGCCTCCATCCTGCTCTACATCCTCGGCGCACAACAACTCGGGGCCAGCCGTTCGCAACTCTTGTTCTCAACCTCTCCGTTCCTCGGGATGCTGCTCTCCTGGCTTCTCCTTGGAGAACCGATCCTCGCCGTGCAACTGGTGGCGGCTGCCCTGATGCTCGTGGGCGTGATTCTCATGCTCAGCGCCCGTCACGCCCACGAGCACACGCACGAGGACATAGCCCACACCCACAGTCATCGCCACGATGACGGCCCAGAAGTGACGTTTCAGGAGTTGATCAATCGCCATGGGAAGGCACTCG
>JANLWX010000094.1:0-21552 GCA_031364845.1 Candidatus Eiseniibacteriota bacterium
ACCAGAACCGACGGAAGCTAGCACAGACCTTTGGCGGACGTCTACATGCTGCGCGATGCCGCGAGGCCCGAAAGGGCCTCGCCGGGGCCGGGGGCTGGGCGGCCGCCCCCCCACCAGCGTTGCATTTTGCACGAAACGACCGCCCGCGCCGCCTTTCCCGCCCCGAACGGGGTGCAAACCCTCAATTTCCCGACGCGCCGGGCCGATATCGTCCTTAGATCAGAGACCTGGCCCTCGTGGGCTGCGCCCGCGGGGGTTCACCACCTTTCGGGGAACCTGGATGTTCGCCATCATCGGCATCGTGGTCGTGATCGGATCGGTTCTCGGCGGCTTCACCATCGCCGGCGGCAAGATCCCGGCCCTGTTCCATGTCTCGGAAATCGTGGTGATCTGCGTGACCGCGCTCGGGATCGTGGTGATCTCGACGCCACTCGGCATTCTGAAGTCGCTGTTCGCGAAGATCCTCGGCCCTCGTCGTGTACGTGCAGCCGCCGATCACGCGCCTGATGGCCGCGTCGTTTCCCGGACTCGAGATCGTCACGGCTCTCGACGGCGTGGAGTACGACGCGTGGTGCGGACACATGAGCCTGCCGCTGCGTCTCGGAATCCGCGAGGTGGGCGACATCCCGCTCGAGCCGTGGCTCGGAAACTTCGGCCCGCGCTCGCCGCGCGAGCGGCCGCGCGTCGGTATCAACTGGGCCGGCAATCCGTCGTTCACCTACGACTTCATCCGCTCCGCGCATCTCGAAGAGTTGAGCCTGCTGCTGCAGGTCGGTGAAGTCGAGTGGTGCTCGCTCCATCGCGGGCATCTGGAGCACGAAGTACGCGCCTACGGGCTCGCGCAGCCGCTGGCGGAGGCCGCCGACTTCCTCGACACCGCACGCGTGATCGCCCGTAACCGTGTGCTCTCAGAGTGAGCCGGGCAACTGGTTCGGGGCGATCGCTCAGGCGCTGGAAGTGATCCGCGCGGAGCTGCTGCCCGCCGCGTAGGCTGGCGTCATCTCGGAGGCGCGCTCACCACAGACGGCGGCCCGCGGCGCGAAACCGGCGGACCGAGTCGGCATCGGGCCACGAGAAATACGATCCCGCCTCAAGATCGAGCGGCTGGCGCACGAGCGTGCCCTGCTCGACTCCCTCCAGCACTTCGAGCAGCAGCTCGGCGGCGATGCCTTTGGAGCGTGTGATGAATCGGTCGAGGGTTTCGTGCGGGCCGATTTCGAACGTCCGCAACCCGACGCGCTCGCCGGAATCGATGCGTTCGTCCACGAAGTAGATCGAAACGCCGGCCTGGCGCTCGCCGTTGGCCATCATCCAGAAACTCGGCATCACGCCGCGATATTGCGGCAGGATCGCACCATGGATGTTGAGAATTCCCAGGCGCGGGATCGTGATCAGCTCGCGCTTATAGATTTGCGGAGTACTGACCGAGACCAGCACGTCGGCGGCTTCGGCGCGCAGGCGGTCCATGAAGCGGGAATCATTGACGTCTGCGATCTCCTCGCACTGCACACCCCATCGCGCGCAGCACGATGCGATCGACCGGCGCCGCAGTTTCGCTCCCGCAACGCGCGCCGCGAGTTTGCCGGCGGCTCCGAGGCCGAACGTGCGCGCGTAGCGAACGGCGGCATCGGCGGGGGTCTGCTTACGGTAGAGCGGAGGCACCACGTAGACGGCGACCGTGTCCGCCGCGCGCTGCGCGAGCACCTGGTCGTAGAACGCGGGCAGGTAGATCGGATCGTCGGTCGTGAGGAACGTGAGCTTCACGGGTTCCTCCAGCCCGCGATCACATCGTCGAAGCGTCCGAACGGCAGCGCGTGCATGAGGTGCCGCAGCCGTCCGACCAGCGACACGCGCCCGAGGCTCTGGTGCATGCGGTACAGCGGCGAGACGGTGTCGCGATAATCGTCCATCTCGCGCGGGCTGAATTCATAGGGGTGGCAATAGATCACCACCGGACGGCCTTCGTCGAGCACCGAGCGCAGTGCGACTTCGAGCAGCGCCTGCGGCATCAATCGGAAGTAACCGCCGCCGGCGACGGGAACGCGCACCTTCCCGATGCGGCCGATCGCCACCGGGACCTCGAAGATCTCACCGCCGTTCGCGAGCGGCACCGACCGCGGCGAATCGCCCCAGCCCTCGATTCCATAGCGGCGCGTCTTGAGCGGGAAGATCGAGGAGTCGATCGTGAAGCCGGACTCCGCCAGCACTTCGAGTGCCCACAGATTCTGGGACAGGATCGAGAAGTCGGGCGCCCGGAACGACGAAACGCGCGTGCCGCAGGCATCCTCGACCGACTTGCGCGAGGCGTCGATCTCCTGACGGAGCGCCGCGCGATCCATCGAGTACAGAGGCCGGTGGCTGTAGGCGTGCGACTGGATTTCGTGTCCCTGGCGCTGGACGTCCTGAACCAGGCGCGGAAACGCTTCGGCGACCTTGCCCTGGAAGAAGAACGTGCCCTTGACGCCGCAATCGTCGAGCAGCTTGCACACACGATCGACGTTACGGACCACACGCTCGCTGATCGCGGCATCGAAGTCGACGTTGGACTGATACCAGTCCTCGACATCGACCGTGAACGCGCACGTCGGCGCCACACCCGCACGTACCGTGGCCATCGTGCGGCCGAGCCGCGCGCCGCCGAGCAGCGCCGTGCCGACAGCGAATGCGTTCGCGAGGGCAGATTGAGGTTCGGGAGGTGACGCCGAAGCCATGGCAAAACTGCTGCCGCCGCGAGCGGCAGGCAGAACCCGCGAGTTCATTTCGAACTCGTGTCCGAGCGCGGCGAGGCACAGACCCGGGAAGAACGAGGAGATACAGCGCGAGGTGAGGGTCATGTCGACCTACGATGGTAACGGACAGTGAGCCTCACACCCTAAAGGAATCGTGGCGGACCGATCCGCCGGTACCCGTCCGAGGCCCGAATTTGGCGGGCGAAACCACCCAGCGCGCGGCGCTCGGAGTCGAGGGACGTTGGAAACCCCACGGTCCCGCGGGCACGTTCTGCTCGAACGCGCCCGCGGGCAGAGGTCAGCGCGCGAGGGCCGCGACGCCGAAGAACAGCTTCACTTCACGCTCGGCGCTTGCGGGGCTGTCCGAAGCGTGAACGGAGTTCATTTGTTTGCTCTCACCGAACACCTTGCGGATCGTGCCCGGACCGGCTTGAGCCGGGTCGGTCGCGCCGACAACTTCGCGGAGCGTGGTGATCGCCTTCTCACGCTCGAGGCACGTCAGCATCACCGGGCCCGACGTCATGTAGCCGACGAGGTCATTGAAGAACGGCTTGCCGTTGTGCTCCGCATAGAACTCCTGGCACTGCTCGCGCGTGAGCTGCGCGAGCCGCGCCTCCGCGATCCGAAAGCCTTCGCCTTCGACGTGCGCGAGAATCCTGCCGATCAGGTTGCGGCTCACCCCGTCGGGTTTGACGATGAACAGCGTGCGTTCCAACACCAAAGTTTCCTCCTTGGTCGATCACCCGGATGTCCGTCCGGCGGAATGATGTGTTCGTTCAGCGACGACCGCTGCGGCTCACCGGACGCGCGCGTCCTGCGCGGCCCGGCCGCGATGCAGCCGTATGACTGCGTGATGCTGCCGTGCGTTTCTTTCCGTTGCGGCTCGGTGCCGCGGCTTTCGCCCGCCGCGCCGGCACCGTCTTCTTCTTGGCGGGCGCGGACCTTGTGCGTATCGCCGCGGGCTTCACGCGCTTCGCGGGCTTCGCCGCGCGCACGCGACGACGTCCCATGAGATCTTTGACCAGCCCCGGAATCTCGGACGGGATGCGCGCGACCGGCACGCCGGCCGCCTCGAACGCCGCCATCTTCTCGGCCGCGGTCCCGGTGCCGCCCGAGATGATCGCACCGGCGTGCCCCATGCGCTTGCCGGGCGGTGCCGTCTGGCCCGCGATGAAGGCGACGACCGGCTTCTTCACATGGCGCTTGATGAAGCGCGCGGCGTCTTCCTCGTCGGTGCCGCCGATTTCGCCCATGAGCACGATCGCCTCGGTCAGCGGATCCGCTTCGTAGAGTTCGAGCGCGTCGATGAAGTTGGTCCCGATCACCGGATCGCCGCCGATGCCGAGGCACGTCGACTGTCCGAGCCCGGCGTACGTGAGCTGATGGATCACTTCATAGGTGAGCGTTCCGCTGCGCGACACGACGCCGATCGGTCCGGTCTTGCAGATATGACCCGGAAGGATCCCGACCTTGCTCGCTCCGGGGCTGATGAGGCCCGGACAGTTGGGTCCGATCAGCCGCGGGCGGATGCCGCCGTTCGCCGCCCGGATGGCGGCCACATGATGGAAGGCCCCGAGCGCGTCGCGCACCGGCACGCCTTCGGTGATGCACACGATGAGCGCGACGCCCGCATCGGCCGCTTCGAGCACCGCGTCGCCGGCGAACGGGGCGGGAACGTAGATCACCGAAGTGTTGGCGCGGGTCGCAGCGACCGCCTCGGCCACGCTGTCGAACACCGGCACACCGTGGACCTGCTCGCCACCCTTGCCCGGTGTGACCCCTGCCACCACCTTCGTGCCGTAGTCGATCATCTGGCGGGTATGGAATCCGCCGTCGCGCCCGGTGATGCCCTGCACCACGAGGCGGGTGTTCTTGTCGATGAGGATGCTCACGCCGTCACCTCCTGGGCCTTCTCGATCACCATGCGAACCGCCTCGTCCATGCTGGTCGTGGCACCGAGACCGTGATCGGCCAGAATCTTGCGCGCGAGTTCCTCGTTGGTGCCGGTGAGCCGGATCACGAGCGGCACGTCGAGCGGCGATTCCTTGAGCGACTGAACAATGCCGTTCGCGACATCGTCGCACCGCGTGATGCCGCCGAAGATGTTGAACAATATCGCGCGCACATGCGAATCGCCGGTGATGATGCGGAACGCCGCGGTCACCTTTTCGGGATTCGACGAACCGCCGATGTCGAGGAAGTTCGCCGGTTCGCCGCCATAGTGCTTGACCAGATCCATCGTCGCCATCGCGAGCCCGGCGCCGTTGACCACGCAGCCGATGTCGCCGTCGAGCTTCACGTACGACAGACCCTTCTCGCGCGCGAGCCTCGCCCCCGGCGTCTCGTCATCGGGATCGCGCCACGTCTCCCACTCGCGATGACGGAATTCCGCGTTGTCGTCGAGGATGACTTTTGCATCGAGTGCCAGAACGCGCCCTTCGGGCGTGACGGCGAGCGGGTTGATCTCCGCGAGCGAGCAGTCGCCCTCCCAGTACACGCGCCACAGCTTCATCAGGATGTCGGCGGCCTGTGCGGTCTGCTTCGGATCCGGCAGCAGCGGCTTCATCAGCGCGCGCGCTTCGTAGGAACGCAAACCGCGCAAAGGAATGTGATGCCGAACGATCTTCTCGGGAGCGGTGCGCGCGACTTCTTCGATGTCCACACCGCCCTCGGCCGACATCATGATCAACGGCAGCTTCTTTGCGCGATCGAGCACGATCGAGAGGTACAGCTCCTTCGCGATGTCGGCCGCCTGCGCCACGAGCACGTTGCGCACCGGCAGGCCCTTGATCGTGAGTGCCAGGATGTCGCGCGCGCGCTCGAACGCCTCATCCGGCGTGTGCGCGAGTTTGACGCCACCCGCCTTGCCGCGCCCACCCGCCTGCACCTGTGCCTTGATCACGACCGTGGTCCCGATCGTGGTCGCGATCGAGCGCGCCTCTTCGGGGGTCGAGGCGACCTGCCCCGGCAGCAGCGGCAACCCGAAGCGCGCGAACAGTTCCTTCGCCTGGTATTCGTGAAGGTTCATCCGTATCCCCCGCCAGGTGCCTAGTTGTTGTCGATCTGCGCCCGCTGCAGGCGGCCGCTGAAGTCGACGTAGATGCTCTTCCATTCGGTGAACGCGTCGAGCAGCGTGTGTCCCGCTTCGCGATGGCCGTTGCCGGTGCCGCGCACGCCGCCGAATGGCAGATGCGTCTCGGCGCCGGTCGTGCCGTGATTCACGTAGACGATTCCGGTCTCGAGATCGCGCATCGCCTGGAATGCGCGATTCACGTCGGCGGTGAAGATCGACGACGACAGTCCAAACGCGACGCGGTTGTTGACTTCGATCGCCTCCTCCAGCGAACCGACACTGAGGAACGACAGCACCGGACCGAAGATCTCCTCCTGCGCGATGCGCATGGCCGGCTTCACTCCGGAGAACACCGTCGGCTGATAGAACGATCCCTTGCCGAGCGTGGTGCCGGTCGCGCGTTCGCCGCCCGCGGCGAGCGTGGCGCCTTCGCCGGTGCCGATGCCGACATACTGATGCACGCGCTCGAGCTGCTTTTGACTTACGACCGGTCCCATCTGAGTCGCGGGATCGAGCCCGTCGCCGATGCGCAGGGCGCGCGCGCGCTGGACCACCAGCTGCAGCAGCTCGTCGTGGATCTTCTCGTGCACGATCGCGCGGCTGCACGCCGTGCAGCGCTGACCGGTGGTGCCGAACGCACTCCACGACAGGGCGTCGGCCGCGAGTGCGAGATCAGCGTCTTCCATCACGATCACCGCGTTCTTGCCGCCCATCTCGAGTGACACGCGCTTGCCGGTGCGGGCGCATTCGCCGGCGATCCAGGTGCCCACCGCGTTCGAGCCGGTGAATGACATCAGATCGATGCCCGGATGCTGGACCAGCGGCTGACCGCAGCGGCCGCCGTCGCCGTGCACCAGATTGAACACGCCCGGCGGGAATCCTGCTTCCTCGATCAGCTTCGCCATGTTGACACCGGTCTCGGGCGACAGCTCGGACGGCTTGAAGACGATCGTGTTGCCGGCCAGCAGCGCGGGGAAGATCTTCCACGACGGCACCGCGAACGGAAAGTTCCACGCGGTGATCACGCCGACCACGCCGACCGGAACGCGCACCGACATCGCCCACTTGTTCGGCATTTCGCTCGGCGTCGTGACGCCGTACATGCGGCGCCCCTCGCCCGCGGCGAGATAGGCCATGTCGACGCCTTCCTGCACGTCACCGAGCGTCTCGATCAGGATCTTGCCCATCTCGCGCGTCGCCGCCTGCGCAAGCGACTCCTTGCGCTCCGCGATCAGCGCGCCCAACCGGTAGAGCATCTCGCCGCGCTTGGGCGCCGGTGTGAGCTGCCAGCCGCGCTTCGCCGCCTGCGCCGCCTCGACCGCGGCCGCGACGTCGGCGGCATCGGAATCGGGGAACTCGCCGATCGAAGCACCCGTCGCCGGATTCACATTGGAAAACGTGCGGCCGGATTGCGCGGGCACCCAGCGGCCGCCGATGAAGTTGAGGAACGGTTCGGACATCGATCGTCTCCGAGGCACGGGCCGGGATCGCTCACGACCGCGTTCGGCCCCGGAGAGTTTCCGGGCGAACGGGCAGTCTGGAGAGTCGCGGACGCAGCATGCCGGAAGGGAAAAAGGACGAATACCTTAAGGTGGCGTGCCCGGCGGAATCAAGCGGGGGAAACCGCCGCGGGAATCGCGCCCTCGGATCAACACGGCCGCGGCTGCCCACGGCGTGAACACCCTGATTGTTAGGCGGTCCCCTTCGGACGTGCAGCGGAGTCACGTTCTCCTGTGAACCCGGCGAACCGCGTACGAATGAACTCTCGTGCGCTGTCAGCGGAGAGTTTCACGGTCCCAGGGCCGCTCCTGACGAAGAAGTCGCCGTCCGCAACCGCTTCGACTCCCATCCACTTCAGGAAGACTGGTTCCGGGCTTCGTTGGCAGCTCACGAGGCAAACAGTCCTTCCTTGCACGGCCTGCGTCTTGGGATCGATGCAGGTTCCAGCCCTGTCGCCCAGGCCGTTCCGAACCACCTGCGCCAAGTGCCGCATGAACTTGTCGTCGCTCTCCAGTTGGTCTCGCTCGATGCCGACGATCGAGCCGTCGTCGGCCACCCCGAGCAGGAGGTCACCGCCCTCAGTGTTGAGGAACGCGGCAATGGTCTTGAGCACGGCGTGCGTGACGCCATTGTCATCCCGCCGGTCTTCCCTGAGGCTCCAGCGCAGCGTGGACTTGAACTCCAGCGTCTTCGACTCGCCGGCCTTGATCAGCTCCTCGGCATTGCGGTGTGCACGCAGGTACTGGTCGAAGAGGAAATTCTTGATTGCATCACCGAAGGCGCGGTCGTCGGTAATGCGCTTGTAGAGATCGAAATTCGAGTCGACGATTTCCTGGATCACATGCTCGACCTTCTGATCGAAGGTGAGCCGCACGTTCTCGCGCGTGTTGACCCGGGCCGCCGCATCGAGCGCAGCATCGTCGTCGAGCTTCTCCATCATCTGGCCGAGCGTCACGCGGTGCTCAGGACCCAGGTTTAGCCCGAAGCGCTCGTTCAAATCGGAGATGATCCGGGAGAGCGTCTCCAATTCCTCCGGAGTGACGCCGTGCCCCTGCTTGGTGCTCACGGGTTCGAGCACACCGGGCCTGCGCTCCAGGGCGATCTTGCCGCCGCCCGTCTGCTGGATCCGGTACGACTCCATGTCGATGTTCTGCTGCACCTCGCGCGGCAGTTCGGCCGGGTCGGCAGGGAGGAGTCGGCGGAGGTACCGCGCGAAGACGTAGAGCTTCTCGAGATCGGCGTCCGCAAAGGTCAGCACCTGTGCGAGGAACGCGTATAGCCGCACGTAGTCGGTGAGCTGCCCACGAAAGTCGGGCTGTTCCTCGGGTGGGAGAAGCCGAAAGCGTTCGACGACCGGGGCGAGCACGGAATAGAGCCGGTCCTGGGTCGCCTTGGGATCGAAGTACGCCTTCGCGAAGGCATCCACGTCTGCCTCGTTGTAGATCGGAAAGGCGGCGAGGCGCGTTTGGATTTCATAGAGGAGATTCGGATCCGTCGCCTCGGAGAGCAATGTCGACTCGTAGTAGGGCTCAAAGGCAGCCCGGATCTCGTCCGACTCGTTGGCGAAGTCGAGCACCATCGTGCCCTTTTTCTCCGGAGGCAGCGTGCGGTTGAGGCGCGAGAGCGTCTGCACCGCGTTCACGCCACCGAGCTTCTTGTCCACGTACATCGTGTGGAGCAGCGGCTGGTCGAAGCCGGTCTGGAATTTGTTGGCGACGATCAGGAAGCGATATTCGGAGCGCTCGAAAGCCTTGGCGGTCTGCGATTCGCTGATCGCCCGAGGTTCTCCCACAGAGTTCATCTTCGTCTCCGTGTAATCCTTCCCGCCGTCCTTGACCGTGCCGGAGAAGGCGACGAGAGCCTTGAACGGAAAGCCGCGTTCGGCCAGGTACTTGTCGACCGCCTGCTTGTAACGCACGGCGTGCAGGCGCGAACGAGTGACGATCATCGCTTTGGCCCTCCCGCCGATTTCACCCTGTACGCTGGCAGCGAAGTGCTCGACGCAGATCCTCACCTTCTCGCCGATGGCGTGCGGGTGCAGCTCTACGAACGACTTGAGCAGGTACGCTGCTTTGTTCTTGTCGTAGTGCGGATCGTCTTCGACTTTCTTGAGCAAACGCCAGTACGCCTTGTATGTGGAGTAGTTTGCCAGCACGTCGAGTATGAACTTCTCCTCGATCGCCTGGCGCATGCTGTAGAGGTGGAAGGGCTCGAACTTCCCGTCGGGTCGCTTCGTGCCGAACAGCTCGATCGTCTTAGGCTTCGGCGTGGCCGTGAAAGCAAACAGCGACAGGTTCTTGACGTGCCCGCGCTTGATGGCCTCGGCGAGCGCCAGCTTGTCGACTTCGCTGCGGTCTTCCTCCGTTTCGTCCTCGGTCTCGGCGTCCTCGAGTGACCCGACGGAGAGGACCTCCTTCAAGGGCTTCGTGCCTTCGCCCGATTGCGAGGAGTGCGCCTCGTCCACGATCAGAGCGAAGCGCTTGCCCGGCAGCTCACCAATCTGCTTTGCGATCACGGGAAACTTCTGCAGCGTGGTGACGATGATCGTCTTGCCCGCCTCGAGCGCCTCTTTGAGCTGGCGCGAGGTAGTATCGATGTTCTCGACGACCCCCAGCGTTTGCTCGAACTGACGCATCGTGGTCTGGAGCTGGCGGTCGAGGATGCGCCGGTCGGTGATGACGACGATCGAGTCGAAGACGCGCCGATCTGCCGAATCGTGGAGCGTGGCGAGCTGGTGGGCGAGCCAGGCGATGGTGAAGCTCTTGCCGCTGCCGGCCGAGTGCTGAATCAAGTAGCGCTGTCCCGGGCCCTTGGTGCGCGCATCGGTCACGAGCTTGCGCACGCAGTCGAGCTGCTGATAGCGCGGGAAGATCAGGAAGCGCTTGCCGGTCTTCTTCCCCTTCTCGTCCTCCTCCTCGACTTCGTGGATGAACTGGCGCACGAGGTCGAGCACGCTGTCGCGTGACCAGGTCTCTTCCCAGAGATAGCCGGTCGCGTAGCCGCTTCGTGTGGGAGGCACGGGCGGGTTGCCGGCGCCGCCGAACTTGCCCTGGTTGAGCGGCAGGAAGCGCGTCTTCGGACCGGCAAGCTGCGAGGTGACGTAGACCAAATCGGGGTCCACCGCGAAGTGCGCGAGGCAGCGTCCGTATCCGAGGAGCGGCTCGCGCGGGTCGCGGTCGGTCATGTACTGGCGAATCGCGTCCTCGACATCCTGGCCGTTGAGCCGGTTCTTGAGTTCGGCGGTGAAGATCGGGATACCGTTCAGGAATAGCACCAGGTCGAGGCTCTTCTCGTTCTTCGTGCTGTAGCGGACCTGGCGCACAGCGGAGAAGAGATTCGCCGCGTGCAGCCGCCGCGTCTCCTCGTTGAGCCCGCTCGCGGGGCGGAAATAGGCGAGCCGGAATTTACAGCCAGAATCCTTGATGTCGCCGCGCAGAACGGCGAGCGCGCCGCGCCGCTCGATCTCGGCGGCGAGGCGCTTGAGGAACTGCTCGCGGACCGCCGGGCCGTGGTGCTGCTCGAGCTTCTTCCACTCCTTGGGCTGCGTCGCGAGTACGAAGTCCACCACATCGCGTGGCAGCAGGCAGAGGGAACGGTCGTAATCCTCGGGCTTGCGTTTGCGGTAGCCACCCGCTGGCGTGTCGCCATACGGCGGTGGCGTTTCGCTGACGGCACTCGCCTCGCCCGCGCAGGCGTCCGGGCCGTGCTGGAGAAGTCCGCACTCAATCGCTTCCTCGAATGAGCGTTCGGAGATCTCGGGGCTCATGCGACCTCCTCCCGCACGTCGATCTTGCCCGTCACCGCGGCGGAGATGAGCGCGGTGCGGAGTTCCTTGAGGCGCTCGATGGCATCGCAGACTTTGGCAGCGAGGGCGTCAAGCTTGGCGACATGCCGCGACACCTCGCCTTGAATCTGAAGCATCTCGTCATGTGGAGGTACAGCCATGACAAGATTTCGGACGTCCTCTCCTGAAATCTTCCAGATTCCTGAGGCCGTTTGCGCCAGTAACTCGATCTGAAATCGGACTGCAGCCGAGTTCAAGCTGTTCACAAGAAACCAAGGGGTCACGAGGCGTGATGGCCGAACTCGGATCAGTATGTCAGGATAGATGCAGCCCATCGGGGGCTCTTTCTTTAGGATCCCAACGCGGCCGACGACTTTCCGACTGCCGCTGCCCCTGAGCAAGAAGATGTCTCCAATCGCCACAATGTATGGCTGAGCTTCTCGCTGCTCCAACATCGTGTACTTAACGTTTTCATCAATGAGCACTTCGCCATCGTTTACCGCAGCTGTCGAGAACGTTGGGACATTGCCCACCGGTCCAATCGGAGGCGAAATACCGTTCCGCGGTCGAGCACTCAACGCATGACGGAGTCTCTTGAGTTCCCAATGCGCCGGAATCTCCCCCAGCCACTCGACGCCGGAGTCCTTCATGGGGACGTTCGCGTCGAGGCCCTTAGTGACGGCGCGGGTGACGAGGGCGGCACGACGCTCCTGGAGCAGATTGATTAGCCGCTCCTTCTTCACCACCAGTACATCGATTCTCGCCGTCTCTCGGTCGAGGAAGGCGGCGATGGCGCGTTGCTCGGGCTCCGGCGGGATCGCGAATACTCCGGTAGCAATAGCATCACCGCCAAGGCCAAATCGAGTGATGCCGTTGGCCGCCACCTGAAACTGATCTCGTGGGCCAACCGCGCTGAAGGCCCTGGCCAGAAACGGTCCGTGGTAGGTACGCTTCGGTCTGATGTGCGCTAGGTGGTATCCACACAGGACACCTGGCAAATCCTCGGCAACGACCGCCGGCACGGCGATGTCAGTCCAAGACTCTGAGTCTTTGGTGATGAGCACGTCACTTTCGCAAAGCGTGAACTTGCGCACTTGCTCCGGCGTCGCTGTAGCGGCCATGAAGTCCAAGACGGCTGTAATGCGCTCGTGGTAGTAGACGTCTGTGTAGTTGCAGAGGCGCACCGGCTCTTGCCCGTCGAGTGACTTCTTGTCGACGTTGCTGAGCTGAACCGCGGCGATGGTCTTCAAACGCTTCGGGACCCAATGCGCCGGAATCTCCCCCAACCACTCGACGCCGGAGTGCTTGTACGACGGATACGGCTTGAACCGCCGCCGCGCTTCCGTCCCGTCGGCGTTCTTCGCCCCGCTCATGACGCCGCCTCCTCGTTCAACAGCTCGGGGATCCAGATCCGCTCGGCCATCTGTTGGTAGAGCACTTGCCGCGCATCGAGGTCAGACTTCTTGAACTTCACATGCGCGCGGAATGGCAGTTGGCTCTCCCCTATGAACCGTCGGAAGCCCGGGTTGTGGTCGTACGCGCGCTCATGAAGGCTCTTCGCGAGCAGATTTTGCCCGATGTAGTGCTCGCGCTTCTCGGAATACGGCAGATCGCCGTAGCTGGCGTTGAAGCTCTTGGGTAGGAGCAACAGGCCGCCGATCCGGTTGCGGTATTCCTGGAACTCGCTCGGGTGGGCGAACTCGTCCGTGTGCCGTTCGGGATGGTCCGCCCAGACGTGCTCGATCTCGTAGCCCTTACGGCCACGCTGGGCATACTCCGCATAGCGCGACGCCATCCCCGATTGCGTTTCCATGTAGTCCGTCATGCGCGCGAGCAGGCGATGGATCTGGCGGCCGTTCATTCCATGTAGCCGGAAGCGGTCGTTGCCGGCGAAGGTCTCGGCTTCGGCATCGAGTCGCTCGCGCAGCAGGGCAGCGAGATCGGCGGCGCTCATGCCGCGAATGTCTCGCATCACGAGGAACATCTGGTACTGCATCGTCGAGTAGTCGATCGCGCGCCAGTTCCAAATGCGGCGGTGGATCAGGATGTCGAGGTACGCCGTCACGACGCGGATCTTGCGCAGCACGGCGGCCTCGCCGTCCTCCACGCGAAGCGGCGCCAGCAGCACCGGGTACTGGAGCGTGAAGTTGTGCTGGGCGTTGAAGTGGACGCGCTCGAGCCCGGGTGTCAGCGTCTCCGCTGCCTGGCGCAGGCGCACATACCAGCCGCTGTAGAAGGCGAAGTCACGCTCGATGAAGCGGGCGAACTCGGCGCTGACGTCGAGACCGAGGCGGTCTTCATGGTCGCGCACCCAGCGGTGGAATTCGGTACCGATCAGGTCGAAGTCCTGTGGTGCTGCTCCACGCTTGCGTTCGCGGATGCTCTCGGCGTACTGGCTGCGTAGCCACGACTTGATGCCGTCGGCGTCCTCGTCCTTGCCGAGATCGGCCAGTGCCTGCACCCGCTCCTTCCAAGTACGGCTCGCGCGCGTGCGCCTCTCGGCGTCGGTGATGTTCGCCAGCAGGTAGCCCTTCAGCATGTCCGCGGGTGTGAGCGAGAGTCCGCGGTCGTTCATCGTCTCGAAGATGGTATAGGCGTCGCCATCGGAGTATGCCGTGATCTCGACAAGGTGCACATTCTCAACTAGCCAGTCTACGAAGTATGGGAGCGCCGGGCCGGCGAGCTCTTCGGGGAAGAGGTCGTCCAGGTCGGCGAAACGCGCCAGGATATTGGCGATCGACTCCGGCGCGTCGGCATCAACGAACTCCTCGCCCTTGTAGAGCGCCTCCATGCAAGCGGCCCTCTCGGGGATGTCGAGGTTGAACGAGCGCTTGCCGAACTTTTGCGAGAAGATCAGATCGGCGATCTGCCCTTTCTGCTCGGTGTCTGGGAGCTTGTGATGGAGGAAGATCAGAAGCAGGGTCAGCGTGGTCAGACGCTGTTGCCCATCGATGATGAATTTCTGGCCGTCCTTGTCGCTGACGATGATCGAGCCGAGGAAATAGTGGCCGTACTCGGCCACCGCGCTGCGCTCGTTGCCGTCCTCATGGCTCTCCAGGAACTTGGCTGCGAGGTCTTCGAGCAGCTCGGCGACCTGTTTCTGCTGCCACTTGTACTCTCGCTGGTAGTAGTCGATCGAGTACTTGCGACCGGCGAGCAACTCGCGGACGGTGCGGCCCTTGCCGTCGATCTCGCGGGAGGGATGTTGTGTGTTGCTCATGTGAGCGGCTCCTGTGCAGGCGTCGATGCAGTCCATGGACCAGCAGGCTGCCATCTGCCGGTGAGTGTGTCACCCGCCCCCAGTGAGGCCCATACCGGGCCAAGGAAGTTCTGGAGCACTTCACCGACGACGCCGAAGTCCGCCGGTGCGCCGGGCATAGCATTGCGGGTGAGGTAGGCGCGCCACTGCCCTGCACGAGCGCCGTCGGCGTAGAAGCGCGGCGCGAGGGCTGCGGGAAGCGCGGCGTCGATCTTGGTTCGGCGGCGCTCGAATGTCGCCGCGATCGACCTTGCGAGCGTTGCGCCATCGAACGCGAACTGTCGCGCCAACACGTGGAGGTCGTAGAAGTCCTTGTAGCGACTGTTGAGCTCGCCGAGCACGACCATCGCATGGAGCTTCTCGGCGACCACGGCCTCGTGCGGGTATGCACGGATGCGTGGAGCGGGTGCGTCGAGGAGTGTAGGGTAGTCGGCGTCGGTCGCTCCTGGCTCAATGGCATTGCCGAAACCGATGTCGATCTGCATGCGAATCTGCGCGCTGCCGAGCCACGCCTCGAACACAATGCGGACTCCGCCGTACTCAGCTTCTTCCCGGATGGGTTCCGTACGCAGGGTCGTAGCGTCGAAGGACATCCCGTCCTCCGGAGCGCTAACCAAGCAGATTTCCCTGATGCGATCGAGGACCGCTCCGATCTCGTTGCTGCCGTAGCCGGTGAAGTCGAGATCGCGCGTCGGCCGGTAGACCGAGCCTCCCCAGAGGGCGAAGAGCAGCGCACCCTTGAGTACGAACTGCTCGCGGTGTGGGGACTCGCCAAGTCGGTAGAGGAACCGCTCTGCGGCGTAGCGCTGGAGGATGAACTGCCGGTCCTCCCCACGGGCGAGCGCACCATTGAGCAGGCGCCTGTGAATCGAGGCGGCCAGGTTGCTCAGCGGACGGCTCATGGTGCGAGCGCTTCTAGATAGGCCCGCATCACGGTGCGGGCGCGGCACACCTCTGCGGCGCGCACGATCTCGCTTACGGTGGTGATCCGGGAGCGGACCGCCTCGCGCAGGGCTTCCATCGCCACGTCGATTCCCACTTTGTTCCGGTAGCGGAAGCAATCGACGACGGTTCTGGCGGGCGAGGTGATCGAGACAGGGACACCGAGCATCGGGCGCTGGAGCACACCGTAGGTAAGCATCGCGCCGGAAAAGCGCACGATGCGCAGGCGGGTGGGAACCCGCCTGGGCTTGCGGGCTTTGCGATCGAGCGCGATCCAGACCTCGTGCGGCGACTGCGTACCGATCCCGTGGACGCGCAGCGCGGTGAGCAGGCAGACGATAGCGTTGGGAGCGGCGGAGGCCACCATTGCGATGGTCTCGAGCTCGTTCGGCTCGACTTCGGCGAGTCGATAGACACCGCCACCGAGGTTCTCGACCGTGCCCTCGGCGGCGAGCCGCTGGAGCTGGCGGAACGACACGCCGAGCGAAAGGAGGTCGCGTGGCCGGAAGAAGGCTCCGACCCCCGCGGCCTTCAGGCGTGCCTTGGTCAGCGATGGCTTATCCATTGCCGGACGGTAATCGATGTCGGCACATCCATGCAAGTGCCGACATTTGGCGGCGCCGCCGGGGATGTCGGCACATCCCACCAAGTGCCGGCTTCTGCTACTCCGGCCGGCCCACCGTCACCTCAGCCAGCATCCGCAAAATGTCCTGCTCAATGTCGCGGATCTCGCGCTCGATTACTTCCAATTCGCGGGGCGGGGTGTAGCGGTAGAAGTAGCGATTGAAATTGATCTCGTAGCCCACAAGACCAACTTGGCCATCCTTGGGGTCACGCTTGGATGTGTCGATCCAGGCGTCGTCGACGTGGGGCCGAACCTCGCGCTCAAAGAAGGTTTCGACAGATTCGGCGAGCGGCACGCTCTCCGTGTCGCGCTGTTCCGGATCAGGCTCGGGATTACCGTCCTTGTCGCGGCAGACGGCAGCCTTCTCGTCGCGTTCAGAGAGCGCGGAGAGGATAGCTTTTCTGGCAGGGGCCGGGATCTTTACATCGGCCTTCATCGAGGCGGCATCGAGCATACGCTCAAACTCGGCGCGGTCATTAACGAGCCCGTCGGGCAACGCGAGCACGAGCTTGCGGATCGTCTCCTGCAACTCGCGCCCTTCAGCCTGCTCCTTCGCGCCTGCAGCGCCCTTCTTCTTCGATTGCGCGAGGGCTTGGAAGCCCTTCTCCTCTTCGAGCCGTGCAATGCGTTCCGCGCTTGCCTGAAAGTTGAGCTTGAGTGGTCGTTCGACGGTGACCTTGCGGAAACCGAAGTGGGTGGTCGGGAAGATGCGGCTGACGACGACGTCCTCTTCCCTTCCGTCCCTAGTCACCTTGCGCGTCTCGCCGTCCTTGAAGTCGGACAGGATCCGCAGAATGTCCTGGGAGCGCTCGAGCGGGATCACACGGCGCTTGTCACCCAGGCTCTTGGGCATCGGGACCCAGAATGAAGTGGCGTCGACGAGCTGAACCCTTCCTTTGCGCGCAGACACCTTGCGGTTGGTCACGACCCACACATAGGTTGCGATCCCCGTGTTGTAGAAGAGTTGCTCAGGAAGCGCGATCAGCGCCTCCAGCAGGTCGTTCTCCAAAATGAAGCGACGGATCTCGCTCTCGCCGCTGCCGGCATCGCCCGTGAAGAGCGGCGAACCGTTCATGATGATGGCAATGCGCGAACCGCCGTCCTTCGGCTGTTTCGCGTGCGCGAGCATGTGCAGGAGGAACAGGAGCTGGCCGTCGCTGATGCGCGGCACACCCGGGCCGAAACGCCCTGTGGCTCCGCGCTCATGCTCGGCACGCACCGCGGCTTCGTCGCGCTTCCAGTCCTTGCCATAGGGGGGATTCGCGATGAGGTAATCGAAGGTTTTGCCAGCATGGCGGTCGTTGGAGAGCGTACTTCCGTAGCTGATGTTGTCCGCGTCGCGACCGGTCGGCTCCTTCATGAACAGGTCAGACTTCGAGACTGCCCAGGTCTCGGGGTTCACTTCTTGACCAAACAGATGGATCTCCGCGCTTGCGTTGATCGCGGGTCGGAGAAGACCGCCATTCTTCCGGAGGCCAACGGTGATGTGCTCCTTCGTGATCATCAGCATCCCACCGGAGCCACAGCACGGGTCGTAGACGGTTCGGATCGCCTTCTTGGCGCGAATCTCCTTCTCGTCGCCAGCGAGCATAAGATCTACCATCAGGTGCACAACGTCACGCGGCGTGAAGTGCTCACCAGGGTTTTCGTTCAGCGCCTCGTTGAACTTGCGGATCAGCTCCTCGAAGATCGTACCCATCGTCGGATTGTCAATCTTGTCCGGGTGCAGATCGAGGCTCTTGAAGCGCTCCAGCACTTGGAACAGCAGCCCTGCTTCATCGAGCTTGCTGATGGTGTTGTCGAAGTCGAACTTCTCCAGCACCTCGCGCATGTTTGGGCTGAAGCCTGCAATGTAGTTGCGCAGGTTCGCCGCTAAGTGGGGAGCATCGGCGAGAAGTTTTTCGAAGTCGTATCGGGACGTGTTGTAGAAAGCAAAGCCCGAGGCCTTGCGGAGTTGTCCGCCGAGGTCGTCGAGCTTGCTCCCGAATCTTCCTTGAGTTTCGAGGACCTTGGTTTTGGTCGGGGCCAACACGCAGTCGAGGCGACGGAGGACCGTGAGCGGAAGGATGATGTCCTGGTACTTGCCGCGTTTGAAGGTGTCGCGGATAAGGTCCGCAACGCCCCAGAGAAAGCTGACGATCTCACTATGGTTCACTCGGTTCGCTCTCCCTTAACGTCCATGTCGGCTGCGGCATCAACAGCATTGGCGACGCCGCGCATCGCCGATGCGTGCAGTGGCGCGACGCTGCCAATGACCCCCTCGATCCATCCGAAGCAGCTCTCGAACTCTCGCGAACGCGCGGCCGCATCGCTTCCCCAGTGGTCAAATTGGCGCGCTATGAAAGGAGTTTTGCCTACCATTCGCGTTTGCACCCACTCCCACAGGTTGCGATGAGATCCGTAGCTATTCCAATTGGAAAAGTGCGCCAGTACGATTGGGCGCGTAGGAGCCTTCTCAAGCTCGCCCAAGATGTACGGCCAGTACTTGACGAGATTGTGGACGGCGATTGCCCCTGACTCGAATTCGACAACTAGAGTATGGGAAGTCAATTCGCTGCGTAGATCGCCAAGTTCAAAGCACTCGCCAAGCTTCACGCAGCCGTCCCGCCGTACTTTCGGGTGCGGCGCCAAGGCCGCGACGTTTGACTGACGCTGGCCGCCGCTCCAAATGAAGGAGGCAGCGAACCGAGTCTCGAACGCCGCCTTGAACTCCTTGATAAACGCGGCCTGAGGAAGTCCCATCCCAACATCCTTCTATCTGCGCAAAGAACAGTCTTAAGACCGGGTCATCTGCGTGGCCAACCCAATCAATTGCACTGAACGGTCGTATGCAACCGCTATGATTCTATGCGCACGAGCGGGTTCGGGGAAGCGGTTGTGAAGTCTCAAACCGTTTACTACCGCCGCTTTCACGGATCGAGCGCGCTCCTGCCCTCGAGAATGCGCTCGACGATTGTCGTCGTGCTGCGACCCTCGCGCAGCCGCACGCTCACGACCTTGCCTCCGCGGGCTTCGACGAACTCGCGGCCCACGATCCGGTCGAGCGCCCAGTCGCCGCCTTTGGCGAGCACGTCGGGCGCGACTTCCTCGATCAGCGTGAGCGGGGTGTCGTCCTCGAAGATCGCGACCATGTCGACCGACTCGAGTGCTGCCAGCAATTCGGCGCGCTCGTGTTCGGGAATCAGTGGCCGCGCGGGGCCTTTGAGCCGGCGCACTGACGCATCAGAATTGACCCCGACCACCAGCCGGTCGCCGAGCGCGCGGGCGTCCTCGAGGTATTCGACATGGCCGTAGTGCAGCAGATCGAACACGCCGTTGGTGAACACGATGCGCTCACCCGCCGTGCGCCACGCCGCGAGCGTCTCCTGCTGTACCCGGTCGAGCAGACTCATCCGCCGCTGCCGGCCAGCGACTCGATCAACTGCGGGGCCGTGCAGGTCCCGGTGCCGACCTCGCGGATCACGATGCCGGCCGCGTGATTCGAGAGATAGCACGCGCTCGGATAGTCGCCGCCCGCCGCGAGCGCGATCGCCACCACGCTCACCACCGTGTCGCCCGCGCCGGTGACATCGTAGACCTCGCGCGCCACGGTCGGCAGATACGTGTAGCGGCCGCCGCGCTCGAACAGGCTCATGCCTTCGGGGCCGCGCGTCACCAGCACCGCCTCGGCGCCGAGCCGCTGCTGCAATCCCCACCCCACTTCGGCGAGGCTCGCATCGTCGACGATCCGCTTGCCCTGCACCCAGCCCGCTTCGTGCTGATTCGGCGTGAGGATGCTGACCCCGCGGTAGTGCTCGATGTGGCTCTCCTTGGGATCGACGCACACCGGAATCCCCGCGCGCCGCGCCGCACCGAGCGCCGCCTCGAGCGTGGCCGGATGGATCACGCCCTTGCCGTAGTCGCTCACGATCAGCGCTTCGCATTTCGGCAGTTCGCGCTCGAGCGCCGCGGACAACTTCGCCAGTGCATCGCCGGCGATGTCGGCGCGCGATTCGCGATCGGCGCGGACCACCTGCTGCGAGTGGGCGATGATGCGCGTCTTGACCGTGGTCGGCCGCGAGGAGTCTTCGATCAGCGCGGCGACGTCGACCTTGCGATTCTCGAGTTCGCCGCGCAGCGTGCGACCCGGCTCATCGGCGCCCGCAACCGCGAACAACATCGCCTGGCCGCCCAGCGCGCGCAGATTCGCGGCGACGTTGCCCGCACCGCCGAGCGAGAACGTCTCGCGCTCGACCTCGACCACCGGCACCGGCGCCTCGGGCGAGATCCGATCGACGTGTCCCCATAGATAACGGTCGAGCATCACGTCACCGAGCACCGCGATCCGGCGCCCCGAGAAACGAGCGATCAACGCCGTGAGGCGCTCGCGATCGAAGCGCGCGGACGCGTCCGGGGAAGCGGCGGGAGTCGTGGTAGCCGCGGGAACCGCGGGCTGCGCGGGGGTGTGTGACATGGCTTCGAACGCTACACCGCGCATTGTGGACGGTCAACGCGCATGGCATCTTCCCGCCCATACCTTCGGAGGTTCCATGCCGCTCACGGTCGCCCACGAAACCCAGCTCGATGCACTCGCCGTGCTGGTCTCGCATCCTTCGCTCGTCGCCGAGTTCGAACTGTGGCAAGGCCGCGTCGCCTCGGCGTTCGAGGATCCGTTCCATCCGCGCGAGCTGACGTGGGTCGCGCGCGAAGACGGGGTACCGGTCGCCTTCGCACTGGCCTATGTGCTGCCGAGCGCGCGCGAGTGCTTCGCGATGATCCGGGTCGGAGTGCTCGAGTCTCATCGCCGCCGAGGCATCGGAACGCAGTTGCTCGAACGGGCGCTTCCGGCCGTGCACGCCTACGCGCCTGACTGTCACGAGGTGTCGATCAGCGCCTGGCTTCCGAACGAAGGCGCCAGCGGATTCGCGGAACGACACGGGCTCGCGCACGCGCGCTATTTCTGGCTGATGGAGCGCCCGCGCGGCGCGGCCCCCGAGGTGGCATTACCCGAGGGCGTCGAGCTCAAGTTGTACGACGGCAGCGAGGAGTCGTTGCGCGACTGGAACGAGGTCTACAACGCTTCGTTCGCCAAGCACTATCACTTCGTGCGGTCGTCGTTGGACGACGCGCGCCAGCTGGCCTCACGTCCGGAGTTCCGCCGCGACGGCCTGGCGCTCGCGTATCGCGAGGGGCGTTGCGTGGGGCTCTGCCGCAACGAGTTGATGGATCACCGTGGAGAGATCGGGGTGCTCGGAACGGCACCTGAAGCACGCCGCATCGGACTCGGGCGGGCGTTGTTGCGCTGGGGTGTTGGGTGGCTCGAGGCGCAGAATGCTCCGCAAGTGACGTTGCTGGTCGACGGAGAAAACGAAGACGCGCTGGCGCTGTATCGATCGGAAGGCTTTGCGGTGACGAAGACTCGCGAGGTGTGGTCGAAGACGTTCTGACTTCCTATCGAAGGCTGGGGCTCTCGGTCGGAGGCGGAGGGAGACCCGCTGCGCGCGAGACGGAGGCGGAGGGAGCGAGCGGTTCGAAGTCCAAACCTGCGATCGGAGTCCTTGGTGCTGAACTGTCCGCATGGACAGTTCGCAGGCCATCGGTTTCGGGCCTTGGAGTGTGATCGTCCGCGCGGCGGGAGTGAGTGGCGATCGCGCAGCGACG
>JANLWX010000095.1:0-9344 GCA_031364845.1 Candidatus Eiseniibacteriota bacterium
CTTGCGCGCGGCGGCCGCCAGCAGTTCGTCCACGTTTTCCGCCGTCAGGTAGGAGGCCAGCATGGCCGCCCCGCTCAAGTGAAGGCGTCCTTCGGCCACCGCGATGAAAATGACCGGGAACTCCCGAGCCTTGCGCGCCACACGAATTCGCTTGTTCGCGGCGTCCGACGACAGTCCCAGCACGTGTACACAGTACGAGTGCATCGAGGGATGTGCTTCCGGCGCGAACAGCCGACGCACATCGAACTCGGCAATGTGGCCCAGGAGATGGGCCGTGGTTTGCGAGTCCTTGCCGACGTATGCGGTGAGACCGTACTTGAGGTCGTGATCGGCGAGATGGGAAGCGGTGTACGGATTCATGGTTCCTCCGCGCATGCAGACAACGCATCGATCGCGGGGGCGATGAATGACGCTTGATTCTAACTCGGGTATTTTCGACGCTCAGGAATGGCGCGAGAGCGCGGAATTCTCGTCGAGACGAATTCGTTGCGGCACTTGTTCCATCGGCGCGTGGAGCACGCATGTATCGCAGTGTGGCGGGGCGTCACGGACGGCGCGCCGGATCTTCGCTGAGTGCCCCCCGCAAGGCGTCAAGCACATTCTCAAGAATTACGAATCAACCTCGACCTTCGACAACGTCCATCGACCCGAATCAACCGAAGCCCAAACCCGGAGCTCCCACGCATGAAGATCTCCGCCACCAACTGGATGCAGGTCGAGAACCTTCTCGAGCGCGAGCAGCGCGCCGTGCTCCCGCTCGGCTGCACCGAGCAGCATGCCTACCTGAGCCTCGCCACCGACACGATCCTCGCCGAGCGCGTTGCGACCGAAGCCGCCGAGCCGCTGGGCGTGCCCGTGTTTCCGCCGATCTCCTACGGCATCACGCCGAGCTTCACCGCGTATCCCGGAACCGTTTCGCTTCGCATCGAAACGCTGATCGCGGTCGTGCGTGACGTGCTCGATGCGCTCGCTCATCAAGGCTTCAAGCGCATCGCAATCGTGAACGGTCACGGCGGTAACGCGCCGGTGCGCTCGTTCACGCACGAGTGGATGGCTCAGCACTCCGGCGTCCAGGTGAAGTTCCACGACTGGTGGAGCGCGCCGCGCGTCTGGAGCAAGGTGCAGGAGATTGATCCCGTCGCCTCGCACGCATCGTGGATGGAGAACTTCCCGTGGACCCGCATCGATGGCGTTCGCGTTCCCGACGTCCAGAAGCCTCCATTCGACGCCGCGGCCGCCGCGCACCTCGGCCCGGACGCGATCCGGGAGCGCCTCGGCGACGGCAACTACGCCGGGCTCTACGCGCGCGGCGACGACGAGATGTTCGCGATCTGGCGCATCGCGGTCGAAGAGACGCGGGCGGTGATCGCCGAGGGCTGGGTCTAGCAGGACCATTCAAGAGCCTTCTGCGCCACGGAACCTGTTTCTCCTAATTGCGTCTTTGGACTTGGCAGTGGTTCGGCCGATCTCGCGCTCGCGCCACGGAATCGTGATGCTCCTAAACGTGTCTTTGGACTTGTCACCTGTGAATCGCACCCGGGCGGTCACCCCGCATTGCGGCTCCCGGCCCACAACGCGTCGGCTGCAGCCCTCACGATTTCGCATCGGCGATCTTCCCGCGCGCCTGCTACACTTCCCGCCATGATCCCGAACTCCGCCCGACTCCGCCCCGCCGCCATGCTCGTCCTCGCATTGTTCCTCGCTGCGGCCACCATGCCATCTTCAGCCGCTGCTTGGGCTTGGGGCGATACCCTCACCACGATTTGGAAGCCGCTCCCGAACATCCCGGCCCTGGCGCTGCCGGGGGACACGATTCCGGTGTGGGCCAACGCGCCCGCGACCGCGATCGGCTGGAGCGCTCAGCTTCGCTACGGCTCTCATGTGGTCCCGCTGCTTCCGGCAGGTGGGGGTTGGATCGCGGACAGGAACCGATGGGAGCTGGGCTTCAAGGTCCCCGCGGGAACGAAGGAAGAGATCTACGACCTCGAACTGGTGTCGAGCGAGACCAGCCCCGACGTCAGCCGCCATGCGGTGAAGGTCTTGCCGGCCTACAAAGGCACCTACTACTTCGCGCAGATCAGCGACACGCATCTGCCGTCGCACACATTTTCGAGCAGCGGATCGTTCTCCACGTCGGATACGTCCGGATTTCGCGACTTCAACGCGGTCGTCGACGATCTCAACCTGATCCATCCCGAGTTCGTTCTGCTCAGCGGCGATCTCGTGAACGAGGGCGAACTCGAAGAATACCTGTCGATGTACGAGATGAGCCGCGCAAAGGACGCGCTCTCGCGGCTGCGCGATCCGGTCTTCGTCGTCACCGGCAATCACGACATCGGTGGCTGGGACGCGACTCCGCCGCCGGCCGGCACGTCGCGCCGCGCCTGGTGGAAGCTGTTCGGCTGGGACTATCTCGATTCGCCGCCGTCGGGCGATCCCGTGCACTCGCAGAACTACAGCTTCGACTACGGGCCTCTGCATGTCGTCGGGCTCGAGACCTACCAGAACAATTTCAGCTACGACGATTTCCGCACCGCGACCTACGGGGCTCAGAGCTTCACCTCCGAGCAGATGACCTGGCTCTCGAGTCATCTCGCCTCGGTACCGGCGGATCGCAAGAAACTGCTGTTCTATCATTACGACTTCGGCGGGACGATGGGGAACGGTAATGCGGGTGCGAATTTCTCGCAGATCAATCCGGTCGGGCTCGGCGTCGACGGCGTGATCTGGGGCCACAATCACGGAGTGGCGGAAGGTTCGCAAAGCACCGCCCCGCCGTTCAATCTCGGAGTGCAGTCGGTGATCGACCGGCGCGCGTTTCGCATCTTCCGCGTCACCAACGGCGTGATGACGCCGGGCAAGATGCACCGCAGCGGCGGTATCTCGAGCGCGCCGACCGATTCGCTGTCGATCTCATGGAACGGCTCGAACAACGGCACTGCTTCGTCGCTCACCGGCACCGTCAACAACCGCTTTCGCGAAACCTGGGATCAGGCGCGGCTCGTGTTCCACATGGCGACCGGCTTCGCCACGTACACCGCGACCGGCGGAACCGTTGCGCAGGAGTTCGTGCACGACGGCATGCACGATGTGTACGTCGACTTCGTGGCAACCGGTGCGGCCACCTCGATCGTGACGGTCACCGGATCCGGCGTGGCGGGGATCGAAGACGGCGTCCCGATCGTGCGGATTCAGCTCGAACGCCCGATGCCCAATCCGATGGCGCGCAGCGCCGGCACCACCGTGCGATTCTCGCTCGCCGCCGCGGGCTCGGCGGATCTCTCGCTGTTCGATCTCGCAGGGCGCCGCGTGGCGACCCTGTTCGGCGCGCCGGCATCCGCCGGAGATCACGTCGTCCACTGGGACGGTCGCGATGCCCGCGGTGCCGCAGCGCCGGTCGGCGCCTACGTGCTCAGGCTCGAGGCAGGCGGAGTCGCGCGGGCGGTGAAGCTCGTCGTTCTCGACTGACATTCGAGCCCGCAGGCCGATCCGTCTCATAGCCGGGTGATGCACTCATCGGGACCTTACCTGCTGGCGGTGTCGCGGCCTCCGGTCTAGAGTCGCGCCATGCCGATCTCACGGGAGTACGTGCTCGAGATCGCCCGCCGCCTGGCCGCGATCGCGCCGCTCGAAGAACTCGCCGGACGTCTCGCTCCGGTTCCGGAGTCGCAGCGGGTATTTCCCCCGGACGTTCCGCGCCCGAGCGACATGACCGCGGCCGGCCGCGACCGGCGGCTCCAGTTCCTGCGCGATCGCGGCGTCGAGGCGCCGCACCTCGCCGGCCTCGCCGAACCGCCGGATCCCGAGACGCTGCGCGGGAACATCGAACAGTTCATCGGCATGACGCAGATTCCGACCGGGCTCATCGGCCCGCTGCGCGTCAACGGGCTCCATGCGCACGGCGACTTCTACGTTCCCCTCGCGACGTCCGAAGGCGCGCTGGTCGCGAGCTACCATCGCGGTGCGCGGCTCGTGACCCGCGCCGGCGGCGCGTCGTGCCTCACGACGGTCGAGCAGGTTCAGCGCGCACCTGCGTTCGTGTTCGAGAGCGTCGCTCAGGCGGGACTGTTCGCGGCGTGGGCCGCGGGGGAGATCGAGCCGTTTCGCGCGGTGGTCGCGACCTGCTCGACCCACGCCTCGCTCATCGATCTGCAGATCCACCTCGAGACCCGCACCGTCTACCTCGTGTTCGTCTATCGCACCGGCGATGCCGCGGGCCAGAACATGGTCACGTTCTGCACCGACGCGATCTGCCACGACATCGTCGCGCGCACGCCCATCAAGCCGCGCCAGTGGTTCGTCGAGTCGAATCTCTCGGGCGACAAGAAGGCGACCGTGCTGAGTTTCCTGAGCACGCGCGGACGCAAGGTGATCGCCGAGGTGACGCTGCCACGCGATCTGGTCGAGCGCGCCCTGCACACCACGCCCGAAACCATGTGCGACTACTGGCGGCTGAGTTTCATCGGCGGCGTGCAGAGCGGATCGATCGGCGTGAGCGGTCACATCGCGAACGGCCTCGCGGCGATCTTCCTCGCGTGCGGACAGGACGTCGCGTGCGTGGCCGAGGCCACCGTAGGAATCACGCGCCTCGAGTTGACGACCGGCGGCGATCTCTATTGCGGTGTCGATCTGCCGAACCTGATCGTGGGCACGGTCGGCGGCGGCACGCGGCTGCCGACCGCGGTCGAGTGCCTGCGCATCCTCGACTGCGAAGGCGACGGCCGCGCGACGCGCTTCGCCGAGATCTGTGCGGCGACCGTGCTCGCGGGCGAGATCTCGATCATCGGCGCGATGTGCGCGGGTCACTTCGCGCGCGCCCATCGCGAACTCGGCCGCGCGGGCGCCCCCTGAGATCTGCGGCTGCACCGTTCGCGGCGCGCCTGCTGCGCTATCAGGCCGAGCGCTTCCCGCTCGCCGGGTTCGTTCCGCTCATCACGCTCTTCACGTTCTCCTCGGCCGCGTACTCGCGTGTTGCGCGCGGTGCGGAAGGCTTCATCCCGTGGCCGCGCTTCGCGGTCGGCGCGTTCACGGCGCTCGTGTTCTTCTTCATGCTGCGGGTGCTCGACGAGCACAAGGATCGCGACGTCGATCGCCGCTATCGCCCGGAGCTTCCGGTGCCGCGCGGGCTCGTGACGCTGGCCCAATTGCGCGGCGCCGGCATCGCCATGATCGCGGCCGCCGTGGCGCTCAACCTGATCATCGCGCCGGTGATGATCGTGCCGATCGCGATCGTCGCCGCATGGGCGACGCTCATGACGAAGGAGTTCTTCGTGCGCGACTGGCTGCGCGCGCATCCCGCCGCCTATCTCCTCACGCACATGGCGATCATGCCGCTCATCGACGGCTACACCACCGGCCTCGACTGGCTGGTCGAACGCCACGAGGCACCGCCGGGGCTCGTGCTGTTCCTGATCGTCACGTTCTTGAACGGGATCGTGATCGAGATCGGCCGCAAGCTGAGGGCACCGGGCGACGAGCGCGAAGGCGTCGACACCTACACCGCAGCGTGGGGCGTGCGCGTCGCCGCGCTCGTATGGCTTGCGGCACTGGCGGGCGCCGCGGCGATCGCGTGGATGGCGCTGCGCCACGTCGGCGGAACGACGCTCGCGATTCCGCTCGCCATCGCCACGATCGCATGCGCGGCACCCGCGGCGGCATTCCTCGCGCAGCCGCGAAGCCGCGCCGCGAAGATGACCGAACTCGCGAGCCAGCTGTGGCCGCTCGCGACGTACGCGCTGCTCGGCGCGCTCCCGTACATCCAGCGCATGCGCCCGGCCGTCCCGTGAGCCCGCGCATGGTGTGGACGCCCGCCGATGGCGCGCCGGATCGCGCGTGGGCCGGCGGCAAAGGATGCGGGCTCGCACGACTCGCGCACCTTGCGGCCGCGAATGGATTCCGCGTGCCGCGCTTCGTGATCGTGCGCGTGGAGGCGTTCGAGATGGCGCAGGAGGCGGACGCGGCGCTGCATCCTCACGCGACTTCGGCCCCCGCGCCGATTCCCGCAGCACTGCGCGCCGAAATCCTCGCCGCCCTCGCCGCGCATCATCTCGCCGGGCGCGCGCTCGCGGTGCGCTCCTCGGCCGTGGCCGAGGACGGTGCCGGCGCTTCGTTCGCGGGCCAGTTCGACACCGTGCTCGGCGTGCCGGGCGCGGATGATCCCGCGCTGTGGAACGCCATCGCGACGGTGTGGGCCTCGACCCGGCATGCGCATGCCGCTGCCTACGCCGCGCGCGGCGAGCATGCGGACGCACGAATGGCGGTCGTGCTTCAGGAACTCGTGGTCCCCGCGGTCTCGGGCGTGGTGTTCTCGGCCGATCCGGTCACCGGCGATCACGACATCGCGGTCGTGAGCGCGGTGTTCGGCCTTGGCGAAGGCCTCGTGAGCGGCGAGCTCGATGCCGACACGTATCGCGTCGACCGCGATGGTGTCGTGGAGGCGACCATCGCCCACAAGAATCGCGCGGCGGTGGCGCGGCCGGCCGGCGGAACCGAGTGGGTCATGGTCGACGCGCTGTCGAGCGACCGCGCCGCACTCACCGACGACGAAGCGCGACGGCTCGCGTCCTGCGCGCGCGCGATCGCGCTGTCCGAGAGAGCGCCGCAGGACATCGAGTGGGCGCTGGTGGGCGGTGAGACCGGCGGCGAACTCGTGATCCTCCAGACCCGGCCGATCACGACGTTGAAGACGCACGTGCCCGCGTCCGTCGCGCATGCGCCGACGGACCGCCCGCGGCGCGTGTGGGACAACAGCAACATCGTCGAGAGCTACAGCGGTGTGACGACCCCGCTCACGTTCAGCTTCGCGCGCGGCGTGTACGAGAACGTCTACCAGCAGTTCTGCCACGTGATGGGCGTGAGCGGACCGATGATCGCGGCGCACGCGCACGTGTTAGCGAACCTGCTCGGACTCGTGCGCGGCCGGGTCTACTACAACCTGCTGCACTGGTACCGCACGCTCGCGCTCTTGCCGGGCTTCACGTTCAATCGCTCGTTCATGGAGCGCATGATGGGCGTGCGCGAAGCGCTCGAAGATCCGCCGCCACCGCCGTCGGCGGGGAGCCGGCTGCTCGATCTGTTCTCGCTCGCGCGGATGCTGGTGGCACTCGTGCGGGAGCACGGCCGGCTCGCGCACGACGTGCCCCGGTTCCACGCCCGCGTCGAAGCGGCGCTCTCGCCGCTCGCGCGCGTTGATCTCGCCACGTGGAGCCGGGCCGACCTCACAGCGTGCTACGCGCGCCTCGAGCGCGAACTGCTGCATCACTGGCGCCCGCCGCTCGTCAACGACTTCTTCGCGATGATCTTCTTCGGGGTGCTCGGACGGCTGATCGAACGCTGGCTGCCCAACTCGCCGCCGACGCTCGCGAACGATCTGCTGTGTGGCGAAGGCGGCATCATCTCGACCGAGCCCGCGCGCCACGTCATGCTGCTCGCGCATCAGGCGCGCGAGAACCCCGCCGTCGCGGCTGCGCTCGCGCCGGGCGATGCGCGCGCCGTGCGCGAGCGGCTCGCGGCCGATCCCGCGTGCGCCGAATTCCTTGGCGATCTCGAAGCGTATCTGGAGCGGTTCGGCGACCGGTGCCTCGAGGAGCTGAAGCTCGAGACCGTCACGCTGGGCGAGGATCCGGGCTTTCTGTTCGACATGATCCGCTCGTACGCCGAGCGCGGCACCGTCGATCCCAAAGTGCAGGCGGAGCGCGAAGCCGCAATCCGCCTCACCGCCGAATCCGCGGTGCGCGGACGCCTCGGCGGAATCCGGCGCGCGATCCTGTTCTGGGTGCTGCGCCGCGCGCGCGCGCGGATCCGCGACCGCGAGAATCTGCGCTTCGAGCGCACGCGCGTGTTCGGTGTGGTGCGGCGGCTGTTTCTCGGCATGGGCGCGCGACTCGCCGAACGCGGCGCGATCGATGCGCCGCGCGATGTGTTCTGGCTCACCGTGAACGAAGTGCTGGATCGTGAGCGGACCTCGCCGGTGTCGTTCAAGGACCGCGTGCGCGAGCGCCGCGCGCAGTTCGATGCCTGGAGGCACGGGCCGGCGCCACCCGACCGCTTCGAGTCGCACTCCGTGCCCGAGATCGTGTTCGGCGCGGAATCCGCCGACCCCGCGGCCGATGCGCTCTTCGCGCCCGCCACGGGGCCGGAGTTGCACGGCACCGGGTGCTGTCCCGGGATCGTCCGCGAACGTGTGCGCATCGTGCGCGATCCGCGCGACGCGCAGGGCATCACCGGCCGGATCCTGGTGGCCGAGCGCACCGATCCCGGCTGGACACTGCTGTTTCCCGCGGTGCGGGGTCTGCTGGTCCAGCGCGGCAGCCTGCTCAGCCATTCGGCGATCGTCGCGCGTGAGATGGGAATCCCATGCGTGGTCGGCATCGCCGGCCTGCTCGACACGCTGGCCGACGGCGAGTGCGTCGAGATGGATGGCACCACCGGCGTCGTGCGCCGCCTCGAGCCCGCGATGTGCGGCGCGGACGACACGGTACGCGCTGCGGACCGACCGGGGGAGAAGCCGTGAGCCGGACTGCGGCGTTCGATTTCATCCGCTACGCCAGCGTGTGGGAGGACGCCGACATCCTGTGCGAAGCGCTCGCACCGGTTGCTCCCGGAGGACGGCTGTTGTCGATCGCCTCGGCCGGCGACAATGCGCTGGCACTTCTCACGCTCGATCCGGCGGAAGTGGTCGCGGTCGATCTCAACCCGGCCCAACTCGCGTGTCTCGAGTTGCGCATCGCCGCGTTCCGCGCGCTCGACGATGCGAGCCTGCACGCGCTGCTCGGAGTCCCGTCGGAAGCGGACAATCCGGCGCTGCCGCCCGATGCCGTCGCACGCGAACGTCACGCGATCTTCGCCCGCGTGCGGCCGGCTCTCGCGCCGCGCGCCCGCGAGTTCTGGGATGCCCACCCCGAATCGATCGCGACCGGCATCGCGCATGCGGGCAAGTTCGAGCGCTACTTCGAGATGTTTCGCCGGCGCGTGCTGCCGTGGATCCATGGCACCGGCACCGTGCGCGCACTGTTCGCATCCCGCACGCTCGCCGACCAGGAGCGCTTCTACCGCGAACGCTGGGACACGTGGCGCTGGCGCGCGCTGTTTCGCGTTTTCTTCAGCCGCTTCGTGATGGGGCGGCTCGGTCGCGACCCGCAGTTCTTCGAGCACGTCGAAGGCCCGGTCTCCAGGCGCATTCTCGATCGCACGCGGCATGCGCTCACGCGCATCCCCGTCGCTTCGAATCCGTATCTCGCGTGCATCGTCACCGGGAACTTCCTTCCGGGCGCCTTGCCGCGCTATCTGCGAGCCGAGCATCGCGACGCGATCCGCGCGCGGCTCGACCGGATTCGCATCGTCGA
>JANLWX010000137.1:0-12046 GCA_031364845.1 Candidatus Eiseniibacteriota bacterium
CAGGAGATGAGCGACTCCCTGGTGAGCTACGAGGTCGCGGACGGCGTCGCCGTGCTGACGCTCTCCGATCCTCCCGCCAACACCTACTCGTACGACATGATGCGCCGCCTCGATACGCTCGTCCTGGACGCGCGGATGGACGACGCCGTCCACGTCATCGTCCTGCGCGGCGCGGGCGAGAAGTTCTTCTGCGCCGGCGCCAACATCAACAGGCTCAAGACGGTGAACCCGACGTTCAAGTACTACTTCTGTCTGCACGCCAACGAGACACTCAACCGGCTCGAGCAGACGCCCAAGCTGGTGATCGCGGCATTGAACGGCCACACGGTCGGCGGCGGGCTCGAGATCGCGATGGCGGCGGACCTTCGCATCGCGCGCAAGGGCTCGGGCAAGGTCGGACTTCCCGAAGTCTCGCTCGGCGTGCTGCCCGGCACCGGCGGCACCCAGCGTCTCGCGCGCCTGGTCAACAAGAGCCTCGCGATCGAGTTGATGGTCACGGGCGACACGTTCGACTTCGAGCGCGCCGAGAAACTCGGCATCGTGAACCAGATCTGGGAGACCGCGACCAACGACGAGTTCATCGAGAAGATCCAGAAGTACGCCGAGAGCTTCTGCCCGCCGAACCGCGCCTCGAAGGCGGTCGGACGCATCAAGCGCTCGGTGCAGTCCGGGGCCGAGGTTCCGTTCGAGTCCGCGCTCGCCATCGAGCGCGAGCTGCAGCAGCAGCTGTTCCAGAGCGAGGACGCGAAGGAAGGTCTCGCGGCCTACGTCGAGAAGCGCAAGGCAAGCTTCAGCGGCAAGTAGCCACGGCACCGCGCGACGAGCGCGGGCGACCCGAAACACGAGAGCCCCGTCGTGAACTTCCACGGCGGGGCTTCTCGCGTGCGGCACCCGAGGTGCGGCCCCCGGAAACCTGATCGTTTCGAGTTGACGTTGAGTCGCCGGCGCCCGTCCTGACTGTTGAGCCCGAGCGCCCCATGCAATCGCGCGCGAACTGCTCCGGCGGACGCCGGCACCGCACCGGCGACGTTCGCCCGGGCACTGGTGAGCCGTGGGCGAATTTCCGTCACCTCGATGTTCCCTACCATACGCCCAACCCCCCACAAAAGTTTGACCTTTCTTTCGTGTGGCGAAGATTGTGAAAGCAGTCTCTTGAGGGTCCGTCGCGCCCGCAAACTCTTGCGTGGCAATGGCACGACTCGCGATTTCGAGGCCATCCACAATCTTCGCCACATAACAAATTGCACCGAGAGGATGGGTTCAGAGTAGGATTTCGCCGTGCATACCCTGCGTGGCGCGATGCGTGTGACCCTGATGAGCCTCCTCCTGCTCATCTTTCTCTCACCCCCGTTCCCCGCCGCTTCCGCCCCTCGCCCAGCCAAGCTCGACAGCGTGACCGCTTACAGGGCCCGCGCGGCGAACCAGGCATTCAAAGACGCAGTCTCGCTCGAGCAGCAGGGCAAGCTGCTCACGGCGATCAGCGCCTATCGCGAAGTGGTGGCTCAGGACTCGGCCTACCCCGAAGCTGCCTTCCGCATGGGCAAGCTCCTCGCCGGGCTCGACCGACTGGCCGAGGCGGCCCACGCCTACCGCGCGGAACTCAAGTCTCACGACGGGCACGCGGGAGCACGGCGCGAGTTGGGGCTGGTGATGGTGCGCATGGGCGACCCGAAGGGGCTGGGGGAACTCGAGACTCTGACCCGTCGCCACCCCGAAGACGACCAGGCCTGGCAGGCGCTCGGATACGCCTATTCCATCGCGGGCCGGCACGAGGACGCGGAGCGGGCGCTGCGTCGCGCGATCGGGTACCCGCCGGAACGCGCGAGCGAACACCGCGATCTGGGCGTCGTGCTCGCCACGCTCGGGCGCGATGCCGACGCGCGCGACGAATATCGAGCGGCGATCGCGATCGACGGGGAGGATCCGGCGACGTGGGTCAATCTCGGCAATCTCGAAGCCCGGGCCTCGCGCTGGAACGATGCGCTCGCGGCCTATCGCACGGCGGAGGCGCGCGACTCATCCTTCGCCCTCGCGCTCCAGGGACAGATCACCGCACTCGATGCGACCGACCAGATGGAGGCTGCCGCACTCACGGCGCGCCGCTGGCTGCGCCGCCGCCCCGACGACCACAAGGCGCGGCTCGAAGCGGCCGGGCGACTGCAGCGGATCGGCCGCACGAAGGACGCGCTCGCGGTCGCGCGCGCCGGGGTGGCGCGGGCGCCGGGATCGGGTGATGCGCGGATCGTGCTGGCCTCGATCTTCGATGCGCAGGGCAAATCGCGTGAGGCGTTGCGCGAACTGCGCGCCGCCACGCGGCTGTTTCGCGATCCGCTCAATCGCGGCCAGGCGGTCAACATGCTGCGCGGAACCATGGCGGCCGTGCCCGAGTCGATTCGCGTGGTGGCGCGGCAGGATTCGGTGTTCGAAGAGCAGCGCAACGCCGAGCGCCAGCAGGAGCGCCGGCGCGAGCAGGAGCGCCGCAAGTGACCGTTCGCATCGCCCGCGCGCCGCGTCCCGCGCCGCGCCGCGTACGCCACAACCGCTCTTTGCGCCGGTCCGCCGCACTCGCGTAGATTCTCCGGTCCGGCCTCCCGCTCCGGGACACCGGCCTCTCTTTCGATCTTTCGAGCGCCCATGAACGAGCCCCAGCACACCCTGTATCTCGCCGCGCCCCGCGGGTTCTGCGCGGGCGTCGACCGCGCCATCGACATCGTCGATCTGGCGCTCCAGGTGTACGGAAAGCCGATCTACGTCCGGCACGAGATCGTGCACAACCGTCACGTCGTGCAGGACCTGCGCGACAAGGGCGCGATCTTCGTCGAAGACCTCGCGGACGTGCCGGCCGGCTCGGTCGTCATCTTCTCGGCGCACGGAGTGTCGCCGGTGGTGCGGCGCGAGGCGCAGGAGCGCGGACTGCGCGCCCTCGACGCCACGTGCCCGCTCGTCACCAAGGTGCATCTCGAAGCGCTCAAGTACGCGCGCGAAGGCTACGCGATCGTGCTGATCGGGCATCGCAATCATGTCGAGGTGCAGGGCACGATGGGCGAAGCGCCCGAAGCGATCGTGCTGGTCGAGACGGTCGAAGATGCCGAGCGGCTCGAGGTCTCCGATCCCGCGCGCGTCGCCTACATCACGCAGACCACTCTTTCGGTCGACGATGTGCGCGCGATCGTCGGCACGCTCAAGCGCCGCTTCCCGCTGATTCACGAACCCGCGAAGGACGACATCTGCTACGCGACCACCAACCGCCAGAACGCGGTGAAGGAACTGGCGCGGCGCTGCGGCGTGATCCTGGTGGTCGGGGCACCCGCCAGCAGCAACGCGAATCGCCTGGTTGAAGTCGCGCAGCAGCTGGGCGCGAGTGCTTACCTGATCGAATCGGCGCTCGACATCCGGCCCGAGTGGATCGCGGGCGATGTCGGCATCACGGCGGGCGCTTCGACGCCCGAGCCGGTGGTGCAGGATTGCGTCGAGCGCGTGCTCGTGCTCGGCAGCTATCGCGTCGAAGAATTCCGGCTTACCGAGGAACGCGTGATGTTTCCGCTTCCGGGCGAGCTGCTGGTCGCCGCGAAGCGTGAAGGAGTTCCGGTCGGCGCGGGCAACGAACGGGCGGCCGCACGCGCGGAAGAGGAGCAGTTCCGCATCCGTCATCATTGAGTCCGAAGCGCAGCTGTTGCGCACCCCCGTCGCCGTCCCCGTTCTCATCGGAGCCTGATTCCTCATGCTGACCCCGCTCGCCTGGCTCGTACCCCACGTCCCGACGCTGCTGGTCGATTCGCTCCGCGGCCATCGCACGCCGATGCTCGCGGCCCTCGAAGACCTGTCGCATCTGCTGTTCGAGGACCGTCCGGGTGCGGTGGTGGTGGTGAGCGCGCGCTGGCAGACGAACGGCCCGTTCATGGTCGACGCCGGCAAGCGGCATCGCACGCTCACCGACTACTCGGGCTTCGGAGTCGAAGTGCGCTACGACTGCAAAGGGCAGCCCGCACTCGCCAAAGCGTTGATCGCGGCGGGAACCAAAGCCGGCGTGCGCACCGCGGCTTCGACGCGCGGCGTCGACAGCGGGGTCGCGGTGCCGATGAATTTCCTGATCCCCGACAAGAGTGTGCCGGTGGTGCCGGTGTCAGTCGCCGATCGCCCGGTGGATGAGTGCCGCGCCTGGGGCGCGGCGATGGCGCGCGCGATCGACCTGTGGCCGGATCCGGTGCTGTTCGTGGTGGGCGGGCTGCTGTCGTTCGACCTGCATGCCTGGCAGCTCTCGCGCGAGGTCCCGGCCCAGGCGGAATTCGACGAGCGCGTGCTCGCCGCACTCGCCGACGGCGACTGGGACTCACTAGACCACGAACGCCGCGCGCTCGCGGCGGCCGGAGACCGCACGACCGGAGACGCGGTGCTGGTCGAAGGCGAACTGCGCCATCTCGAGATCCTGCGCGGTTTCCTCGGCGCCGATGTCACCGGAGATCTGCGCTGCTACGAGGCGGGCTCCGGCATGGGGGCCGCGTTGATCGCCTTCGAAGTGCCGGGCGCACCACCGCCGCGGGATCCGGATTCCGATGACGATTCGGTCGCATCCGATGACGCGGTCTTCGAAGCCGACGACGAGTTGCCGAAGCACGAGTAGACTCGGACCTTGGGCGCAGGAGCTTGAAGCCCGGGCGACGCTCGGAGTACGTGTCGTCGGTCAGGTCCTGGTGTCGGTTCCCGCGGGCCGGGTTCAGAGGCCGCAGGCCATCAGTTCATCGGGCCAGAACCACCCGTCGTACCCACACGCGCCCTTCGGCTTCGAGGTGCACGAAGTAGATCCCGGCCGGAAGCCGCCGCGCGTGCTCCGACGTACGGCCGTTCCACGTCAGCGTGTGTGCGCCCGGCGCCGCGCGCCCTGACACGAGCGTTGTGACGCGCCGGCCGAGCAGGTCCAGCACCTGCAAGCGGAACGCCGTTTCACGGCCGATGTCGTAGCGGATCGTCGCAAGACCCAGCATCGGATTCGGAGCGATGATTCCGAGCCCGGTGCGAAGTTCTGCCGAACTCGCCACGGCGACGGCGGAGGCCGGCTCGAAGTGCGCGACGATGTTCTTCGTCGCGTCCATGATCACCGTCAGCGGATTCGCCGACCCGCTCGCGTCCCCGGACCAGGACGTGAAGACGTGACCGGGACGGGGCACGGCGTGGAGAACGACTTCAGTGCCACTGGACTGGCATGCGCTCGCCGGCGTGCGAACGATCGAACCGCCATCAGCGGGCAACGGTGTCGCCGCGAGGAAGTGGCCGGAGGCGAACGACAGAATGGAGGGCAACGCCAGCGGCGCGCCGGCCGTCATCTGGCCGCCGAACATCAACAACTCATCTCTCACCGGGTCGAACGCCGCAGCCGCTCGCGATCTGGGGGTTGGGAGCGGCCCGTTGGCCGGGATCTCGGACCATTCGAGCGTGCTGAACGACAGGGCACGCGCGGCGTTGGTCGGGGTACCCGTCGGTCCGATCGAACCTCCGAAGACGACCATGCGATCCCGATTTCCGTCGTAGGCGATGCTCGAACCGAAGCTTGAAGCGGAGCCGTTAGGCAGTGCCGTCCACGCCGGAGTTCCGGACAGCGTGAGGGCCCAGGTGTCGCTGTGACCACCCGCAGAGCCGCTTCCGCCAAAGATCACCATGCGATCCCGGATCGGATCGTAGATCGCCCCGTGCGCGTAACGCCCGGCAGGCGGCGATCCGGTGGTGGCGACCGGTAGCCAACTCAGGCTCCCCGCGAGCGGCAGTTCCCAGACGTCCGCGAAGTAGCTGGCCGTCCCCGTGCGCCCGCCGAACAAGAGCAGGCGGTCCCTCACCGGATCGTAGATCAGTGACGCGAGATAGCGGCTCGGGGCTTGAAACGCGGTGAGTCGCTGCCAGGCAGGCGTGAGGCCCAGCGGCAATTCGTAGAGGTCTCTGAGCGTTGCCGACCCGCTGTGCCCGCCGAACATCAAGATCCGATCGCGCGCCGAATCGTAGACCCATCCGGCACCTTCGCGGCTGGAGGGCGCGCCCGAGGGGGCGAGCAGCGTCCACGATGCGGTGAAAGGATCGAGTGACCACAGGTCGTTACTCGGACCTTGCGGCGTCACACCTCCGAACATCAGCATGCGCTGTCGTGGCGCATCGAAGATCGCCGCGGCCCCGAACGCCGGGCCGGGCTGCGCGGTGCTGGTGATCGTCGTCCACCCGCCACACGAGGCGTTCATGAACTGGAACGTCGCGATGATCGTGCGCGGCCCGCTCATGGACACCGTCAATGGATTGGCCGTGCCACCCGCGTCCCCGAGCCAGCCGGTGAACTGGTAGCCGCTCGCCGGCTCGGCAACGAGGGTCACCGTCTGGTTCGCGGCATAGCACTTGAGGTCGGGTAACCGCCGAACGGTGCCGTGCTCCGGAATTTCTGCGATGGCTTGCAGAGGGACTCCTCCCGCGAGCGTGAGTCGCGCCCGCGAGGCCATCGGCTGGCCCGCGGCGTTCAGACCGCCGAACAGCACCATCTGATCGCGATCCGTATCGAGGACCGCCGCCGCACGCCGGCGCGCCGCGGGAAACGTCTCTACGGAGGGCGAAGACCAGGCTGAATGCTCGAGATCCAGCGCGAAGGTCTCGTTCGAGACCGCAGAGCCCCTGCCTCCGAATACGATCATGCGATCGCGAGCGGCATCGTGGATGGCCACCGCATCCTCCCCGGCAGTGGGCGGACTTCCGGACGGTGCGAGCGGCGCCCAGCTCGGCGTTCCCGCGAGTGACAGCGCCCAAGTGTCGGTGAGTCGATTGGATCCATTGATGCCGCCGAACACGATCATGCGATCGCGCGCCACGTCGTAGATCGCAACGTGACCGGAACGGACCGGAGGAGACGTGGCGGGCACCAGCTGCCGCCATGCCGGAGTCCCCGCGAGCGTCAACTCCCACAGTTCACTCGTCGCGCTGCCCTGGCGCAAGCCGCCGAACAACAGCAGACGATCGCGGAGCGAATCGTAGACCAGCGACACCCCGCTGCGCGGCAGCGGCGGCGTATCGAGCGGGGGGATCATGTTCCAAACGGGTGAACCATCGAGCGGGAGCTCCCAAATGTCGATGAGCAGCCCGGCATCGCTGTTTCCGCCGAACATCAGCATGCGATCGCGCACAGGATCGTAGACGACCCGCGCGCCATCGCGTGGGGTCGGCGCGGTTCCTCCTGGAGTGATCTGGCTCCAGGCCCCTCCATCGAGCGCCAGCGCCCACAGCTCGGAAACCATGGTCGCACCGTTGTGTCCGCCGAACATCAGCATGCGCTGACGAGGCGCGTCGTATATCGCTCCAGCTCCACTGCGCGCGCCCGGTTCTGCGCCGAGTGGAAACAACGACCAGCTTCCGCAGTGCGGCGGGATCGGCCGGAACATCGCGGTCAGGTTCAGATCATCACCCGCCGTGACGACCAGTGGGTTCTCGATGCTGGTGATCGAACCCGTCCAATCGACGAACTCGAAACCCGGTTCTGGCACCGCGGTCACGGTAACGATCTGTCCCGGTGGGTGACAGAGAGTGGCGGGTGACTTCACAACGGTTCCGGTTCCGATCGGCAGGATGCTGGAGTCGATCGTGGGTCCGTCAGTCAGGTCGATCACATCGGGCTGCGAGAGCATCCCGTCATTGAAACCAAAACCTCCGTAAACCATCAGGCGCCGCCCGATCGGATCGAACCCACCGAAATGGTAACTGCGCAAAGGGGGCGAGCCCTGTACCTGCACCCCGGTCCACGTCGGCGTCGGTCCGTCCAGTGACAGGGTCGTGATCGCCGAACTCAAATAGCCACCCTGCAGGATCATTTGTCCGCGCACGGGATCGTACGCCGCGAACGAGCCGGTGACGCCGCTGCTCGGTCCGACTCCCACCGGGGAGAGCTGCGACCACTCGGGGGCGCCGTCGAGCGACAGCGCCCAGACATCGGTGTTCTCTCCGGTTTCGAAAGTCTCGCCGCCGAACACGATCATTCGATCGTTGGCCGTGTCGTACACCGCAACATGAAGCCAGCGTGGACTCGGTCGCAGGCCAGCAGGATCGACCTGGGTCCATGTGGGGGTGCCCGATAGTGACAACGCCCACACATCGTTCGCTTGACCGCTCGCTCCTCCACGGACCACGCCGCCGAAGACCAATGCACGATCATGAGCGGAGTCATAGACCATGGTATGGCCGTGGCGCAGCGGTGGTACGGCTCCGGCAGGAGAGAGCTGCGTCCAGGTCGGTGGATCGCTCAGGGACAATTCCCAGGTATCGTTGAGAAAGTCCGATGGGCCACCGCCTTTGCCGCCGAACACGATCATGCGATCGCGAATCGGGTCATAGACCATGCCCGCGCTCTGGCGCGGCTGCGGTGGAGTTCCATAGGGTGCGATCTGTGACCAAGTGGACGTCGCGAAATCGAACGACCACAGGTCGTTCATGTAGACTTGATTGTTCGCGACCACTTTTCGGCCGCCGAAAATCACGACACGCCGGCGCGCGGAATCATAGGCCGAATTTCCCAGGGCGCGGGTCCCGAGCGCAGGGGGGGCGCTCAGTGTGGTCCAACTGCCGCACGTGATGTCGCCTGACGATGAAGCCGGCAGAACGGGGCAAACGGCGAGCAGGAATAGCAATCGCCAGAAGCGGGTCGGCATGGACTTCCCCCCGGTTAAGATTCTCGGAGAGTCTAACCGACTGCCAGGGGGTGTGACAGGAAGTTCGTACCGCCGCCAACGTCGTTTTGCTGGCGTTATCGTAGATATGTGTCGCGAACGTCTCGAACCGGTTCAAGGCACGGTCGCATGCGGGCCGAATGTGTCCCATTCATACCCCACTTTCCGGCCTGCAATCCCAGCCACATCTCGCTTGCAGTGACCCTCATTTCTGCGACCCGAACTCCCACGCGGCAACGCCGGCCTCGAGTTCGACACCGAGCGCGCTCACGACGCGATTGATGTCGTTGTACCACGCGGTGATCGCGGTCGCGCGCACGATCGCGCGGTCATCGAAGCCGTACTCGCGAATGCGCTCGATGTCCTCGAGCTTGCGCTCCGAGGGCTCGCACGTGAGTGCGACCGCGTAGTCGAGCAGCACGCGGTCCTGTGCGGTGAGATTGGCTTCGCGATAGTCGCGCGCCACCGCGCGAGCGAGCGCTTCGTCGCCGAGTGCCTGCGACAGGCGCGGGCCGTGATGCGCGACGCAATATGCGCAGCCGTTGGTCGCCGACACGACCAGCGCCACCAGTTCCGCCTGCGCCATCGTCAGCGGCGCGGGGTCGGCCATGAGCGCGCGATAGTACGAGTAGCCGGCATCGAGGGCCGCAGGATCCGCACCCAGCGTCCGCCACAGGTTCGAGACCTCGCCGCGCGAGGAGTTCGAGCGGATGCGCTCGTAGAGCGCTTCCAAGTCCGGCGTGGGCGCGGATGCGGGACGGGTCCAGCTCATGGCGTCCTTTCGTTCGGGGGGCGACTTGCGTCTGCACCGTATCGCGGGCTGGGCCCGCACTTCAAACCTGACGGCGGCCTTGCATGCCCCGCGGGGTGGAGGGCTACTCTCGGGCCATGATCGAACCCAACGAACGGCATTCCCGAAACGTGATCGCCAACGCCTGCGAACGCGGCCGCGTGAGCTGGGTGATGCTGATTGCGATCGCCGCCCTCGCGGGCGGGCTCGGGGTGTGGCTCTCGCAGTCGCGGCCGCCGGCACCCGCCGCGCTTCCCTCGCTCGCGGCCTCCGACGACACCAGCGACAGCGTGATCGACCAGGCGCTGGGACAGGTGCCGGTCGACTCGACCGAGCTGCGCAACCGCTGGCTCGACGAGGTGCGCTTCGCCGATCTGACCGGCCTCAGCGCGGCACAGGCCGACCTGTTCGTGCGCGCCGCCAACACCCGGCGCTGCACCTGTGGGTGCGGTTTCACGCTCGCCACCTGCCGCGCCTACGACACCACATGTCCCGTGAGCGGAGGCTACGCGGAGGCGCTGATCGACTCGGTCCGCAGGGGCTTGGTGCGCGATCGCGCGCTGCGGGAACGGCCCGCCAAGGCGGTTGACGCGCACGCGGGCGGGGGATAGCCTCCGCGGGTCACATTTCCCGCCGGATTTCCCGCGGAAGGCAGTGTTCCCGCCCGACGCCCCATATCAGGAGGACGCGATGCCATTTCCCAAACTGACCGCGAAGACGTTCGCGAGCATTCGCGAGCTCAACGGCATTTCAGCCCGCACGATGGAAGAGCACTACGAGCTCTACAAGGGCTACATCGGAAAGACGAACGAGATCCAGGAGAAGCTCGCCACGGTTGATCGCGCGAGTGCGAATCAGATCTTCAGCGACCTGCGTTCGCTGCGGGTCGATCTCTCGTTCGCGACCGGCGGTGTGAAGAATCACGAGATCTACTTTGCGCACCTCGGCGGCAAGGGCGGCAACCCGAGCGCCAAGCTGACCGATCTCATCAAGCGCGACTTCCCCTCGTACGATGCGTGGCTCGCCGACTTCAAGGCGTCGGGCATCGCGGCGCGCGGCTGGGTATGGCTCGCGTACGATCACGACTGGAACACGCTGACCACGGTGGTCGGTGACGCGCAGAACACGTTCCCGCTGTGGAACGCGACGCCGATTCTGGCGCTCGACGTCTACGAGCACGCGTACTGGATCGACTATGGCCGCGCGCGCGCCAAGTACATCGACGCGTTCTTCAACAATCTGGACTGGAGCGTCGTCGAGCAGAATCTCGATCGCGCGCTCGCGATGACCGCCGTCCACAAGTAGTCGCAGATCCGGCGGCCGCAGCGGCCGCCGCACACGATCGCGCCGGGCTCCTTAGCAGGAGCCCGGCATCGCTTCGGGGCGAGCGCGGGACGCCCGCCCGACGTTGGAGGATTCCATGGCCACCGCACTCCTTCCCGTGATCGGGAAGATGGCCCCCGATTTCACGCTGCCGTCCAGCACGGGCGAGAACATTTCGCTCAAGCAGTTCAAGGGCAAGAAGACCGTGATCCTGTACTTCTATCCCAAGGACGACACTTCGGGGTGCACCAAGGAAGCGTGCGAGTTCCGCGACTTCTCCGCGGAGTTCGAGAAGCACAATGCGGTGATTCTGGGCGTGTCGACCGACCCGATGGAATCGCACATCAAATTTCGCGACAAGCACCATCTGCCGTTCCCATTGCTGACCGACGAGGATGCCGCGGTGTCCAAGCTGTTCGGCGTGTACAAGATGAAGAATCTGTACGGTAAAAAGTATCTGGGTATCGAGCGCACGACATTCATTATCGACAAGACCGGACGCATCGCGCAGATCTACCCGAAGGTGAAGGTCGAGGGGCACATCCAGGACCTGATCGAGTTCGTGCGCGAAGACTGACCGACGCGGGCGCGCCGGCGATCTGAGCCGGCGTGCCGACCCCCAGCGCGCAGGAGACCGCCTGCAGAGCGCACCCCAGCATCCCGTCCCCGTGTTTCCGCTGCCTGGTGCGGTGCTGTTCCCGCACATCGGCATGCCGCTCCACATCTTCGAACTCCGCTACCGCACGATGGTCCGCGACGCCCTCTCGCGCGGCCGGCTGCTCGCGCTCGCCACGCTCAAACCGGGCTGGGAGGCGGACTACCACGGGAGTCCCGAGTTCCATCCGCTCGGCTGTCTCGCGCGCATCGAGGAAGTCGAATGGCTTCCGAACGACTGCTACAACCTGCGCATCGCCGGGCTCGCGCGTGTGAACTTCGCGCGCATCGTCTCTGAGTTCCCGTATCGCGCGGCCAAGGTGGAAGTGCTGCCGCAGGACCCCTATACCGAGGACGATCCGTACATCGAGCTCGAAAAGCACTCGCTTGCCGTGGTGTTCGAGCGTCTGCTCGCTGCCCTCGGCGTCGATCCGCTGCAGGCACACGTCGATCGCAAGGCGCCGTTCGGGGCGCTGGTCAACGCGCTGTGCGCGGGCGTCGATCTGCCGGTCGCCACGCGCCTCGAATTGCTCGCGATCGACAGCCTGGTCGAGCGCGGCGTCATGGTCCGCGAGCTGACGGAGCAGCGGCTGCGCAG
>JANLWX010000152.1:0-6596 GCA_031364845.1 Candidatus Eiseniibacteriota bacterium
AGCCGCCCGGCGTTCGATCCGAACGAATTCTCGGTCGGGCTGTCTTCGCGGCGATGGAAGGAATTATCCGAAGGCGGCGCCAATCCGCTGCTCAATCGCGCGATCCAGGGCACCTACCCGCCCGGATCCACGTTCAAGATCGTGAGCATGCTGTCGGCGCTGCGCAATCATGTTGCCACGCCCACCACGCGGCTGGCTCCGTGCGCCGGACGCTATTCGTACGGCGGGCGTTCGTTCGGATGCTGGAAACGCACCGGCCACGGGTCGCTCGACTTCATCGGCGCGCTCGAGCACTCGTGCGACGTCTACTTCTATCAGATCGGTCCGCGGCTCGGTCTCGGTCCGCTCGAGGCCGCGGCGCGCGAGTTCGGTCTCGGCGGACGGACCGGCATCGACCTGCCGCAGGAGAAGAAGGGCTTGATCCCGGGCCAGGCGTGGTACGACGAGCGCTGGGGTGCCGGCAAGTGGCGCAAGGGCGTGATGCTCAACCTCGCGATCGGCCAGGGCGAGCTGCTCACGACCCCGCTGCAACTCGCTCTGATGGCGGCCGAGACCGGGATGAGTGGCAAGACGGTGCGTCCGCACGTCGTGCACCAGGTCAAAGGCGTACCGGAGTTCGCGCCTGAGCGTCCCGACCGCCCGAAAGTGGACGGGTCCCCCGAGGACTGGCGCGCGGTGCGTGAAGCGCTCGAACGCGTGGTCGCGAGCGGCACCGGAACCGCCGCTCGCGTGCCCGGCGTGCGCGTCGCGGGCAAGACCGGCACCGCGCAGAACCCGCACGGCAACGACCACGCGCTGTTCGTGTGCTACGCGCCGGCCGAGAATCCGACCATCGCGCTCGCGTTCGTGATCGAGAACTCGGGCCATGGAGGCAGCGTGGCCGCCCCGATGGCGGGCAGTGTGCTCGCGCGCGTGCTGCTGCCCGACTCGGTGTATGCGGCGCTGCATCCGGTCGCGCGCGTGCCGGCGTCGCGCGTGCCGGCGGTGGTGCCCGACAGCCTGGAGATGTTCGGTGGCGACTGACGCCGGTAAGGAGCACTAATGCGGCTTCCATTCCGCCTGCCGCCGATCGACTGGCCGCTGGCCGGCGCGGCCGCGGGTCTGATCGCCATCGGACTGCTCACGGTCTACAGCGCGACGTCGATTCCCGGTGCCCACGAAGGCCTGTGGCTCAAGCAGCTGATGTGGGCGCTGGTCGCGGTCGGCGCGGCGTGGCTCGCGACGGTGCTGCCGTATCGCGTCTACGACTCGCTCGCCTATCCGTTGTACGTGATCTCGCTCGTGTTCCTCGTGCTGGTGCTGTTGTTCGGATCGAGCGCCTACGGTGCCAAGCGCTGGCTCGATCTCGGCCCGATCAAGTTCCAGCCATCGGAGCTCGCGAAGATCGCGACCTGCCTGGTGCTCGCGCGGCGCATGGACGATCCGAAGCTCGATCTGCGCAAGATGTCGCACTGGCTTCCGCCGCTGCTGCTCACGCTGGTGCCTTTCCTACTGGTGGCGAAGGAGCCGGATCTCGGAACGTCGCTCGCGTTCCCGATCATCCTGATCGCGATGTACTTCTGGGCCGGGATGCCGGTGACGCAGTTGCTGCTCGGTCTGTCGCCGGTGTTCAACATCGCGCTGTTCGTGTTCACCGGGACGATCGGATGGTTCATCGGGGCGCTGGCCGTGATGCTCGGCTGGTTCCGGCCGCGGATTCCGGTGCTGGTCGCCGTACTCGTGATCAACGGCGCGGTCGCCTACGCGATGCCGCACATCTGGAACGGACTCCACGACTACCAGAAGCGCCGGATCGAGACGTTCCTCAATCCGGGACAGGATCCGTACGGCTCCGGCTATCAGATCATCCAGTCGAAGATCGCGATCGGATCGGGAGGCGTGGCGGGCAAGGGCTACCTGCGTGGCACGCAGAAGGCGCTCGCGTTCCTGCCCATGCGCCATACCGACTTCATCTACTCGGTGGTGGGCGAGGAGCTCGGGTTGATCGGGGCGCTGATCGTGGTGATACTGTACGCGCTGCTCATCCTGCGCGGGTATCGACTCGCCCTCTCGGCCCGCAACGGATTCGCGAGTCTGATGGTGGTGGGGCTCGTGACCGCGTTGTTCTACCACATCATGGTGAACATGCTGATGACGATCGGGCTCGCTCCGGTGACGGGATTGCCGTTGCCGTTGCTCTCGTACGGCGGAACCGCCCTGATCGTGAACGGAATCCAGATCGGCCTTCTCCAGAACGTGGCCATGCGCCGCCACGAGTTCTGACCGGAGTCGCATGTTTCCCGAAGTCGCAAGTTTCGGTGTGCTGCACATCCGCTCCTATGGCCTGATGCTCGCCATCGCGTTCCTGGTCGGAACGTGGCTTGGTTTGAAGGAAGCGCGCCGGCTGCGCCTCGACCCCGATCATCTCGTCACCGTGGTGCTGGTCACGCTGGTGAGTTCGGTGATCGGAGCGCGGCTGCTGTACGTGCTCGAGCACCTCAGTGAGTTCAACGGCGAGTGGGGCAGCATCCTCGCCGTGTGGCAGGGCGGCCTCACCCTCTATGGCGGCGTGCTCGCCGGCGCGTTCGCGGCACTCGTCACCGCGCGCCGCCTCGGCATGCCGATGTGGTCGGTGGCGGACGCGCTCACGCCTTCGGTGGCGCTCGGAACCATGTTCGGGCGTGTCGGATGCTTCTTGAACGGATGCTGCTACGGCCGGCCGACCGATCTTCCGTGGGGGGTCGTGTACCCGCCCGATTCGTTCGCCGGGCTCGAGTTCGGCGATGCGCCGATCCATCCGGCCCAGATCTATAACGCCTTGTTCGGACTCGCGCTGTTCGTGGTGTTGTGGAGTCTGCGCACGCGCGTGCGCGTGGCGGGCACGCTGTTCTGGTCGTTCATCGTGGCGTTCGCGCTCGGCCGCATCGGCCTTGATTTCTTCCGCGCCTACGAGCCGTCGGCGCGATTGATTCCGCTCGGGCCCTGGTCGATCACCGAGAGCCAGCTCACGAGCCTGGCACTCGCATTGTTCGGCGTCCTGATGTTGTTCCGCCTCCGCCGCGGAGACGCGAAGCTCGCGATCCCCGTGCCGGCACCGGCCATCCCCCGGGATCCGGGGCCTTCTTGAACGGTCCGATCCGGCTCGCCGTGCTCGGCGATCCGCTCGCTTACACCCGATCACCGATCCTCCATCGCGCGGGCCTCGACCACCTCGGGCTCATGGGAACCTCGGAAGCCCTGCGCACTCCGATCGCCGAACTCGGTGCACGGCTCGAGGTACTCGCCGCCGCCGGATACCGTGGCGTGAACCTCACACATCCGCTGAAGCACGCCGTGTTCGAACATCTCGGACACATCAGCGCTCGCGCGCGCGCGGCGCAGTCGGTGAACACGGTGTGCTTCGAGTCCGGCGAGCGCACCGGCGACACCACCGACGGCGCGGGATTTCTCGACTGGCTGCGCGTGCTCGGCCGGGATCCCGCGCGTGAACACGTCCTCTTGCTCGGCGCGGGGGGTGCGGCGCGGAGTCTGGCGCTCGCGCTGTCCACCGTGAACGCGCAGGTCACGGTCGCCGCGCGCCGGCCCGCGGAAGTGACTTCCGCGTGGAGCGGGATCGAGGCCGGCGTGATCGCGTGGTCGGAGGATGCTGTGGCAGGGGCGCTCGCGCGCGCGACGTCGGTGGTGAATGCGACACCGCTCTCTTCCGCCGATGCGCCGATCGATCCCAAGCGTATCCCCGCGGCGGTGATGGCGGTCGACCTCACGTACGGAGCCGAACTCACGCCGTGGGTGCTGGCGGCGCGCGCGCGCGGGCTTCAAGCGTGGGACGGACTCGGCCTGCTCGCCGCTCAGGCCAGCCACTCGCTCGAGATGTGGCTCGGTGCGGAAATTCCCTTCGACGTGCTGGCGCGCGCGGCGGGCTGGCCGCGATGATCGGGATCGCGGCCCGCTCCGTCCGGCGCGCGGCCGGGACGCTTTCGCGCGCGATCGCGTTCGGCGCCCACGCCGGGAGCGCGTGGCTCGCCGATGCCGGAGCGCTCGTCTATCCCCAGCGTTGTCCATCGTGCGGCGCCGAGACGGCTGCGGACCTCGTCGTGTGCCCCGCGTGCTGGCGCGGGATTCCGCCCGCCGATCTGATCGTGTGCGCGCGCTGCCTCGGGCGCGGGAGCGAGCCCGTCCACTGCCTGCGTCACGGCGGATTTCGTGCCGGGGTCGCATGGGTCTACGATGAGCGCGCCGCTTTGGTCATGGGCGCCTTCAAGTATGGTGGCCGCCCGGATCTGGCGGGCCCGCTGTCCGAAGTGCTGGCGCAAGCGCCGCGTCCGATCGCCAGGCCGGATCTCGTGACCGAACTGCCGTTGCATCCGGTGCGGCGGCGCGAACGCGGTTTCGATCAGGCGGCCTTGCTGGCAGCCGGCCTGGCCGCGCACATCGGCGTCCCGTACATGCCGGGCGTGCTCGAGCGCATTCGCGTCACGCGGGCGCAGGCGCGGCTCGACGGAATGGCGCGCCGCGCGAATCTCGCGGGCGCGCTGCGCGTCATGAATCCCGCGATGCTCGAAGGCAGGAGGGTGCTGGTGGTGGACGACGTGATCACGACCGGAGCGACGCTCGAAGCGGGCCTGGCCGCGCTCGGCGCGTGTACCGTGGAAGCCGCGGCGGTCGCGGTCGCGTGGGCGCAATAGTGACTTCCGGCACGGAGCACTAGATGTCGCATCTGCACATCCCGGATGGCGTGCTGCCGGTGTGGCTGTGGGGCCCGGCGTGGATCGCGACGATCGTGATCCTGATCGGCGTGTGGCGCACGCAGCGCGATCGCAAACCTCAGCGCATCGCCTATGAAGGAGCGCTGGGTGCCTTGATGCTCGCCGCGATGGCGATGGAAGTTCCGTTCGGTCCGCTCGAATACCATCTGACGCTTGCGGGGCCGGTTGGAATTCTGCTCGGGCCCGCGGGCGCATTTCAGGCGGCGTTCATCGCGAGCGCCGTGCTCGCGTTCATCGGACATGGCGGACTCACGCTCATCGGACTGAACGCGCTGCTGGTGGGAACCGCGGCGGTCGTTTCCGCGCTCGCGTATCATGGAATTCGAGGCCCCCGGCTGGGAGCGCGCGGGTTCGCCGCCGCGACGGCGATCGGGCATTCGGGCTCGGGGATCGCGTGGCTCACGCTGGTGCTGGTGAGCGCGCGGATGCGCGCGACCGATCTCGGCCTCGACACCGGCGGACGTCTCGGGCTCATGTCGGGCGTCGCGATTCCGATGGTGTTGTTCGGCGTGCTCGCCGAGTCCGCCGTGGCGTTCGGACTCGCGCGCTTCATCTTGAAAGTACGGCCCGACCTCCTGCCGGGGGCGGTGGCCGCAGGAGAGGGTGAATCCCGATGAGTCTGATCGGACGGCTCGACCATCTGGCCAGTGCGGGCACGACGCCGTGGCATCGATCGAGCGCGCTCGGAAAATTGATCCTCGCGATCGGCGTGGTCGCGATCGTGATCGCGTCGCGCTCGCTCACGCTGATCGGCGCCCTGCATCTGGTCGCGTGGCTGCTGGTGCTGAGTGCGCGTCTGCCGTGGCGGATCGTGGTCGTGGCGGCGAGTTATCCCCTGCTGGTCTCGAGTCTGTTCGTGATCGCCACCTGGGGGGGAGCGCTGCGCGAGCAGGCCATCCTGCTGCTGCGTCCGGTGACGGCGAGCCTGATGGTCCTGTGGCTGGTCGGCACCACGCCCTATCCCGATCTGTTCGCGCCGGTGTCGCGGGTATTGCCGCGCGCGCTTGCCGATGGACTGTTCCTCACCTATCGCGCGCTGTTCGAACTGCTCGGACGCACCGAGCGGCTCGCTCGCGCGCTTCGGATGCGTGGCGGCAGTGCCGGATCGCCCGCGCGAAGATTCGCAAACGCGGGCGAAGGCCTCGGCACGCTCGTGCTCTATGGATTCGAGCGCAGCCATCGGCTGTACGCGACGATGCTGTTGCGCGGCCACTCGGGCAGGATCTGCGGCTGCCGACACTGGGCGGAGGTCGGACCCGCGGACATCGCAGTCGTCGCCGCGGCCGCGATCGTCATCGCCCTGGTGTTCGTCCTCGGAGGCCGCGCGTGAGCGACCCGATCGTGCGCGTTTCGTGCGTGCGCCACACCTATGCCGATCGCACGCAGGTTCACCTGTGCGGGCTCGACTTCGTGGTCCGCAAATCCGAGCGCGTGGTCGTGCTCGGACCCAATGGCTGCGGCAAGACCACGCTGCTCTACCACATCCTCGGCCTGCTCGAACCGCAGGAGGGCGAGGTCAACGTGCTCGGCGTCAGTCCCTCGCGCGCGTTCCAGAAGATCCGCGAGCGGGTCGGCGTTTTGTTACAAAATGTCGACGAGCAGATCATCGCGCCCACGGTGTGGGACGACGTGTCGTTCTCCCCGCGCAACTACGGGTACTCGGGCGCCGAGGTCGACCGCATGGTGAATCAGGCGCTCGAGCGCGTCGGCATCGCGCACCTGCGCCACAAGGTGTGTCACCACCTGTCGGGCGGCGAGAAGCGCAAGGTGGCGCTCGCCGGCGCGATCGTGCTGGGGCCCGAGCTGCTGGTGCTTGATGAGCCGTTCGAAGGTCTCGATCCGGCCTCGCGC
>JANLWX010000175.1:0-3914 GCA_031364845.1 Candidatus Eiseniibacteriota bacterium
GTGAGCCGGGCGAAGTAGACGCCGGAGGCCGGGGAATCGGGCATCGCCATCTCGATCACGTGCCGACCCTGCGCCAGGCTTTCCATCACACGCCGATGCACGCGCCGGCCGGCGGCGTCGAAGAGTTCCACGGTGGCAGTACCGCGCCGAGGCAGCGTGAACGACACGACGCCCGTGTTCCCGTCGCGGCCCCAGTTCACGCTCGTGAGCGCGAGCGGCGTCGAGTTGGGCACCGTCACCGTCGTCTCACCGACGTAGCGGGAACCGCTGCCTCCGTGGATCTCGAGGCGATAGGCGTACGTGCCTCCGGGAGTCACCGCGGTGTCTTCGTGAGTCAGTCGATGCCCGCCATCGGCAACGACGGTGGCCTGGGTCTCCCAGGCGCCGTCGGGTTCGCGACGCTGAACGCTCGCGCTGCGGACGAGTGGCGCCAGCCACACGAGGCGCACGCGATCGACGTCGGCTTCGGATGCGATGACGGATGCCTCGGTGGCGGTCGAGAGTGGACAGTTGGGAGGCGCGCTCTGCCAGGTGACGAAGTTGCGTTCGTGCGCCTGGTTCAATTCAGGGTCGTACCCGAGCTCGAGGGACTGAAAGAGCTGGATTTCATTCAGCACGATGCACATGGATTGCGAGCATCCCGTGCACTCGTCGGTGCCGCTGCGGGCGATGTTCACCGAGAACGCGTAGTACTCGGTGCCCGGTTCGAGTGGTCCGCGGCGATCCGTGGGTATGGCGCATTGAATGCGAAGACGCGCGCGATTGGGCGCTCCGAATCCTGCGTCGTACGCGAACCCGCCGTAGGCAAATCCGGAATAGAAATCCGCACAGGAATTCGGACCCGTGGTGAAGTCGAAATTCGAGGACAGCCCGGCGGTGCCGCGACAGCTTCCACGGCCGAGCTTCCACCAATCGGGCAGCGCGCCGTCCGCGGACGTGATGTCGATCTGCGCCGCCATGCCCTGCAACTCGGCGATGCCGGATGGGGGCACGTACGAGCCGTACAACGAGAATGGAGGTCCGGCCCCGGTCGTGCAGGCGAAGCTCTTCGATGCGACTCCGTAGGCGCCGCAATCGTCCCACGAAAGATTGATCCCGGGCGGAGGCGGTTCGCCCACACGGAAGATCGCGGAAGAAGTCGCGGTTCCCTGTGGCGTGGTTACATGCAGCGGACCATCGGTCGCGCCGGGGGGAACGGACGTCGAGATCTGCGTGTAGCTGACGGCTCCGATCGAGGCGTTGACGCCATTGAAGTCCAAAGCACTCACGCTCGAGAAGCCCATGCCGATGATCGTCACCGGAGTACCGACCGGGGCTTGAGAGGGCGCGAAACGATCGATGACCGGAGGCCCCGGGTCGAAGTGCGCAATCAGACTCTTGTCGGCATCGACCGTGAGCATCAGCGGATTGGCGGAACCGCTCGCGTCGCCACTCCAATGCGAGAACGTGGCATTGCTTGTCGGACTGGCGGTTAGCGTCACGATCGAACCGGGCGCATATGTGGTCTGAACGGGATCGCGGGTCACGATGGCGGACCCCGGCGGGTCGACCGTTGCGGTCACGGTGTATCCGATGAAGTGAGCGACGATGTTCAGGTCGCCGTTGATCACCAACGAGAGCGGGTTCGCATTACCCGTAATGTCTCCCGACCAATGGCTGAACACATAGCCGTCGGCCGGCTGAGCGGTGAGTGTCATGGTCGAGCCCGAGTCCGGGCATGCGACGTTCGGATTCTGCACGACGTCCCCGGCACCCGCGGGGAGGATCGTGAGGTCGGTCACGATGTCCCCGAACGGCAACTCATCCGTCTCATACACTGGGTCGCTGTCGAAGCCGCCGAACACGACGATTCGACCCGCATGGGTGTCGAATGCCTGCGAGCTGAAAAGTCGCCGGCGTGAAGCGCCGACAACGGGCGTGAGTTCGGTCGACTGCGGTCCGTTCGCGAACGAAATCGCCCACGTATCCGCAAAGAGCGTCGTCCCCCACGGGCTGCCGCTGAAGATGATCATCCGGTCGCGCTCGGAGTCGTACGCACTCCCCGCGGAGTAACGGGCAGGCGGCAGAGTTCCGGCCGGAAAGATTTGAGACCACGACGGAGTGCCGGTGAGGTCGAGTTGCCAGAAGTCCTGGAAGGCTTGAGTGAATCCGTCGGTGCCTCCGAACAGGACCATGCGTCCGCGAACGGAGTCGTAGATCGAGGCGCCGTCCATGCGACGCGGCGGCGTCGCGGCGACCGGAATCACGCTCCAGACCGGAACCGGCAATGATACGTCGAGCGCGAACGTGGAAGCAGGGCCGGATTGCTGGATGCCGCCGAACACGATGACGCGATGGTGGGCAGGGTCGAAGACCGGTGGGCAGCCCAACCCGTATGGCGACGGGCCGGCGGGAGCAGCATGTGTCCATGCCTGCGTCCCGCCGAGCGAAAGAAATGAAACCGGAGCCCCGGCCTCGTTGTCGGAACGGACCACGATCAGGCGGTCGTTCACCGAGTCGTACAGGAGAGCACCGTTCCCGGGCGGAGTTCCCGTCACCGCCATCGGCGACCAGTCATTGGTCGCCGATGAAAGCTCCCAGAGTGCCGGCGACGTGGTGTCACTCCCGTTGCGAACGAACTGGATCATCCGGTGGCGGATGGGATCGTAGACCATCGATCCGTTGCGGCCGGGGTGCGAGTTGGTGGGAAGCTGCGACCACGTACCACAGGCGCGGAAGTCGGGGACTGCGGGAGGGCCTTCCGATGCGGCGGGTGCGTTCGATGCGCTGATGGCCAGCGCCATCGGGACCAGGATTGCGGCGAACACGGACAGCGATCGTGTGTGGCGGGGCGAGGGGTGCATGGCCGGTCTCCGTGGTCGATGCCTCTGCAGGCGTCCGAACACGTACAAGCCTAGTTCAATTGGGGTTGCGAATCGCCAGCTTTGTTGGAGCTACGCGGCGCGCTTCTCCGCCCCGCCGCCCATGCCCCAGCGGCCGATCACGCTCTCGGCGATCAGCAGCGCCAGGGCCAGCGCGATGAACCAGCTCCACAGCTCGCGGCCGTAACGCGCTTCGCGTACGCGGCGCGCGAGGTCGGCGCCGGCGCGCACGACCTGCGCGCGTCCGTTGGGGAAGCCGCGCACCAGCGCCTCTTCGGGCATTTCGGCGAGATCGGACTCGCGCGCATCGGGATTGACGGCGAACGTGCTGCGCAGCGCACCTCCGGCCAGCACGCGGTAGAGCCCGGTCTGTTCCAGCGGCGCGGAACGCAGACGCGTCGCCCCGCGATCCGACACCAGCTCGCTCGGCACCTCGCGTCCGGCCTCGTCCTCGATGCGCCAGATGCCGGTGCTCGCGGGGGCGAGGTAGCGATCGCCGGGAACCAGCGAGGCGGCGGCGGTGCCGCGCGCGAGCACCTTCGCCGCCTGATGCACCAGCGGCAGGAACGCGCCGCTCAACGCGAAGTCGGTGGTCGCGGGATCGAGCGGTGCGAGGAAGATCAGCGCGTGCGGGGCTTCGACGAGTGCGGGGTGCGCGCGATCGAATCCGAGCAGCGTGCGCGTTTCGGCGCCGGGCGAGAATCCGCGCACCGCGCCGAAGCGCGCGCTCGACAGCGGCTCGCCGGGGCGCCCGGGGAATCCGGCGAGCACCGGATGGCCGGCGACGCCGCGCGTGAGCCGCCATGCGGCGCCCGCGGGAGCGGATTCGATCGGGCCGAGCGTGCCCGCGTTGATCTCGCGCAGCAACGACGTGTTCCACGCGGCGGCATCGGCGCGCGCGCCGGGAACCAGCAGCAGCGCGCCGCCCGCGCGGTGGAAGTCGAGCACCGCCTGCAGCTCGACCGAGCCGAGGCGTTCGACATCGTGGATTACGACCGCGTCCGCGTCGCGCAACCGCGTGGGCAGTGTCGCGGCATCGACGGCTTCGGGCGC
>JANLWX010000203.1:0-28839 GCA_031364845.1 Candidatus Eiseniibacteriota bacterium
ACTAACTCCCTCTTTCCCCGGGTGGCTCTACCCCCCCATCGCCTCGGTCGTTCTGACTCACCCCCCCCACCCCCACCCCCAAAACTCCCCCCCTTCGCGCAACCCCCCCCCCCGCCCCTAAAAACCCCAGTTCAGTCCGAAGCGCATTCCTACTCCATGCTGATCGACGATCTCGTTGTACGTTTCGCCGGTCGGGTCCTCGACGTCGCGCTCGAGCTCGGACACGTTGCGGAAGATCTCGACGTTCACGCGCGTCTGGCCCGACAGCGGAATCGCCACACCCGCCCATCCCTGCCAGCCCCATCCGCCATAGGTCGCGTCGAACTGGTCGCCGGTCGTGAAGTCCTCGGCCGAGAGGAACAGCACTTCGTAACCGCCACCGATCCCGAAATAAGGATGCACGTCGTTCTCGTTGCCGGGCGAGATCTGGAGAAACGCCATGAGCGGGAACAGATTCGACGACGAACGCGCGAGCTCGAGCCGGCGCTCGGACGTGCCGCCGCCGGGCAGCGGAACCTGGCTCACGATTTCGGTCGAGCGGCTCGACTTGTACGCCCAGTCGATACCGACGCCGAGTTGCACATTGTTGTCGAGGTTCGCACCGCCGCGCAGTCCGCCGATGAACCCGGCCTCCTGTTCGCCGTCGGGATCGAAGAAGCCGGCGTGGATCTGGCTGAACCCTTTGGAACCGCCGCGCGACTCGTAGCGGCCTTCCTCACGATCGCGATCGCGGTCGCGATCGCGGTCGCGGTCCCGGTCACGATAGCGGCGCGGGCGCCAGCGCACGGACTCCAGCACCGTCGTGTGCGAGGCGAGCGAGGGCGCGTCGGCGAATCCGCTGCTGACGGCGACCTGCGGTGCAGGAACGGCTGAGCTCGAAGCCGCGGAAGCGAAGGCAACCGTCGTGAGCGATGGAAGGGCGAGAGCGGAAGGCGTGTTTGTGTCGTCGGCCCGCGCGGCGGTGCCGAGCGCGAGCGCGCCGAACAGGGCGACCGTCATCAGATGGCGCTTCATGATTCCTCCTTGGGCGCATGCGCGTTGGGGACCGCGACGAGCCGTAATCCGCGTCGAAAGGGCAGTGGACAACGAATAGGACGAGTCCGGGCTGCTCAGGGTTGGAAACAATCGCCGGACGACCGTTGTTGCCTTGGGCGCCCGCTCCGCCTCGTACTTGGCACGCGGCGTGCCGTTCCGAGTGCCTGAATTGCATTCCAGCAATGGCGCGTTCGGAGCGATATTCACGCGTCTGCGCGCCGGTCGCCACGATTGTGGTGCGCCGTCCTAAGCCAATGGCGGAGAGGGTGTCGCAGGCTCGCGGCCCGTCTGTTGCGGGAGCGCCGCACCCATGCTAATGCTCCGCACCGGTACGGAACATTGGCGTGCCGCTCACTCGAAAGAGAGTCCATGCACCGGCCAATCCCCACCGCGCTCTACAATTTTTCCCGACCGACCTTACACGGCGCTTCGATCGCCGGAGTGATCCTCGCCGCGACATTCGCTTTCGCAGTGGCCGGCCCGGCCGAAGCCCAGACCTCGGGACCCACCGTCGCTCGCGAAGACACCATGCACACCCAAGTTTCGGAGGTGCTGGTCCGCGCGCCGCGCGTCACGCTCGATGAGATCCTCGATCGTGTGGCCCGCGGCGAGGCCCGGCGGGAATCGCTGATCGTGGACCAGCAGTTCATCGCGAGCTTTCGCCTGGTGCGGCCCGCCGGCAGCAAGGGCGACACTGCGACGATCCTGTCCGAGCGTGTGATGCGCGTTTACAAGAAGAAGCCGAATCACGTCCGCACGGTGATGCTGCGTGAGTACGAACGGGACCGCCGTAAAGGCAACGCGGAGGTCAACGTCGACTTCCGCGGCGGCATGGACGAGGAGATCGTGAATTTCGCGTTCCGCCCGGAAGCGCGTCGCGATTTTCGCTATCGCATCGTGGGGCGCGATTTCGTCGGCGGCCATCTCATCTATCGCATCGAGTTCTCCCCCAAGTCTCCGCTCGATCGCACGCAGCCGAGCGGTCTCGTATGGGTGGACACGAACGAATTCGTGATCGTGCGCCAGGAAGTGAAATTCGACCGCTCGCCGGTGCCGCTGTTCATCAAGAACGTCGAGCGCATGGTGATCGAGCGCAAGAAGTACGGCGAGCACTGGGTGATGAGCCGCGCGATGATCCGGATCGCCTCGTCCATCAAGCTTCCGAAGCTCGGCAAAGGGTTCGACTTCTCGCTGCGCTTCGACCAGTACGTCATGAACGCGGGGATCGACGACGCGATCTTCCGCGAAGGTACGGGGCGATGATGGCGCGCGGCATCATCGCGAGCGTGGGGCTGGCGGCGTTCCTCGCGCTCGCCGTTCCCGCCGGCGCCGGCACGATCGCCGCGGACGCCGACACGACGCTCGATGGATTCCTCGATCAACTCGCGGATTCGACCTCGGAGTACTTCGGGGCTTCCGCCGCGCCGCTCGACACGGCGGGCCTCGACAGCGCGCTCGTCTATGGTCTCGCGCACCCGCGCGCGCGGCGCACGTCACTGCGGCCGTCGTTCAACCCCGACTTCATGTTCAACCGCGTCGACGGTCCGGTGTACTTGCTGGGGATGGGAATCGGCGCGGAGCGCTCGCCGGGCGAGCTGCGCGCCGAGGTCGGCTACGCGTCGGGCCCCAACGATGTTCTGTGGCAGGTGCGCGGAACGCGGAGTTTTCGCGCCCTCGGCGGACGCTGGCGGCTCGCGGCCGGCGGCGGCCTTGCGACCGGCAGCATGGATCGCGAGCGCACCGGGGCGCGGCTCACGTCGGCGCGCGCGTTCCTGTTCGGGAAGGACGACAACCACTATCTCCGCCGCGAGGGCTTCGATATCGGACTGCAACGCGAGGCCGCGTTCGCGCTGGTCGGAGTCCGCTATCGCGACGTGGACGAATCTCCGATCGCGACCTCGGCCGGATGGAATCTGTTCCGTCGGCCGTTGTCGACCTACAGCAATCTCGCCGCGTATCCCGGGCGTGCACGCGAGTTCGAATACTCGGCGCTCGTGAAGGTCGATCCGTTCCCGGCCGAGGCCGAGGTCATCCACCAGACCTCGGGAAACGCGATCGGCAGCGACTTCGAGTATCGCAGGACGCGCGTCGCATTGAGCGGCAACGTCGGTCTGGCAGCGCGGGCGACGTTGATGCCGCAGTTGGTCTACGGGCGTCTCACCGGCCAGGCGCTGCCGCAGGCGTCGTTCTATCTCGGCGGCTCGCGCACGATGCGCAGCATGTCGAGCAGCGCGCGCGGCGGAACCGGCTTTGCGCAGGCACGACTCGAAGTGATCGGCGCCGACGACGTGCTCGAGACGCTGCGGATTCCGCATCCCGCATTCCTCCCGCTCCAGATCGGCGTGTTCGGGGGCGTGGGTGCGGTGTGGGGCGTCGATCCGTTCGGCGGCCCTTCGCGTTCCGGAGGCGACTGGCCGGACCGTGAACACTGGGTGAGCGAAGCCGGCGTGTCGCTGATCTATCAACCCGGGTTCCCGAGCCCGACCACGCTCATGCGGGTCAACTATGCATGGCCACTCGGCCCCGAGCGCGAGTCGTCGAACTTCTCGGTGTCGATCTCGCACGCGATGGATTTCTTGAAGACCGCGCGCGACTAAGAGAGGGCTGAGAACTTCGATCGCTGCCTTTGCCTCCGACTCCTGAAAGCCGCCGGCCACAGGGAAACCCCCGGAAAAAATCTCTCCCCGGGGGTTTCGTATCGTATGACCCGACGTTTCGTCGAAATCCTCAGGTGGTGCGGCCGTTGTGGCGCATGCGATAGATGCGCCCGCTCTGACGGTCCTGCATGCGTTCCATGCGCATCCGTTCGCGCATGCCGAACTTTCCGTCCGCCTTCATCCGGCGCTCCATGCGATGGACGCGAATCTGGCCGCGATGCAGACGACGGGCTTCGCCCCGCGTGAGATCGCCGCGACGCATGCCGTCCGCGATGCGAACGTGCTGGCGATCTTCGCGGGCGTCGACGCGGCGCGATTGCGGATGAGCGGAGGCGACGCCGGCAAAAGTCACAAGCGCGAGTACTGCGATGATCGTGGAGGTGAAGCGCTTCATGGGAGTCTCCTCGAATCCGTGTGAACGGGGAGCCTCCCGGCTATGGCGCCGGGAGGATGTCGGAGCGCTCGGTCGTGCCTGGCCTGGTTCTGACCCGGTGCCGCTCGCGCGTCTCGCGGGCGGCGATGGCTCGGCGGGAACCGTGCGCTTCGAGACTGATGAAGAGCAGGCGGCGTGCCGCGCGAGTGCACCGGACACAACCGGAGGTGCGGCAGCGGCTTGACCGCGGCGGAACGAACTCCATTCCGCCGCCCGGTGCTCCGCGGGGTTCATGCGGGCGGGTGGCCGTGCCCCCATCGGTTCAGTGGAGAGGCGACAATACGGGGTGCGTTAGCGAGACGATGGGATGCGGACTCGCGCGTCTCAGCCGAGCCGCTCCCACACCCGCTTCGCGCACTCGCGCGCGCGGGCGGCGACTTCGCGCTCGTCGAGCGTGACGAGCACACCGTTGTCCATGACGATCTCGCCCGACACCATGACTCCGGAGACTGGTGCTCGCAGCAACCCGGCCCACAGATGCTCCGACAACGTACGCGCGGAGAATTCCGTCGACGGCCGATAGTCGACCAGCGCGAGGTCGGCCGGCGCGCCCGGCGTGAGCGTGCCGAGTCCTTCGCCGAAGAACCGGCCGGCCCACTCGGGTCCGTTCACGAACAGTCTTCGATAGTGCGCATCGGCGCGCGCGCCGAGCGTCCAGCCGTGCGTGATGTCGGGCAGCGGGGGCGCGTTCACCGATGTGTCGCTGCCCCAGCCGACATCGGCCTCACGCACGAGTGCGGCGACCGAGCCGAAGCCGACCGCGCTCAACAGGTCGCCGCGTTCGCGCGCGGCGGCGATCAGCTCGCGCGGGGCGATCTCGGCGTGCGCCCACACGGCGGTCGGCATCGCGCCGCGTTGCGCGGAACGCGCGCGCCCGCGCTCGGCGGGCGTGAGGTCGAGCGCGAGATCGACGTGCACCGGCATCCGGTCGCCCGCGATGTCGAGCGCATCGTCGACCATCGACGTCATGCCCGCGAGCGTGGTCGGCTGCACGCCGAGCATCGCGCGGATCTTGCCGTCGAAACGCCGGCCCATCTCGGCGCCGAAGCCGCGCGACTCCTCGGTCGTCGATCGGCGTTCATGCGGCGTATCGGCCTCGGACACGCCCCAGCACGTGGCGACGCGAACGCCCACCGCAGCCGCGGCCGCGACGACTTCCGACAGCGACACGTCGACCGAAGGGCCCGAGCGATGGAAGTCGCACACCGTGGTCACACCGTGACGCACGCCTTCCACGAGTGAGCCCGCGACCGCCCAGTACACGTCTTCGGGCGACAGCGCGCGCTCGTAGCGCTTCCACTCGTTGGGCGAACGCAACGGCAGGCCGCGCGCCAGATGCCGAGCGAGGTGCGCGTGCGTGTTCACGAAGCCCGGCATGATCACCCGCCCGCGCGCCGGCCACCGCATGTCGTCGGGATACGCGGCGGCGAGTTGCCCGGCCGGGCCGACGTGCGAGATGTGGGCGCCGAGCACGCGCACCGCGGCGTCCTCGAGCACCGCGGGCTTCGCCCCGCCGGTCACGACCGTGCACGGTCCGATGATCACGCGGCCCCCGCACGGCGCATCAAGCCCTGCGCCTCCGCACGCGCATCCGCGATGACGCGCTGCGGATCGAGCGTCGACCACGCTCCGTCGCGGTAGAGCACGCGCCCGGCCACCATCGTGAGCTTCACATCACCCGGCCGGGCGGCTTCGACGATCGCCACGTGCGGATCGTGATCGGCGAACGGCGCCATGTGCGCACCCGCAGCATCGATCACGATCAGGTCGGCCTGCTTGCCGGATTCGAGCGAGCCGATCGCGTCCTGCCAGCCGAGCGCCGCGGCACCGTCGAGTGTGGCGAGCGACAGCACTTCGCGGGCCGACAAGGGTGCGGACGGATCCTGAACCCGCGCGACCCCCGAGGCGAGGCTCATCTCGTGGAAGGTGTCGAGCCGGTTGTTGCACGCCGCACCGTCGGAGCCGAGGCCGCAACGCAGGCCTGCGCGTTTCCACTCGCGCACGCGCGCCAGACCCGATCCCAGTTTGAGATTTGATCCCGGGCAATGGACGAGTGCCGCGTCCGCGCGCTTCAGCGCGGCGAGTTCGTCGGGATCGAGCCACACGCCGTGAGCGCCGACGAAGCGTGGGCTCAACACGTCGTGCGCGGCGAAGTACCGCGCCGCGGTGTCGTCGACCGCCGCGCGCACCGCCGCCGCTTCACTCGGACTCTCGGCGAGGTGCGTGTGGACGACCAGGCCGCGGGCGCGCGAAGCCTCGCGCACGTCGCGCCACAGCGCTTCGCTGCACGAGAGGATGAAGCGCGGCGCGAGCGACACGCGCAGCCGGCCGGCGGCCGCGCCATCGAAGCGGTCGGCGATCGCGAGCGCGTCTTCGATCGCGGCCTTCGCGGTTTCGCGCAATCCGGCCGGCACGCCTTCGCCCTGGTCCATCAGCGCCTTGCCGAACAACGCGCGGATGCCGGTGGCTTCGAGCACCGCGGCGATCGCCGGCGTGTGATGGACGCTGCCCATGTCGTTGATGCAGGTGACACCGCCCGCGAGCAACTCGAGCACGCCGAGGCGCGCGGAGGCCGCGATCGAAGCTTCGGTATGCGCCGCCTCGAACGGCCAGATCGCTTCGCGCAGCCAGTGCAGCAGATCGCACTGCTCCGCGCGCCCGCGAAACAACGTCTGGCACAGATGCAGGTGGCCCTGCACGAAACCCGGAAGCACGAATGCGTTCGCGGCGTCGATGCGCTCGAGGCCGGCGGGCAACGTCGCCGCCCGCGCCGTCGCGGCGGACCCGACACCCGTGATGACGCCGTCCTCGATCAGCACGTCCCCGCGGACGATGGTCCCCGCGCGATCCATGCACACGACGGTTCCGGAGTGAACGAGATACGTGCTCAGTGGTGACGCCTCCCTGCGGATTCAGCGATCGGCCGCAATCCGTGCGGCTCGCGGGGGCAACTTACGCCGCGCGGCAAGCGAGTTCAACCGCCGCGGCGCGCGGCTGCCGCGTTGACCCGCCGCCGCGCGCACTCCTACGCTTCATGCATGCCGACCCCGATTTCGATGCCTGTGCGCGAGCCCGTGCGGGTCGAAAGCCCGCTCGAAGCACTGCGCGCGCTCGAAGGGCTCCCGCATGCGTTCCTGCTCGAGGCGTCGATTCCCGGTTCGCGCGCGGCGTGGTCGCTGTTCGGCGCTGACCCGTTCGCGGTGTTTCGCGGCGGCGACTGGAGCGACGCCGTCGCAGCATGGCGTGCTGCTGCGGGCACGCTCCCGCGATCGGACGTTGCGGCGGAGATAGCCCTACCGCCGTTCACCGGGGGTGCGGTCGGCTACTGGAGCTACGATTTCGGGCGGCGCTTCGAGCGTCTGCCGTCGATCGCTCGAGACGACCTCCATCTGCCGGATTTCGTGATGGGTTTGTACGACGTCATCGGCGCGTTCGAGCACGCGACCGGAAACGCGTGGCTGTTCGCGACCGGCCTGCCGCTGACCGGCGAAGCGGCGCGCGCGCACGCACGCGAGCGCCTCGGCTACTTCGCGCGGCGTCTCGAACGCCCCTCGCCCGCACCGCCGTTCGAACCCGCATCGGCCCACTGCGTCGCCCGCTCGACGTTCACCGCGGATGAGTACCGGCGCGCGATCGATACCGTGCGCGAGCACATCCGCCGCGGCGATATCTTCCAGGCGAACCTGTCGCAGCGCTGGAGTCTTGCGCTCGATCCGCCTTCGCGCGACGCCGGCGAACTCGCGCGCGCGTTGTGCGCAACGCTCGCGGCGTTGTCGCCGGCACCGTTCTCGGCGTGCTTCGACGCAGGCGACCATGCGATCGCATCGGCGAGCCCCGAGTTGTTCCTCGATGTGCGCGGCCGCCGCGTCACGACGCGTCCGATCAAAGGCACCCGCCCGCGCGGCATGTGCCCGGCGGAAGACGAAGGCCTCGCGGCCGAACTCGTGGCGAGTGCCAAGGATCGCGCGGAAAACGTGATGATCGTCGATGTGCTGCGCAACGATCTCGGCCGCGTCTGCGAAACCGGGACCGTGTCCGTGCCCGAACTGTGCTTGCTCGAAACGTTTCCGCAAGTGTTCCATCTGACTTCGACGGTCACGGGGACGCTGCGGGCGGATGTCGATGCGTTCGACCTGCTGCGTGCCGCGTTTCCCGGCGGATCGATTTCCGGCGCGCCCAAGATCCGCGCGATGGAGATCCTCGAGTCGCTCGAGCCCGTCCGGCGGCACATCTATACCGGCAGCATCGGATACGTGGACTGGAGCGGAGATGCGGCGTGGAACATCGCGATCCGCACCGCGCTCGTCACGCCCGGCGCGATTCACTTCTCCGCCGGCGGCGGCATCACTGCGGATTCGATTCCGGAGGCCGAATATCTCGAAACGTTGCACAAGGCCGAAGGCATGCTGCTCGCACTCGGGCGCGCGCTGGGTCCGGTGCGACTCGATGGCGTGGCGCGGGGGGCGGCGGCATGAACGATCCGCGTGAGCCGGGCACACCGCGCTCGTCCGGCGACAACACGTGGGGTGCTGCCGATCCGCCTTCCCCCAACGCCGGCGACCGGACCGAGGTTCCGCGCGACGCCGCGACCCGCGCGGGCGGGGCCGGACGCCCAGCATGGCGCACGCCGGTGCCCGATCGCGTGCTGTGGGTCAACGGCAAGCTTGCGCGCGGCCGCGATGCCGCGCTCTCGCTGTTCGACCGAGGTGCGCGCGATGGCGAAGGCATCTTCGAAACCGTACGCGTGGAGCGCGGCCGCGCGCATCATTGGCGCCGCCATCTCGAGCGTCTCGTGCTCGCGGCCGCCGAACTCGGATTTCCGGTGCCGCCTTCGCCCTCGGCGCTGTCGGCCGCTCTGGGCGACATCCTTGCGGCCAACGCGCTGTCCGATGCCGTCGTCCGCATCACCGTGACCCGCGGAATTCCGCGAGGGCGCCCGACGCGCGCCGGTTGCTGGATCGATGCCGAATCACTTGCGGGCCGCCTGTGGCGCGGCACCCGCACCGGCCAGGCGCGCGCGATGATCTCTGCGGTGCCGTTCGCCCCGGGCCCGATCGGGCGCTTCAAGACCACGAGCCGTCTCGCGTATCACCTGGCGCGCGAGGAAGCGCGCGCGGGAGGCGTCGACGAAGCCGTGCTGTGTGGTGCCGACGGGATGGTGCTCGAGGGGGCGGTGAGTAACGTCTTCGCCGTGTTGCGCGGCGAAGTCGCCACACCCCCGCTCTCGACCGGGATCCTGCCGGGAATCACCCGTGCGCGGGTGCTCGAGCTGTGCGCCTCGCTCGGGATGACGACCCGCGAGCGGGAACTGTCGCGCGACGAGCTCAAGGCCGCCGACGAGATGTTCGTGACGAACTCGATCCAGCAGATCGTGCCGCTGGTCGCACTCGACGGGCATCCGCTGCCGAGCCGGACGCTCGGCGCGCGGCTGCGCGAGATCTACCGCGAGCGTGCCGCCGCCGAAGGCTGAGCCGGGCGACCGTCGGCGCCACCGACACTTTGGCGTCGCGGCCGGCGCGGGAGGCACGTGAGTCCTTTTGCCCGACCGCTGCGCGCTCCTGCCCGTCCGTGTCGGTTTTGACCCTGCAACGGTGTGCGCGCCCCCTCGAAATCGCCTCTAATTCGGCACATCGGCCGCCGATGAAGTGTTCACGACAGTGGCATATGTGATGCATCATCTATGGAGTGACGAAAGGAACCCGCGCGATTCCGCGCGTCATGACGCCCATGAGCACACACTCCATCGGGATCGAACAGAGCGGACGGGTGCCGGTCGCGAACACGAACGGCCTCACGTCCCAGCAGGTCCGCACGGGCCGGCTCGATGTGCTGGTTCCTCATCTGATTCGCGGCCAGCTGCTGCGTCCTGGCTTCGTGCGCATGAGCCTCAAGCTCGGCGTCGCCCGGCAGATGCCGTCTTGGGCCAAGCTCCAGTTCCTGAACGCGGGTGTCGCCCGCCCGGATCTCGAGCGGGTTCTCGGACGGATCACGGGCCTCGAGTCGTGGGCCGACGAATGGGAGCGCCTTGGCGTCGAGCGTCATGCCGACGGTGAAGCGGCCCTGGCCCGCGGCGATCGTCGCGCGGCGGCCTCGAACTTTCTCGCCGCATCCTCGGCGTACAACTTCTCGCAGTATGTGATCTTCATGGACACGCGCCGCAAGCGTGCGCTGCACGAGGCGTGCGTCAAGAGCTACGCCGAAGCGGCGCCATTGACCGATCCGCCGGCACAGCGGATCGAGGTGATGTTCCGCCGCCGCCCGATGGTCGGATATCTGAGAGTTCCTCGGAACACCGCGGGTCCGGTGCCGGTGGTGGTGATGTTCAACGGAACCAATTCGGTGAAGGAAGAGCTGCACTGGTGGTCGGACGCCTTCATTGCCCGCGGGCTCGCGACGATCGTCTTCGACGGTCCGGGCATGGGCGAGACCTTCCATCGCCTCTCGATGGTCGGAGAACCGCGCCCGGTCGGTGTTGCGATTCTCAACTACATTGAAACCCGCCCCGAGCTGGATCCCGGGGCGGTTTCGTTTGTGGGCCTGAGTCTCGGCGGCTACTGCGCGATCCGCATGGCATCGCACGACCCGCGCGTGAAGGCGGTCGCCGCAGTGAGCCCGCCGTTCTCGGCCGACGTCTACTGGAAGGTGACGCTCGCCGGCATGCGCCGCGAACTGGCGGCGCTCTATTCGATCCAGGAACACGAGATGGAGAAGGTCATCGTCCGCATCACGCTCGCCAACGATCTTCCCAATCTCACGTGCCCGTTGATGGTCGCGGGAGGCGGCCAGGACCACATCACGCCCGGCACCGAGGCGTGGCGCATCTTCGATGCCGCGCGCGGCGAACGCGAGATCGTGTTCTATCCCCGCGGCGGCCACGACTGCTTCAACGTGATGTCGGAACTGCGCCCGCGCCTGGTGGCGTGGGTCGCGCGGCAGCTCGAACCGCACCGCGGTGTCACGCCCAAGCGGCGCGCATGGGACGGTGGCGCGTTCGATCCCTCGTGGAGTGCCGCCGAAGCGGTCGATTCCGACTTCGCCGAGGCCCTGTGCGGCGAAGAGCCGCGGCGCGAATGGCACGCGGCGGACGAGCCGAGCGTGCCGGTGCGCTGGGAGTGGCCGTGGCAGAAGGGTGCGAGCGACCGCATCGAGGTCGTCCACCAGGCGCAGCCTGCCGAGCATCTGCGCACACCGTGGATCGCGCCCGCCTGATTACGCCGGCGCCACCTTGAATCGCGGATGCTTGTGCCGGTACATGCGCGTGTCGGCTTCGTCGAGCAACTGCTGCAGCCGCGCCTGGCCATCCCAAGTTACGAGACCCGTGCTCACGCGTGAGTTGCGCGGCGAGCGCGCGGTGAATGAGCTCGCGACGCGCCCGGCGATCGTTTCGGCGCCGGTTGCATCGGCCGCGATCACCATCACGAACTCGTCGCCTCCGACGCGATAGGCGCTGTCGGTCCCGAGCCGCGAGGACGACCGCAGCACGGCGCCAAGCGTGCGAAGCGTCTCGTCGCCGATCGCATGACCGAAGCGATCGTTCACGCGCTTCATCTCGTCGACGTCGAGATAGAGCAGCGTCAGCGTGAGATCGGTGCGCTGCGCGCGGCTCAAGGCGACCTCGAGATCGCGCTCGAACGCGCGGCGGTTGCCGAGCCCGGTCAGGGGATCGGTGAGCGACAACTGCTCGAGCTCATCGAGATGGATGCGCGTGATCTCCTGCTCGCGCCCGATCATCGTGAGGATCCAGATCCCGAGGAGTGCGGTGATCAGCGAATCGACCAGCTCGCGGAAGTGCGTGAAGTTCGCGGGGAGCCAGCGGGTCTCGACCAGCTCGAGCACCCACGGCATGGCGACGAGCAACCCCAGCAGCACCGCGGGCAGGAACAGCAGGCGGTTGCGGGACTTCGGCTCGAAGATCTCTTCGTCGCGCCGTTTCATGGCATCATCCGTGGCCCACGTCGATCGCGCGGCGGGCATCCCGCCATCGCGGCGACCGTCATCCATGCCGCCGAAATCCCGCTTCGGCGGCAAGGGAACGCACGCGGCCGAAGGTTTTCCGCAGTCAAGGCTACGGACCCCGCCCCAGCGGGTCAAGGATGGAAACCGCGCGAGGGTGCGTCGGGAGCGCCCGACCTGCTACTGTTGTGGTGCATTTTGCCCGGCTGAGAGGCCTTTCTTCGAGGAGTGATCCCCATGCCCGACATTCAGGCCAAAACGCGTGTGCGTCCGCTCGACGAACTGGACATCGGAAGCGTGGTCCGGATCGACGAGCGCATCACCGGCCGCTACCGGCCGGAATTCTGGGAACAGCGCGTGGGCTACTACCTGCGGCGCGACCCGGATTCATCGCAGGTGGTCGAAGCCGACGGCAAGGTCGTGGGATTCATGTTCGGAGACGTGCGCGCCGGAGAATTCGGCCTCGAAGAACCCAGCGGCTGGGTCGAGCGCTTCGGCATCGATCCCGACTACCGCGGACGCGACCTGGGAACGCTGCTGTTCAAGGCCGTGATGGCGCACTTCACGAAGGCCGGGGTTACGTCGGTTCGAACGCTGGTCGATCAGCAGGATGTGGGCGTGGCGGGATTCCTGACCGCGCTCGGCTTCGAGCCCTCGCAACTGCAGGCGCTCGAGATGCGCGTCACGAAATAAACGGAGAACAGGAATGAAAGTCGAGCAGACGACACTTCCCAAGAAGTACCACGACGCGGTCGAGCACTGGCGCAAGCACTGGATCCCGGACTACGGAACCTTGCTCTCCGACTGGGACAAGTATTTCCCGCAGGACGACGCGTTCTGCCTGTGCGCCAAGATGGAAGTCGGCACGTCCGACATGATCCAGATCGGCGATCAGAAGGGCGAGAAGAAGCGCCTCAAGCCCGACCAGCTCACGGAAGATCAGGCCAAGCATCTGCTCGCGATCATCCGCGCGCAGGCTTCGACCGAGTTCGGCTCGATCCAGCAGCATGCGGGCACACTCCATCGTGCCGCCGATGACGAGGACCGCTTCTGGGTGCTGCGCGTGATGGCCGAGGAGTTGCGCCACGGCTATCAGATGTTCCACCTGCTGCTCACCGAGGACTGGACGCACGTCTCGGGCGGCGTGAAGGGTGAAACGATGGTCGAGGAGATCCTGTCGATGCAGACCGGATCGCACGTGCTCGATGCCTTCAACGTCGAGTACGACTCGTTCATCGACAACATCTGCTTTGCGGCGCTGATCGATCGCGTCGGCAAGTACCAGCTCACGATGCAGAAGGTGTGCGCCTACAAGCCGATGGCCGACTCCATGCCGCCGATGCTGCGCGAGGAGGCGTTCCATCTGGCGGCCGGCGTGATCCCGCTGCGGCGCTGGGCGCAGCGCGCGGCGAAGGGCGATCCGCTCGTCACGATGCACGTGGTGCAGAAGTCGATCAACAAGTGGTTCCCGCGCGCGCTCGAGATGTTCGGGGACGAACGCGGCGGCGACAAGAACATCCATTTCGGCTTCAAAGACATGAAGAATCGCGAGGCGCAGGATCTGTACATCACCGAAGTGACGCGCATGGTTCGTGACATCAACGCGCGCTATCTGCGCGCCCGATTCCCGGGCTACACGCCGGAGAAAGTCGAAATGGTGCTGGATCAACTCGATCAGTCACGCGGCAAGCACGAGGGCGTGGCGTGGGACGATCTGCTCCACGTTCCCGACCGCCGCTTCTTCCGTCGCAAGGGCGAGACGGCGTGGCAGATGGTGGGCTCGCTCGGCGAGACGTTCACCGATGCCGACGAATACCTGCGCTATCTGGCGAAGGCGCTGCCCGAGGCCTATCTCACGACGAAGGATCTTCGTTCGTACTCGGAGACGCTGCACAAGGTGGCGGCGGGCGAATTGAGCGTGACCGATGCGATCATGTCGATGCCGAAGCTGAAGCGCGTCGGCGGAACCTGTCCCTGTTCGCGATCGGTACGGTGGGTTCAGGAAGACGAATCGGCGGCACCGGCCGCAACCTCGGCGGCGACGACGAACGGTCACTGACGGTCGAGCAGTCGCGAGCGCCGCTTCCTCGAGTAAGGGAGGCGGCGCTTTTCTATGCGTCGCGACATCTCATTTGTGCCGTAGAGGCTTGACCCGCATTTGTCGTGATTGCCCCCGCGCGCGCGAAACCCTCGCGACATAAATGCATCAAACGCGGCGCCACAGTAACGCTTCGCCGACGTCTGCACTTCCGTGCGGAGCATGCCGCTTCCAAAAACAGGAGGTCGTTGAATCATGAAGAAGAATCTTTTGTGGATCGCCCTGGTATTTGCCGTTGCCGTTCCTGCCGTGTCGAGTGCGACTGAAGTTCAGGGGAAGTGGGGCCTGGGTTACGTGCGTCCGGAATTCCCGATCGGCGCGCGCATCTGGGCGAGCGAGAAGGTCGGCGTGGACGTGGGCCTCGGATTCCTCAGCCTGAGCCCCGACGAGGGTGACAGCCAGACCGCGATCGGTTTCGACGCGGGTGTGCCCTTCGTCGTGCACAGCACCGAGAACGCTCACTTCTTCATCCGTCCGGGCGTCAGCTTCGCGTCCGATGGCGGCGATGCCGACACCGAAGACGGCAAGGCGACGCAGCTGTGGGTGTCGGGAACGCTCGGCGCAGAATACTTCTTCACGCCGAACTTCAGCATCCAGGCGGCGCACGGAATCGTGTACAAGAGCATCAAGAACGAGTTCACGCCGACCGGCGGCGAGAAGACCGAGGTCAAGGTGAGCACGTTCGGATCCGAGGACTTCGGAATCTCGAACATCGGATTCCACTACTACTTCGGCGGCCAGTAGCCGATACCCCATTCGCTCTGGGATAGAGCGAGCACACACGCGGGGCGGGTCCTCTGGGATCCGTCCCGCGTGCTTTTTCGTGCCCGGGCTCAATGCGATGACGGCGCAGGCCGATGACTTCGGGGTCCGCACGGCCGGGGTTCCGCACGCCTCGACGCCGCGCGACACGCATTCCGGAAGGTCCGCCCGCGTGACACGACGCCCGGTCCTCCCTAGAATCGCCCCCTTTGCCTGTCGCTGCTGATCGAGAAACCATCGCGCTGGAGCGTTCATGTCGCAGGATCCGCACGTCGCGTACTTTTGCATGGAGTTCGGCCTCAACGAGTCGTTCCCGATCTACTCCGGGGGACTTGGCGTGCTGGCGGGCGATTTCATCAAGTCGGCCCACGATCTCAAGCTTCCGCTGATCGGCATCGGGCTCAAGTGGGAGCGCGGGTACTGCGTACAGCGCATCGGCGCCGACGGGCAGCCGTTCGAAGAGTATCCCTCGTACGACGCTCCCTATCTGCGCGAAACGCGGGTTCGCGTGCGCGTGCGGGTCCGCGGCCAGGAAGTTCCGTGCACGGTGTGGGTCACGGACCACTTCGGCAACGCGCCGCTCTACCTGATCGAGCCGTATCACGCGCGCGACCGATGGATCACGCACCGCCTTTACGAGGCCGGCACCGACGTGCGGATCGCGCAGGAGATGCTGCTCGGGATCGGCGGCATCCGCGCGCTCAACTGGCTCGGCATTCCGATCTCGACCTACCACTTCAACGAAGGCCACGCCGTGTTCGCGGGCATCGAGATGATCGCCGACCTCATGGAAGGCGGCGTCCCGTTCCAGGACGCGCTGCAGCAGGTGCGCCGGCGCATCGTGTTCACGACGCACACACCCGTGAAGGCGGGCAACGAAGAGCACTCGCTCGCGGACCTGCGGCGGATGGGCGCATGTCTGCAGCTGTCGGGCGCGGAAATGCGCAGCATCGGCGACGATCCGTTCAACATGACGGTCGCGGGGCTGCGGCTGTCGCGCGCGGCGAATGCGGTGGCCGCACTCCACGGCGAGACCGCCCGCGTGATGTGGAAGCACGTGAGCAACGCTTCGCCGATCACCTCGATCACGAACGGAGTGCACGTGCCGACGTGGCAGTCCGAGCGCATCCGCAACGCCGCGGACGACGCGACGCTGTGGAACGCGCACGCGGCACTCAAGCGCGATCTGACCGACACGATCCTCGACCGCAACGGCGTGCTCGTCGATCCGAATTCGATGATCATCGGCTTCGCGCGGCGCGCCGCCGGTTACAAGCGCAGCGACCTGATTCTGCGCGACGAGAAACGTCTGAAGCACCTGCTCGAAACGATGAATGTGACGATCCTGTTCTCCGGCAAGGCGCATCCTCAGGATCGCGACGGCAAGAAGATCGTGGCGCGCCTGGCGCATGCTCAGAAGGAGCATCCGGGCCGCATCGTGTTCCTCGAGAACTACGACATGAGCGTCGCGCGCAAGCTGGTGCGCGGCTGCGACGTGTGGCTCAACAACCCGGTGCGCCCGCTCGAAGCGAGCGGCACGTCGGGCATGAAGGCGGCGATGAACGGTGTGCTCAACCTGAGCATCCTCGATGGCTGGTGGCCGGAGGGCTGCGAGCACGGCGTCAACGGCTGGGCAATCGGTGACGAGTCCGCGGGTGACGACAAGGCGGATCTCGACGCGCTCTACGAGACGCTCGAGAACGAAGTCCTTCCGGCGTGGAACGACCGCGCACGCTGGGTGAAGATGATGCGCGCGAGCATCAAGATGGGCGTTGAGAAGTTCTCATCAGACCGCATGGTGCGCGAATACTTCGACAAGATGTACTCGTCGTCGGCGGCTCAGGAGCAGCCGGCGAGTTCGACGCCGGAACTCGAAGCGCGCGACGAGCGCACCGCGTAGCTCCGTGATCAGCCCTGGGTTTCGGGCGTAGGTGCCGGTTCGGCGCCGACCGGGATCGCCGTCAGCTTCGCCACGTACTCATCGGGCAGCCGATGGTGGGCCGCACCCTTGAGGATCGCGTCGAGATAACGACGCGAAGGCGGCTGCGGATTCGAGGTGCGCGCCACGTAGATGGCCGCGCGCACGCGACGCGGGAACGAACCGTCATCGGCTCGCGTCAGCTCCACCGACACCGTGTCGCGATCGTAGATGTTGTGCTGATCGCCGGGCCCGCGGAATCCTTCGGCCTGGTCGAGCGCGGCAAGGTCCGCTTCGTTGATCTCGTACAGCACGCCCCAGATGGATTCGCCGTGCGCGAGATGGATGCCGACGACGCCTCCTCCCCAGTCCTGCGAGAACAGGGGGAATGCCAGCCGATGTTCGCGCAGGGCGGCGAGACCGACGACTTCATGGGACGGACAGCGCGCGCGCATCTGCTGCGGGTCGAGGTTCGAGCCGTAGGCGAAATACAGCATGAGTGGCTCCGGGTTGCGGCCGCGGCGAGGGGCTGACGTGTGGGCTGCGCGCGGGATGCGCGCTATTGAAGAGCGTGGAGCATAGACGATATGGGGGCGGGGCGCTTGGAATGTGCGGCCGATCGACGAAGGTTTTGCGCTGATTGGACGCTTCGGACGTGCGGCAGGCCTCCGCGGGGCCACGGCGTGCGCTTTGTCGGCGCAGTGGGGCGTTCTATCATCGCACGGCCTTTCGCTCGCCTCGCTTTGCTCGGCTCTTCCCTGGAGAATCGATGGCTCTCGACTTTCTTGCTTTCGGGCCGCACCCGGATGATGCGGACATCGGGTGTGGTGGGTTGTTGCGCAAGATGAAGTCGTATGGGTATTCGACGGGTGTCGTGGACATGACGACAGGTGACATGGGTTGGGGGTCGCCGGAGATTCGGTTGGAGGAGAACGAGGCGGCGAAGAGAATCTTGCAGTTGGACGTGCGCGAGAATCTGAACCTCGGGGATTGCCGGATCGAGGACACGTTCGAGAATCGATGCATCGCGGCGGGCGCGATTCGGCGGCATCAGCCGCAGATCGTGTTGTCGCCTTACTACAATCTGCCGATCGGACGCGGGTTGGGGCACAACGACCACTACAAGACGGGGCAGATCGTTTCGAACGCGTTCAATCTCGCGCACCTGCGCAAGGCGCCGGTGCCGGGCGATCCGTATCAGGCGAAGGCGCTGTTCTATTATTTCCTGCCGCCGGGAACGATCCCCACGTTCGTGGTCGACATCACCGATCACTTCGACGATTGGATCGCAGCACTGGATGCGCATCAGAGTCAGTTCCACAACGCGGATCGGCCGCGCCCAGAGCGCGCGCCGAGCGTGCGCGACACGTTCGAATCGTTCGCGCGGTACTGGGGATGGCAGATCGGCGTGAAGTACGGACAGGCCTACATCTCGACGGCTCCGCTGAATATTCCGGATCCGATGATGCTCGTGAAACACGTGATTCCGCGCGCATGAGCGCACTGCGGACAACGCCCGGTGGACGGTTGGTCGCGCCACGGAGCGTGCAATCGTGGGCGATGGAACTCGCGTCGGTGATGGCGATCGCGATTGCGCTTGCGCTCGGCGGGGAAGCACTAGCAAGCACGGAGGTCGATCCGCATGGCCCGCGCATTCCGAGCCGCGATGCGGCGTTCCTGCGACTCGGCAATGAATTCATCGACCACGTGCTGCGCACGCGTCCTCACGTGGCAACGCGCGCCGGGGTCCACGCCTACGACGACCAGCTCATTCCGGTCACGCAGTCGTCGCTCGACGCCGAGGCCGCCTGGTTTCGCAGGTTCCGCAACGATCTCGCATCGGTGCCGCGCGTGGCGCTGTCGTTCCCGCGCGCACTCGAGCACGACCTGCTCACCGCGCGTATCGAGCGTGAGTTGCTCGATCTCGAGACGATCCGGCCGTACGAAACCAATCCCAATACGTATCTCGATCTGATCGCGAGCGGCATTCAGTCGCTGATCCAGCGCGATTTCGCTTCGCCCTGTCACCGCATGACGGCGACCACGCGCCGGCTGCGACAGGTTCCCGAGGTCCTGCGCGCCGCGCGCATCAACCTGCGCAACCCGCCACGGATCGCCACCGAAGTGGCGATCGGTCAGTTCGAGGGCGTGTTGAATCTGTATCGCACCGAGATCGCCGCCGCATCCGTGCGCTGCAAGGAGCCGCGGATCCAGGCCGACCTCGCCGAAGCCGACACGCTCGCGGTGCGCGCCGTCGAGAGCTTCATCACGTTCCTGCGCGAAGACCTGCTGCCGCGCTCCAACGGTGTGTATGCGCTCGGCCGCGAGACGTACCAGCGCAAGCTCGCGTATGACGAGATGGAGCTGACCCCGGTCGACTCACTGCTCGCCGAAGGCCGCCGCGCGCTCGCCGGAACGCGCGCCCGCATGGAAGTGCTCGCGGAGCGCATCGCCCCGGGTAAGGGTGTTGCCGCGGCACTCGACTCGCTGGAAACCGATCGCCCCGAAGCCGAGAAGCTCGTGCCCTACGTCGCAGCCCAGCTCGATACGATCCGCGGATTCCTGCGCCGCAAAGGTCTCATCACGATGCCGGTGCGCGAGAACCTGATCGTGCGCGAGACGCCGATCTTCCGCCGCAGTCTGTCGTTCGCCTCGATGGATGCGCCCGGCGTGTGGGAGCGCAAGGCGACCGCGGCCTACTACAACGTGACCCCGATCGAAGCCGAGTGGACCGATCGTCAGAAGCGCGACCACCTCGGCTTCTTCAACCGCTGGGCGTCGGAGATCGTGTCGGTGCACGAGGCGCTGCCCGGGCACTACTACCAGTTCCTCGCGCGCAAACGCATCAGCTCGCGCCTGCGCCAGTTCCTGAACTCCGGCACCAACAGCGAAGGCTGGGCGCACTACTGCGAGCAGATGGCGATCGAGGAAGGCTACGCGCGCGGCGACGAGCGCTATGAACTCGCGCAGCTCTCGCTCGCCGTGCGCCGCATCGGCCGCTTCATCGCCGGAATCTCGCTCCACACGCAGGGCATGACCTACGACGAAGCGGTGAAGCTGTTCGAAGACCAGTGCTGGATGAAACCGGTCAACGCCGCGCGCGAAGCGCGGCGCGGCACCATGGATCCCACCTACCTCGTCTACACGCTCGGCAAGTGGCGCATCCTCGAGCTGCGCGAGGAACTGCGCGCGAAACAGGGGGCGCGGTTCCGGCTACGGGAATTCCACGACGCCTTCCTCCGGCAGGGACCGTCGGCGCTCCCGGTGGTCCGCGCGGCGATGCTGAGGGAGTTCGACGGCGGGAAGCAATGAGCGCTGCCCGGCTCCGATGCGGGCTGATTGGCCTGGTCCTTCTTTGTAGCGCAAAGACTGTGGCCGCAGGCGAACGCTTCGAGACTTTTGCGACGGTCGCGGTTGTAGGAGCGAGCGGATCCTACCTGCATCCGCCTGGGAACTTCGCGGCGCAAGTCGGCGTCGGCCACGAACTGAAGCGGTCGACCAGCCTCGAACTTATGGCGGGCTATCACTGGCTCGGCGACGTCTACTACTCCTACTCGGGTTTTGAACCCAACATCGATTCCCATATCCGGCTGATTCCGATCACTTTGAACCTGACATGGCTCTTCAGGACCCAGGCACTGCCGCATCCCTACGCGACGTTCGGTACCGGGTACTACGCGATTCACTACGACCGCATTAAGTCTGAGGTCCCGAACCAGCGCTACTCCGCCGTCGGCCTCAACGTCGGGGTCGGGTTCAAAGGATCGCCGGGCGCGTTTTCCCCCCGCATCGATGCCCGGGGTCACTTCGTGTTCTTGCCCGAACGTATTCGGTATCCCTTTTCCCCCGACAGCGGACCGATGCGGCTCTGGACCCTGGGAGTCGGACTGCAATTTCCTTGAGCGGGAACTGTGGCCCCCGGGTCTCCCGCCCCACAAACATCGTTGGCGCCTCCCGGTGTCTCGAATTGCGACGATTTGCGGGGCTTCAGACCCGGCAAACGCCCTCACACCCTCGGCTGATCCCTTGATCATTGACGATCGCAACCCGTTATGCCTAAAGTCGTTCTGCTACACGGCCGATCCACGGATGGATGGCCCCGCTACATCTGAGGAGGTTTCATGAAGCTCTTTTTCCGGCGAGGCTTGGGTTCTCTGTTCCTCGCGGTAATGATTGCCTGCACGGCCACGACGGCCGACGCCGCCTCGACCAAGACCAAAAAGACCCGCACCTCGGTCCATCGCACGACCAAGGTGACCAAGACAGTGCGCAAGCGTGTTCGCCGCCGCGGCGCGCGCCGTGGTCCTCCGGGCGGAGTGGTTTACGCCCGCAGCGCCGTGGTGCTGGATCCGGTCACCAACGAGGTCCTGTTCCAGAAGAATGCCGGTGCTTCGGTGCCGATCGCGAGCCTGACCAAGCTCATGACCGCGATGGTCTTCCTCGATCAGGAGCCGGACCTCGGGCGCACCGTCGAAGTGACGCGTGAGGACCTTTCGGGCGCCGGACACACGCAGTTGCGCAACAACGAGATCGTTGCGCTCGGCGACCTGCTGCACATGAGTCTCATGTGCTCCGACAACGTCGCGACGCGTGTGATCGCGCGTGAATCCGGAATCTCGCGCGAGGAATACCTTTCGCAGATGAACAAGCGCGCTGCCGAGCTGGAGTTGAGCGACACGCGTTTCGTCGAGTTCACCGGGCTCGACGAACACAACGTTTCGACCGCGACCGATGTCGCCAAGCTGCTGCGCGCGGCCGCCGACAACGAGACGATCCGCTCGATCAGCACTACCCGCAAGTACGAGTTCCGCACCGCGAAGCGCTCGCACTTCATCGGGAACACCAATCGTCTGCTCTACAGCCGCTACCAGATCATGGGCGGCAAGACCGGCTTCATCAACGAGGCCGGCTACTGTCTCGCGACCTGGGTCCGCACCGACGGCCGCGACGTGATCGCGGTGGTGCTGGGCGCGCCGAGCAACGCGACGCGCTTCGCCGATGTGGTCCGGATGGTGCAGAAGACGATGAAGCCGACGTTCGCCCAGACCCAGCACTGATTCCGTGATGCGCGGTCGCGACGAAGTGCCGCCCGCGTCGGACGTGTCGCCCGAACGCCCCGCTCCTCTCGCAGAAGCGGGGCGTTCGCATGCGGGCCCGTTCGGGATGCTGCGCAGCGGCCGGGCATGGATCGGGGGCGCGCTCGCCGGGATCGCCGGTGGATTCTTCGGTGTGGGCGGCGGCGTCGTGATCGTGCCGATCCTGACCGGCACCTTCAAGCTCACGCAGCACCAGGCGCACGGAACGTCGCTTGCGATCGTCGGCGCCGCGGCCGTGGCCTCGCTTGCGGTATACGCGCTCAACGGCAACGTCGCCTGGGTGACGGCGGGAATCGTCGGTGTCGCGAGCATGGTGACCGCGCGATGGGGTGCGCGTCTGTCGGCTCGGCTGTCGTCCGAGCGGCTGGCGCAGGCGTTCGCCGTGTTCCTCGTGCTCGTCGCGTTGCGGCTGCTCTGGAGGGTGCCGCCCGCGAACGAACATGCGATCGCCACCGATGTCGCGGCAATCGCGACGGACCTCGGCATCGGCGCTGCGGTCGGCCTGCTCGCCGGCTTCATGGGAGTGGGCGGAGGCGTGCTGGCGGTTCCCGCGTTCACGCTGCTGCTCGGCATGTCCCAGCAGATGGCGCAGGGCACGTCGCTCGCGGTAATCCTCCTCACCGCCCCGGCGGGAGCGCTCGAGCACCATCGCCATGGCAACGTCGCGACCCGACTGATCGCACCGTTTGCGCTCGCCGCGGCGCTCGGGGGACCGCTCGCGTCGCTGCTCGCGCAGCGGCTGCCTCAGGCGGTTCTGGTGCGGGGTTTCGCCGTGTTCGTGCTGTTCAACGCGGTGAACCTCTGGGTCCGGGCCGACCGCAAACGCCGTCTCGCCGCCACTTAGCCCTTCCGCCCGGGTGCCCGCCGAACGCACGGTTTGAATTTCCGGCGCGTGCATCCCGCATCCCGTTTCTACCCGGGCGGCGTGCACGATCGATTGGACCGTGCAATCCACCAACACGTAGCGCACGTTCACCCAAGCGTATCCACGGGTGGGCGTCGTGAATCCTTGACTATGCGGACGACCTGGCCGCCAACACCAAGGGCGGCAGACTTTTCGGGCATGCTGCCGCGAGATTCGCCAAGCCCCGGACGTCCCGGCCGGGACTTTGCTAATCCAACAGGATGTCCGGGCCCGGCTGAAGCCCGGATCGATTCCCCCAGACGTCCTGCTGAACGAACGATGGCCCACGGGGAACTCCATGACTCGACCGGTTCGACCTTCCAACTCCGCGTCCCGCAAGGGTCCGCGCGCGCTTCGCGCCGAGGGCTCCAACGGGACCAGCATGGCCCGAATTGAAAATGGCGCTCAGACTTCGCACCTTCCGGGCGAAGTCGCTCGCCAGGCCCAGCGCGAGATGGACCGTCTGCGCCGGCTCCCCCAGGGCTCTCCCGAAGCGGGGCAGGTGCGCGCCTATCTCCAGTGGCTGTGGTCGCTCCCGTGGGAGCGCGCGACCACCGAGAACGCCGACTTGAAGAGCGTGCGCCGCGTGCTCGACCGCGAACACATGGGGCTCGACAAGGCGAAGGAACGCATCATCGAGTACCTCGCCGTGCGCATGCTCAAGCCCGATCTTCCCGGACCCGCGCTGTGCCTCGTCGGCCCGCCCGGCACCGGCAAGTCGTCACTCGGTGCTGCGGTCGCGCGCGCCCTGCGGCGTCCGTTCGTCCGCATCAGCGTGTCCGGCACCACCGATGTCGTCGAGCTGCGCGGCGAAGCGCGCGCGATGCCCGGCGCCCAGCCCGGAAAGATCCTGCGCGCGCTGCGCGAGTCGGGCGTTCGCAACCCGGTGCTCGTGATCGACGGCGTGGACCGCCTGATCGGCGAAGCCGGACTCGGCGTGGTCGAGCTGCTGCTCGAACTGCTCGATCCCGAGAGCAGCTCGCACTTCACCGATCATTACGTCGGCCTGCCGGTCGACATGTCGCACGCCGTGCTGATCCTGTGCGCCAACGATCTCGACATGGTTCCCGACGCGCTGCGCGAGCGGCTCGACATGATCGAAGTTCCGGGCTACAGCGAGGAGGAGAAGCTCGAAGTCGCGCGCCGATTTCTGGTGCCGCGCCTGCTCGCCGACCATGGACTCTCGACGCGCGACGTCGCGCTGTCCGAAGACACGATGCGCGCGATCATCCGCCACTACACGCTCGAAGCCGGCGTGCGCGGACTCCAGCGTCAGATCGCGACCGTGTGCCGCAAGGTGGCGCATGCGCGCGCGACTGGCGACAGCAGCCGCTTCGCGGTGGCGACCGCCGACCTGGAGAAGCTCCTCGGGCACCGGCTGTACATGCACGAGCAGCTCAGCAAGACCAACGAAGTCGGCGTCGCGCTGGGGCTGGCGTGGACCGCCGCCGGCGGCGAGATCCTCGTGGTCGAGGCGCTCAAGATGCCGGGCACCGGCCGCGTCATGACCACCGGACAGCTCGGCGAGGTCATGAAGGAGTCGATTCAGGCCGCGCATTCGTACGTGCGATCGCGCGCCGACGCGCTCGAGATCGACGCCGAAGCCTTCAACAACTACGACATCCACATCCACTTCCCCGCGGCCGGCGTCCCCAAGGACGGCCCGTCGGCCGGTGTGACCGTGGGTCTCGTGATCGCTTCAGTGCTGAGCGACCGCCCGATCCGCCACGACGTCGCGATGACCGGCGAAGTCAGCCTGCGCGGCCGCATCCTGATCGTGGGCGGACTGCGCGAGAAAGCACTCGCCGCGTACCGCGCCGGCTTGAAGGCGATGCTCTATCCCGCGGTCAACGAGAAGGACCTGAGCGAAATTCCCGAGGACGTGCGCCAGGGACTCGAACTGATCCCGGTCGAGAACATGGACGAAGTCTTCGACGTGGCGCTCCACCGCGTCATCCTGCCGCAGCGCATCGCCGGCAACTACGTGATCGAGATCGAAGACGACGACGATGACGAGGAAATCGAGATCGAGATCGAAACCGACAACGGACACGAGCAGCCGCACATGGCCTCGACTCCGAAGCGCGGGCGGCGGCGGAGTTAGTTCCGGGCGACGGTTTTCACTCCCACCGGAACAGCTTCAGCGCCAGCGCGAAGCTCACGACCGTCCACGCCGCGAGCACCGCGAGTTCACTTCCGACGCCGGCAAGCCCTGCGCCTTCGTTCATGATCGCCCGCAGGGCGTCGTTCGTGGCGGTGAGCGGCAGCGCCTTCACGAATGGCTGCATCACGTCCGGGAAGCGAGCCGACGTGAAGAAGCTACCCGAGAGCACCCACATCGGGACCATCGCGAAGTTCATGAGCCCGGACACGGCTTCGATTGTCTTCGCGCGGCTTGCGATCAAGAGCCCGAGCGCCGAGAACGCGATGGTGCCGAGCAGGATCACGAGCGTGAGCGCGAGCCATGAGCCACGCACGGCGACGCCGAACGCGAGCGCTCCGAATCCGAGGATGACGATGATCTCGGGGATCAGCCACACCACGCGATTGAGCATCAGCGAGATCAGGTAGTCGCGACGACGCATCGGGGTCGCGACGAGGCGGCGCAGCAGTTTCTGTTGCCGCGCGGTCGCGACCGGAAACCCGATGCCCCAGAACCCGGTGCCGAGCAGATTGAGACCGATCAATCCGGGAATCAGAAAGTCGATATAGCGCGAGCCGGGACGCACGAGCGTGTCGTTGCGGATGTCGAGCCGGTCGCCGCGGCCGGCCGCGCGTTCGAGCGCGTCGTGGACCGTGAGCTGGGCGAGCCGCGTTTCGGGGCGCAGCGGGTCGTAGACCAGCACCGGCCGCCCCGCGGAGTCCGCGCGCACGAGTACCGCGATGCGCCCGCGCCGCAGAGCGGTGGATGCGGAGTCGGCACTCATCGTCACGACGTCGAGATCCGGCGACGCCGCGAGGCCGGCGACCAACGACGCCGTCGCGGCACTGCGTTCCACTCCGACGGTCGACCTGGGTGGACCCTGCTGTCGAAACGCGATGCCGAGTGCCAGCGCCAGCAGCACCGGGAATCCGAACGTCCAGAACACGGCTTCCGGCTCGCGCACGAAGCCGAGCACGCGCGTGCGCGTCAGCTCCCACAGCGGTCGCGCCTTGAACGGTGTTCGATCACTCATCGCGGAGCGTCCTGCCGGTGAGGCTCACGAATACGTCTTCGAGCGTCGCGTTGTGCGTGGTGAGGCTCCGCAGCGGGAGCGCCTGGCGTTCGAGCGTCGCGAGCAGAGCGGGAATCGTGATATGCGGCTCGCCGACGATCAGCGCAAAACCGGCGGCCTCGCGCCGCGCCTGGCGCACTGAGGGCAGCGAGGCGACCGATTCCAGCTCGAGCGCGCCTTGAACGCTGAACTCGACGATGTGTTCGGCGCCGAGCGAAGCGATCAGCTGAGCGGGCGTGCCGAGCGCGATGATCGCACCGTGATCCATGATCGCGACGCGGTCGCACAGCCGCTCGGCTTCGTCCATGTAATGCGTGGTCAGCATTGTGGTCTTGCCGCGCGCCTTGAACGCCTCGATCAAGTCCCACAGCTGGCGGCGCGACTGCGGATCGAGCCCGGTGGTGGGTTCGTCGAGGAACAACAGATCGGGATCGTTCACCAGGGCGCACGCGAGCGACAGGCGCTGGCGCTGTCCGCCCGAGAGTTTCGTGACCCAAACGTTCGTCTTCTCTTCGAGCGACACCTGCGCGATGACGTCTGCGGGATCGGGGCCACGGCTGTAGAAACTGCGGAACAGTCGCACGGTCTCACCGACCGTGAGCTTGTCCTGGAGCCGCGTCTCCTGAAGCTGGATCCCGAGCCGGTCGCGCAGCGCGTGGTCGGTCGCGGGCGTCCACGCCTGGCCCAGCACTTCGACTTCGCCCGAGGTCGGCGTGTTCAGGCCTTCGAGGATTTCTATGGTCGTCGTCTTGCCCGCGCCGTTCGGACCGAGCAGGCCAAAACACTCGCCGACCGCCACTTCGAGATCGAGACCATTCACCGCGACGACCTGGTCGTAGCGTTTGACGAGGCCGCGCGTGGCGAGTGCGTGAGCGCCCGCAACGGAACCCGCGTTTGCGATCGAAGCGCTCACCGGGGTTCGGGCCCGCCGTCTTCGACATCTTCGTCGAGCACCACGCCGCCGCTCTCGAGTGCCGCGAGATAGTCGGCAATCAGCGCGCGCGCATCCTCGGCTTCGGCGCCCGGCACCAGAATCTCGCCCCATGCGGTCGTCGACCAGTCGCGCCGGACGGTTCCGTATCCGGGCAGCGTCGCGCTGCGCAGCACCGCGCGCACACCGTGATGCACGAGCATCCCGCACAGCAGAGCACCCGCTGCGGCGTCGGGCACACGGTGGACGACCTGCGGGGTCATGAGCGCGTGTTCGGGCGGGTCATCGGTCAGCACGACGCGGCACAGCGGGCATGCGGCGATCGCGTCGTCGTAACTGGCGCCGCATTCTGGGCAGTACTTCATCGCGGCGTCCCCATCGCGACGCGCTCCTGAATGCGCGCGGCCGCTTCGATGATGTCCTCGCGCCGCGAGGCGAGCGACAGCCGCACGCGATTGCCGTACTCGGGACCGAACGCCGTGCCCGGCAGCACCGCAACGCCCATCGCAAGCCAGCTGTCGACCAGCGCCCAGATGTCGCCAGCCCCGAGCGCGCCCGAGACGTCGGGAAACGCGTAGAACGTGCCCTGCGGCGACGGCACGCGCACGGCGCTCTGGCCCGCAAGACCCTGAATCAGCAGGTCGCGCCGCTCCTGATAGGAACGCCGCATGACCTCGACCGCGTCCTGCGGTCCGATCGTCGCCGCGCGCGCCGCGCTCTGCACCGATGGGAACACGCCGTGCGTGGTGTAGAACGAGAGGATCGGACCGATCACCGGCCGCAGCTCGGGAGGCGACACGACATAGCCGATGCGCCAGCCGGTCATCGCATACGTCTTCGAGTACGTGTACGTACCGATCGTGCGCCCTGCCATGCCGGGCAGCGATGCGATGCTCACATGCTGAACGCCGTCGAACAGAATGTGCTCGTAGGCTTCGTCGCTCACTACCCACAGGTCGCGCTCGATCGCGACCTCGGCCAGCGCCGAAAGGAACTCGCGCGACAGCACCGCACCCGTCGGGTTGTTTGGCGAGTTGAGATAGATGCCGCGCGTCGACGGGCCGATCGAAGCGCGCAGGCGCGTGGCGAACTCCGCGGGCGTCCAGCGGCCTTCGAGAATCTCGAGATACGCCGGCAGCGTGCGATAGCTCGCACCCACGCAGCACGCGATCAGCTTCGGGATCGCCATCCAATGCGGCGACAGGACGAGCACTTGGTCCCCCGCGCCGAGCAGCGCCTGGAACGCGCAGTAGAGCGCATGCGTGCCGCCGAGCGTGATCACGATGTCATCGGGCTCGCACGCGATCGCGTTCTCGCGCGCGAGCTTCTCGACCAGGGCCAGGCGCAGCGGCAGCGTCCCGCGCGCGTCGGGGTAGTGCGTCTCGCCCGCGCGCGCCGCGGCCGCGAGCGCTTCCACGATGTGCGGCGGCGTGTCGAAGTCGGGCTCGCCGCGTTCGAGATGCAGCACACGTTCGCCCGCCGCTTCGCGCGCCTTCGCGGCAGCCATGACCTTCGCGAGCTCCGAGGTCATCGTGAGAACCGGCCGATCGGCGATGAGACGCGACATGCGGAACCTCCGTGGATCGATGGACACAGGGAACGGGAACTCTATCACGCACTGCCACGCGCATTCGCGCTGGGTGGTTCCGCCCGAATGCGCGGCACATGGCTTGCCTTGCGGGTGGCCACGTTTCGCTCAACGACTCAGGGAGGACCACGCCGTGTCCAAGTTCGATCTGCGCGACATCTCCGAGCGCCTTGCGCGCTCCAAGGATACCGAAGCCGTCGTATTCGAGTTCCTCGGCTATCTGCAGGGCGGCAGGTCGGATTGGGTCGC
>JANLWX010000072.1:0-27353 GCA_031364845.1 Candidatus Eiseniibacteriota bacterium
GCGACCACGGTCGTCGACCGCGTCGGTCCCCACAGAATTCCCGTCGGCAGATTCACGTTGGCGCCGCGGATCGCTTCGCTGACATCGCCGATCGGAATCCCGCGCGCCGAGAGGGCGCGCGGATCGAGCTGGATGCGCACCGCGTACTTCTGCGAGCCGAACACCGACACCTGAGCCACGCCCTGCACCATCGAGATGCGTTGCGCGATCATGTTCTCGGCGTACTCGTTCAACTGCGACAGCGGCAGCTGCTTGGACGTCAGCGCCAGGAACAGGATCGGAGAGTCGGCGGGATTGACCTTCTGATACGACGGCGGAATGATCCCGCTCGGCAGCGAGCGCTGCGTCTTGGCGATCGCCGACTGCACGTCCTGGGCGGCGGCATCGATGTCGCGATCGAGCGCGAACTGGAGCGTGATCTGGGTGCTGCCCTGATTGCTCGCCGAGGTCATCGCGTCGAGGCCGGCGATGGTCGAGAACTGTTTTTCGAGCGGCGTCGCCACCGCCGAGGCCATCGTCTCGGGGCTCGCCCCCGCCAGACTGGCGCTGACGGAGATCGTCGGGTAGTCGACGTTCGGCAGGTCGCTCACGGGCAGGCGCGTGTAAGCCGCGATTCCGAACAGCAGCGCCCCCGCCATGATCAGCGTGGTCATCACCGGCCGGCGGATGAAGGGTTCGGAGATGTTCATCGGGAGGCTGCTTTCGGAGCGCGCACGGCGACCTTGGCGCCGGGCGAGAGGCGCAACTGTCCATCGGTGATCACGGTTTCTCCCGCTGCGAGACCGCTCGCGACCACCGACCATTCGTCGACGGTGCGCGCGACCGTGACCGGGCGTTGCACCACGGTCGAGTCGACGTTCATCACGTAGACGAACGCCCCGTCCTGCCCGTTCGTGACCGCGGGAGCCGGCACCACGATCGCCGCCTCTTCCACGTACAGCACCAGGCGGACATCGACGAACTCACCCGGCACCAGGCGGCCGTCCTGATTGGCGAACTCGCCCTTGAGCAGGAGTGTTCCGCTCGCCGGATCGACTGCGTTGTCGACGAACACGAGCGGCCCTTCGAACGACATCGAGTCACCGGATGCCGAACTCGCGATCACGCGCGCGCCCGCACCGCGGTGCTTCTGGACCATCGCGACCGCGCTCGCCGGGACCGTGAACGCGATGCGCACCGGTCGCGTCTGATTGATGGTCACGAGCGGCTCGCTGGTGGCGGGCTTCACGTAGTCGCCGACGTGGACCATCAAGCGTCCGGTGCGCCCCGCGATCGGAGCCCTGATCGAGGCGTACTCCAGGTTGAGCCGCGCCGCCTGAACGATGGCCGAGTCGGCAGCGATGGTGCCGGCCCATGCGCCGGCGGCGGCGCGCTTCTGATCCCACTCGGCCCGCGACAGCACGTTCTGCTCGAACAATTTCTCGGCGCGTTCGGCTTCGAGACGCGAAGCCTCACCCTGCGAGCGATCGCGCGCGAGTGCGGCGCGCGCCTGATCGAGCGCGGAACGGAACGGGCGCCGGTCGAGCTCGATCAGCGGCTGCCCGGCGCGTACCACATCCCCTTCCCGAAACAGGATCCGGGTGATCACCCCGCCGACCTGCGAGCCGACCGACGTCGTCTGGCTCGGCTCCACCGTTCCGGTCGCGACCAGGGCGAACGGCATCGCGCGCTGCTCGGCGAGCGCAACAGTCACCGGAACCTTGGGGCTGCGCGGCTTGGAGGGAGCGGCGCAACCCGTCACCCCCCCGAGCATCAGACCGCAGACGAACACGGCGCTCGACCACGGAGACAACCTGAAACGAAGACGTTCGACGGGCGCGGGTTCGAACTCGACCTTCATGAGCCTCCAGTGGGAGACAGCGCCGAGAGCCGTCGCCTGACGCGGTTGCATGCGCATCCTATGATCACGGACAGTCTACTGGTTGGGTAAGGTTTATCGAGTCATGACCGTGTCAGAACACGGATTTGCGTCCAGCCGGAGGTGGTCGTCGTGGCCCATCAGATCGCCGGGTTCTTTGGCCTCACGCTGCTGATCGCATGGGGCGTTCCGGTGGGAGTCCTGTTCCTCGCACGCGTGTTCGGCTTCGAGCCTCCGGTGTTCTCGGAGGGGTCGCCGATCGTGGCGTGGAGTCCGGCCATCGCCGCATGCGCGGTCATCCTGATGTCGCGCGGCGTCTCGGGACTCAGCGCATTCGCCGGACGCCTCACGCGAGGGCGCGCCGGCGCGGGCTGGTATGTGCTGGCGCTCGCCGGCATTCCCGCGGCCTGCATGATCGCCAGCACGCTGGCCGGCGGCCGTACAGCCCTGAGCCCGGTCACGAATTCCGGCGGATGGCTCGCGCTCGCGATCGCCGCACTCATGCGCTTCGCCGGCACGCCGATCGCGGAACTCGGACTGCGCGGCTTCGCGCAGCCGATGCTGCAGCGGCGTCACGGCGCGATCGAGGCTTCGGTGATGATCGGCGTGATGTGGACCGTGTGGCTGCTGCCGGCGTTCATGCTGGATCCCGGATTCGCGAGACCCGAAGGACCGGCACCCGACCTGCAGCTCGCCGCATTCGCCGCCCGCACGATCGCGCTGTCCGTGATCCTCGGAATCATCTACAACCGGACGCACGGCAGCATGCTCGTGTGCGTGCTCGCGCACGGGACCGCGTCGCTGTGCTTTCCGGATCCCGGAACCGCGGCCGAGCTCCCGGCACAGGCGCTGGTTCTCTCCGCGTTCGCGGTGTCACTGGGTGTGGCGTTGCGGGGTGAACTACGGCCCGCGCTGCTCGAGCGACGCGTCACCGGGCTGACGCACGTGTGATTCGAGCTGCTCGGCCAGCCACAGGCGCACCGACCCAATAAAAAAGGCGGCGTCCTTTCGGACGCCGCCAACCGGCGTGAGGTGGTACCTCGGGCGCCTTAAGCCTTGCGAACGTTCGCCGCCTGCAGACCCTTCGGTCCACGGGTCACGTCGAACTCGAGCGCCTCACCCTCGGCGAGCGTCTTGAAACCCTCGCCCTGGACGGCAGAGAAGTGAACGAACACATCTTCGCCATCTTCCTGAGAAATGAAGCCAAAGCCCTTCGCCTCGTTGAACCACTTCACAGTGCCACGAGCCACATGCAACTCCTTGAAGCCGGATCTTTAGGATCCGATGTGATGCCGTAAAAGAACGCGACGGCTACGTTCGGTCTGCGTGACCGATATTCCAATCTCGTGAGATCCTCAACAAACAAAAACCGCCAGAAAGTCTCTGGCGGATTTGAACGTCAGCGGCACCCACAGACGACCAGAACGCGAGCATCATGGGTGCTGGGGTGCCGGAATGCAAGTCAAATTCGCGTCACGCCGGCGGGGCTGTAAGACCTTTTGGCCGGGTTCCAGGCCTCCAGAGCCGGCCCCGATCAGGGGCGGCTGGCGTCCTCGGGCTTGGATTCGTTTTCGAAGTTGGAATCTTCGGGCGCAGACCCCGGGTCCCGCATCAGCTCATCGAGCGCTTCCGGACCCGCCACATCACCATCGGTGTTCTTCGCCTCGCGCCGCGCGGCGCGCGCCGCCCGCTTCTCGGTCGCCCACACCTTGCGCTGTTGCTCCTTCTGCTTCTTCAAGAAACTCGGTCTTTTGTGTCCTGCCATCTGGGCCATCCTTTCGTTGAACAGACCCCGTGTCTCGTCCATGAGATTCGCGACGACACTCCCGCGGTTCGCCGCATCATCGCAGAGTCCGGCCCCGGGAGCACGCGAATCGATGTGAAGCCCCCGGCCAGCAGGCTGCAGCTACGTCCCGGCAAGTTCCAGCGGATAACCCCCAACGCGTTTCCGCACTCCCGATTCCGGGTTCTGGAGTAGAATGCGGCCGTACGCGCAGCGAACACTTCCTCGATCGTGAGGTGCCCTTGGGTTCGAGTGTCTACGGCATGCGTCTCGACGGAATCTCCGCTCACGTCCCGGAGAACGTCTGGAGCAACGCTCGCGTCGCCGCCCGCCTCCGTCTCGAACGCATGCGCATGCGCCGCGGCCTCGAGGCATCGAACGCGGTACTCGAACCCGAAGACGCGAAGCTGTTCGAAACCAGCGATCGCTGGGTGCGCCGGTTCATCGGTTTCAGCGAGCGGCGGTTCACCTGCGGCAGCGAAGGCACGATCGACCTCGCAGCGGGTGCGGCGCGACTGCTGCTCGAGCGCTCGGGAACGGCCCCCTCGAGCATCGATGCGATCATCGTCGGCAGCGTCACGCCCTCCTACCTCTATAGTCCGCCGGATTCGGCGCTGCTCCAGCGCGAGCTGGGGATCCCCGCCATGATCGGTGCGGCCGCCCGCGAGCTGAAGGGCGCCGACGTCTCGCTCGCGTGCAGCAGCTGGGTGACGTCGCTCATGCTGTGCTACTCGCTGATCCGCGCCGGCATGGCAGAGCGCGTGCTCCTGGTCGGAGCGGACCGGATGAGCTCGACCATCAACTGGCGTGACCGCAGCTTCGCGACCGTGCTCGGCGATGCGGGGACCGCCACTTTGTGCAGCGCGGTGCCCGAATCCGAAGACTGGTTCGCGCCCTCCCAGTTCTGGAGCTGGCTCGACGGCGGTGAGGCCGCGATGATCCTCACGCCCGCAGGCGGATCGAAACATCCCTCACCGTCGCCCGAGGAACTCGCTGCCGGGCGGCATCGACTGGCGATGGACGGCGCCGGGGTGCGCAAGACGCTGGTGCCGTTCATGGGAGGCCCGGCGGTCGAGGCAGCGTTCGCCAAAGCCCGGTGGAATATCGGCGACCTCGACTTCGCGACCCTTCACGAGGCGAACCTGGTGCTCAACAGTTCGATCATCTCGCTATGGCGCGAGCGCGGCTTCCGCGGCGACGTCGTGAGCGGCGGCGGACGTTTCGGCAATACGACCAGCGCCTCGATCCCGCTCGCTCTCGCGATGAACCCCGGAGCACTGTCGGTGGGCCGACGATTCGGTCTGTTCGGGTTCGGCGGAGGTCTGTCGGCGTGCTTTGCACTCGGCACGATCCGTCATCCGCTCCCGACCTGGACCAACGAAGCCTGATCCACCAGGCTCCTCTATTCGCAGGAGCACAAGCCAGACTGAGGCGAATCACCCCGTGGCACGCGCGAATTCCCCCACATCAGGTGCTGACCAACTTCTCACATGGCTACGGGATCAGGCGGCGATTCGCTTCGACGAGGTGATCCGCCCGCGAACGCCGCGCGAACGCGGGTGTGCGGTGTGTATCGGATTCTGCATCGGTAGATGAGTGGCGAGCGCCACACCGATGCGAGCAAGGACCATGAACGCATACGCGATACAGGACCAACCGACCATCCGAATCACCTGCACGACCATCCTCCGAAGCGCGAGTCTTGTACCTGAGTGCTGAAGGGTTCCCACCTTTGACCGTCGAAACGGTGTCGGCGGGAGCAACACATTCAGAGTGAACAACCGGGTTACGCGATGAAGTTTGCAAGTCCCGCGCCACGCCCCGACCGTCATCCGAACACGCTCCGCGCTCGCCACCTCCTGCACCCCGGTGGTCACAGGGTCCGCTCGTCACGCGGGGGTCGGTGGCGCCTCGCTCAGCAGCAGCTCCAGGTCGAGCGGATCGCTGACCATCATGAGCTCGCCGTGCGCATCGAGCGGCCACTCGGCACGCGGACGGTCGCGGTACAACTCGAGCCCGTTCCCGTCGGGATCCCTCAGATAGAGCGCTTCGCTCACGCCATGATCCGACGCCCCGTCGAGCGGATGACGTGCCGCGATCAGCCGCCGCATCGCATCCGCAAGCGTGGCGCGATCGGGATAGAGGATCGCCGCGTGATAGAGCCCGGTGGTTCCCGGGGCCGGTGGCAGACCGCCCCGGCTCTCCCAGATGTTCAACCCGAGGTGGTGGTGGTAATCGCCTGCGGCAATGAACGCTGCCGTGCGGCCGAACGTTTGCCGCAGGCTAAATCCGAGTACGCCGCAGTAGAACGCGAGCGCGCGGTCGAGGTCCGCCACCTTGAGATGAACGTGGCCGATGGTCACGCGCGGATCGATCGGGCTTTCTTTCGGATCATGCGTCATGTCGTCGACCCCCTGAGTCTGGAATCATGCGGCCACGAGTTGGCGGACGGAGCATTGAGTGCGAAGGGCAACATTCTAGATCGCGGGTCAAGTGGCGGGCGCTCAGGCGCGCGCGACCCGCTCACGTTTCGACCGCGGGTCCGCTATTCTGCGCGGCCCGCGAACTGCGCGTCCCATGTGAAACTCCGGAGAACATTCGATGCCGCCCTCCCGCAAGGTCAACAAGCTCCGCGCGCCGAAGAAGGCGGCGAAGCTCACGCCACTCGAAGGCTCGGTCACCGCGCCGCGCGGATTCCGGGCGTCGGGTGTGTTCTGCGACATCAAGCGGCTCGGCACGGGCTCGGGCTCGGACAAGGGTGAAAAGCGCGATCTCGCGTTGATCGTTTCCGATGTGCCGGCGACGGTCGCAGGCCTGTTCACGACCAACCAAGTGTGCGCGGCACCGGTCAAGCTGTGCATCGAGCGCGTGCGCCGCGGCACGGCGCGCGCGATCGTCGTCAACTCCGGCAACGCGAATGCATGCACCGGCCGCCAAGGCCGCGCGGACGCGCTCGCCATGACCACGGCGGCGGCGCGCGCACTCGGACTTCGGGCGACCGACGTGCTCGTGGGATCGACCGGCCGCATCGGCGTCACGCTGCCGATGGCGAATGTGCGGGCGGGCATCGAGGCCGCCGCACTCGAGCTGGGACCGGAGCGCGCGCGCGCCGCACACGCGGCCGAAGCCATCATGACCAGCGACACTCGCGCAAAGGAAGTGGCGGTGGAACTGCGCCTCGGCGGACGCCGGGTGCGGATCGGCGGCATCTGCAAAGGCGCGGGCATGATCCAGCCCGGCATGAGCACCACCGGACGGCGGCCCGCGGCGCGCCCTGCCGGCACCGGCGGGTTGCACGCGACGATGCTGTGCTTTCTCACGACCGATGCGGCGATTGCGGCCGCCCCGCTGGGTACCGCCCTCGAACGCGCGGTCGCGAGCAGCTTCAATCGCATCACCGTCGATGGCGACATGAGCACCAACGACACCGTACTGGTGCTGGCGAACGGGCGCGCCGATCACGCTCGAATCGCTTCGGCGCGAGGCCCGGCGTTCGCGGCGTTCGCGGCCGCGCTCGAACACGTGTGCCTGGCACTCGCGCTCATGATCGTTCGCGACGGCGAAGGCGTTCATCGCGTGGTGACGGTTCGCGTCTCGGGCGCGCGCTCGTTCACCGACGCCGACGCCGCGGCGCGCGCGATCGCGAACAGTTCGCTCGTGAAGACGAGTTGGCACGGCGGCGATCCCAACTGGGGACGCATCCTCGATGCGGCGGGCTACAGCGACGCCCGCATCGACGAGGACAAAGTCGACATCGGCTACAGCACGCCCGGATCCCGGCGCATCGTGTGGTCGCTGCGCCGCGGCCGGCCCGCGCGCACGCCGTTCGCGGCCCTGTGGCACGCCGTGCAGCCGCAGGAGTTCGACGTGCACGTGCGCCTCAATCTCGGCCGTGGTGCTGCCGTGATGTACGCCGCGGATCTCACCGAAGCCTATGTCGACTTCAACAAGGGCACGATCGAGGATCCGAACGACGCCACGTCGCTCGGCGGCTGACGCCGCCCGCCCGCGAGCGGCGAATCCGAAGGCGATCGCGAGGCGCGTGGCAGCCTCGAGGACGTTACGGTTTCGCGCGCAGATACTGCGACGGCCACGGCGCCGGCACACCGAGAGTTTGCGCCGCGTGGAGCGGCCAGTAGGGATCGCGCAGCTCGGCGCGCGCGAGCAGAACGACATCCGCTTCGCCTGATTCGAGGATCGCGTGGGCCTGGGCGGGCTCCGTGATCAAGCCGACGGCACCGGTGGCGATGCGCGCGGCCGCGCGGATATGGGCCGCGAACGGCACCTGATAACCGGGGCCCGAAGCGATCTTCTGGTGCGCCACCGCGCCGCCACTCGAACAGTCGATCAGATCCACGCCCGCCTCGCGCAGAGCCACCGCGAGTTGCGCACTCTGTTCGACATCCCACCCGCCCGGCGCCCAGTCGCTCGCCGAGATCCGCACCCACACCGGCAGCTCGACCGGCCATTCGGAGCGCACCGCGCGCGTCACTTCGAGCGTGAGGCGCGCGCGGTTCTCGAACGAACCGCCCCAGCGATCCGTTCGTGTGTTGACCAGCGGCGACAGGAACTCGTGCAGCAGGTAGCCGTGTGCCGCGTGGACCTCGGCGATCTGGAATCCCGCCGTGCGCGCGCGGCGCGCCGCGATTCGAAAGGCGTCGATCACGCCGGCGATGCCGGCCTCGTCGAGCGCGCGGGGTGTCGGGAAGCTCGGCGCGAACGGCTCCGCCGTTGGCCCCAGCGGGATCCATCCTCCCGCCTCGATCGGCACGACACCTCCGCCATCCCACGGACGATGCGTGCTTCCCTTGCGGCCGGCATGTGCCAGCTGAATGCCGGCGCAAGCGCCGTGCGCCACGATGAACTCGGCCGCGCGCCCGAGCGGCGGCACGTGCGCGTCCTTCCACAGCCCGAGGTCGTGCGGCGAAATTCGGCCTTCCGCCGTCACCGCGGTCGCTTCGGTGAAGACCGCGCCGACACCGCCGACCGCGCGGCTGCCGAGATGAACCAGATGCCAGTCGGTGGCGAGACCGTCGTCACATGAGTACTGGCACATCGGCGAGACCACGATGCGATTGCGCACCGTCAACGAACGCTGGGTCAGAGGATCGAACAGGGCGGCCGATGGGGCGAGTGGCGGAATGAGGGTCGACATTCCGGCGACACTACACGTCGCCGCGTGTTCGTCACATCGACTCTCACTCCGACCCGAACACCCGCCTCGAGCGGGCCTGACGGCGCGGCGTCACAAACCACCCGGCTCTGCAGTACTCTGGATGAAGACGAAACCACCCTGGCCCACTGCACTGGAGGACATACATGAGCGCGGAGACACGGGAGACGGCGACCGTCGGAGGCGGCTGTTACTGGTGCATCGAGGCGGTGTTCGAGCAATTGGACGGCGTCGAGAGCGTGGTCTCGGGATTCTCCGGCGGTGACGTGAAGAATCCGGCTTATCGCGAGGTGTGCCACGGAACCACCGGCCATGCCGAAGTCGTCCAGGTCACGTTCGATTCGAGGCGGCTTCCGTATCGCGACCTGCTCGAGATCTTCTTCGCGTTTCACGATCCGACGACGTTGAACCGCCAGGGCCCCGATGCGGGCACGCAGTATCGGTCCGCGATCTTCTTCCACTCTCAGGAGCAGGAACACGTGGCGCGTGAACTGGTCGCCGAACTCGAAGCGGCGAAGATCTGGAGCGATCCGATCGTCACCGAGATTGCGCCGTTTACGGCGTTCTATCCCGGACCCGACACCCATCAGGGCTACTACCGCAACCACTCCGATCAGCCGTACTGCCAGGCGATGATCTCGCCCAAGATCGCGAAGCTGCGTTCGAAGTACAAAGCGCGCCTGCGTCCCTCGGAAGCGGCGCGCTGAACGATCACACCGCACACGGTGCGGCGACTGGACTCGCCGCCCGCCCCGCGTGCTAGCATCGCCGCATGATCGACTACCTCGTTTCCCGCCGCGCGCGGGTTGCTGCTGCATGGGAACTCACGGACGAAGTCGTGCTCGTCGGCGCCGGCGAACCGATCGGAATTCCCGGCGGCGCCGATCAGACGTATCCGTTCATCGCGCACGCCGAATACTTCTGGCTCACCGATGCCGAGTGCGCGGGCGGCGTGCTCGCCTTCGATCCGAACGCAGGCTGGGTCGACTTCGTGCCCTCGGTCAGCGAAGCCGAACGCGTGTGGGAAGGAAAGCAGGACCATTCGGGCACACCGCTCGCCGAACTGCCGGCGTGGCTCGCCGCGCGCCGCGGACGCACGATCGTCACGCTCGGCGTTCCGCTCGCGGGAGTGCGCGGCGACATGGGACGCGTCGCGGAATTACGCGAAGCCCTCACGCACACGCGGCGACCGAAGGACTCGGTCGAACTCGATCGCATGCGGCGCGCGGCAAGCGCCAGTGCCGCCGGCTACGCCGCGGCGGCCGAGTGGATCCGCCCCGGCGTCACCGAGCGCCAGGTGCAGATCGAGATGGAGGCCGCGTTCTTCCGCGGCGGCGGCGACCGCACGGCGTACGGGACCATCGTCGCGGCCGGCTCGAACTCGGCGGTGCTCCACTTCAATCCGACCTCACGCGTGATTCAGCCCGGCGATCCGGTGCTGATCGATGCCGGCGCCGAGATCAACCGCTACGCGATCGACATCACGCGCACCTATCGCGCGCCGGGCGGCGATCCGGGCTTCTTCCGCGACCTGTATCAGGTCGTGCTCGGCGTCGAGGAGCGTGCAGTCGCGAGCTGTGTCGCGGGCGCGGAGTGGCGCAACCTGCATCTGCGATCAGCGCTCGAACTCACGGCCGGCCTGGTTCAGCTCGGAATCCTGCGCGGCGATCCGGCGCAACTCGTGGAGCGCGATGTGCACGCGCTGTTCTATCCCCACGGACTCGGCCACATGGTGGGTCTCGGCGTACGCGATGCGAGCGGCTATCTGCCGGGCCGCGTGCGCAGCGACCGGCCCGGGCTTCGCAATCTGCGGACCGATCTTCCGCTGCAACCGGGCTACACGATCACCGTCGAGCCCGGTCTCTATTTCATTCCGCCGCTGCTTCAGGATCCGGAGCGCCGCGCGCAGTATCGCGATGCGGTGAACTGGGCGAAGGTCGACGGCCTGCTCGAGTTCGGCGGTATCCGGATCGAGGACAACGTCCATGTCACCGATGGACCGCCCGAAGTACTGACGGCCGCGGTACCGAAGTAGCCGTTCAACGGCCGCGGCCCGCTCGAGGGCTCAGTGCGATCCGTGCTTCGGCGCGTTGTATCGCTTGGCGAGAATTCCGACGCCCACATACAGGACGATCATCACCACCACCCAGAATCCGCCGAACACCATGAACACCGTCTTCATCAATCCTTCCGAGAGCAGCATGGACCTGGACCTCCCAGTCTGAGTCGTTCTGAAAAACCGGCGGGCGGCGTCGTGAAGACACCGCCCGCGCGTGTGACGTGGTTCTCCGGGCGCTAGACCTTGCGCACGTTCGACGCCTGCAGACCCTTCGGTCCCTTCGTCACGTCGAACTCCAGCGCTTCACCCTCTGCGAGCGTCTTGAAACCCTCGCCCTGAATCGCCGAGAAGTGCACGAACACATCCTCGCCGTTCTCCTGAGAAATGAAGCCGAACCCCTTCGCCTCGTTGAACCACTTCACCGTACCACGAGCCACTGTAAACTCCTTACCTCGGGCCTCGAGAGGCCCCACTACCGCCTGAACACGCGGCGGCCGCGTTCGGTCACTGTGACCGGCTTGCTTCGATTCGCTGACATCCTACACACGAAAACCGCCAGGACGTCCCTGGCGGTATTGAACGCATGCAACACATCCACGGCCAACCGAAGACACCCGAAGTATCGGCACATTATTCGACAAAAGCAACCATTTCTTGGGGCACAACCGGCGGTGAAACGGGCGGCAATCGCCGTCATATCCGGCTAAACCCTGCGTTGCGAGCGCGGGCGTTTCTTCTCGACCACAGACAGCGAAACGGCGCCGGAAGGAGTGACTCCGGCGCCGCTCGTGGATCGTGTGCGGTTCAGCGCATTCCGACCGATGCCGCCTGCAGTCGCTGTTCGAGCGCTCCGAGTTCGTCACGCAGCGCCTGCGGCATGCGCGCGCCGAAGGTGTCGTAGTGCTTCTTCATGAGCGGAACTTCGGCGAGCCAGCCGTCGACGTCGACTTTCAGCAGTTCCGACATCGCGGCCTCCGGCACCGAAAGTCCACCGAGGTCGAGCGCGCCCGGCGCCGGCAGCCGGCCGATCGGCGTCTCGACCGCCTTGCCCGTTCCCGTAACCCGCTCGAACACCCACTTGAGGATGCGCGAGTTCTCACCGTATCCCGGCCACAGAAACTTGCCGTCGGAATTCTTGCGGAACCAGTTCACGTTGTAGATCGCGGGCAATTGCGAGCCGGCAGTGGCGCCGATCGCGAGCCAGTGCGCGAAGTAGTCGCCCATGTGATAGCCGCAGAACGGCAGCATCGCGAACGGATCGAGCCGCAGCGCGCCGACTTTGCCCGCCGCGGCAGCGGTGGTCTCGCTGCTCATGATCGAGCCCAAGAACGTGCCGTGCTGCCACGACAGCGCTTCGTTCACGAGCGGAATCACGCTCGCGCGCCGTCCGCCGAACAGGATCGCCGAGATCGGCACACCGGCCGGATTCTCCCACTCTGAAGAAATCACCGGACACTGCTTCGCCGGGGTTGTGAAGCGCGCGTTGGGATGCGCCGCCTTGCGCCCGCTCGCGGGTGTCCACGGGCGCCGCAGCCAGTCGGTGAGCTCGGCGGGCGGGGCATCCGTCATCTCCTCCCACCACACATCGCCGTCGGGCGTGAGCGCGCAGTTGGTGAAGATCGAATTCTTCTGCGCGGTCGTCATCGCGTTGGGATTGCTCTTCATGCTGGTGCCGGGAGCGACGCCGAAGAACCCGAACTCCGGATTGATCGCGTGCAGCCGCCCATCGGCAGCGAACTTCATCCACGCGATGTCGTCGCCGACGGTCTCGACCTTCCAGCCCGGCAGCGTGGGGTTCAGCATCGCGAGGTTGGTCTTGCCACACGCCGACGGGAACGCCGCCGCGATGTAGATCTTCTTGCCCGCCGGATTCGTGATGCCGAGGATCAGCATGTGCTCGGCCATCCAGCCCTCGTCGCGCGCCTGCACCGAAGCGATGCGCAGCGCGTGGCACTTCTTGCCGAGCAGCGCGTTGCCGCCGTAGCCCGAACCGTACGACCAGATCTCGCGCGTCTCGGGAAAATGGCAGATGTACTTGGTGGCGGCGTTGCACGGCCACGGCGAATCGGGCGCGTTGTCGGCGAGCGGAGCGCCGACCGAGTGCAGGCCGCGCACGAACTCGCCTTCGGCGCCGAGCGTATCGAGCACTTTGGTGCCCACGCGCGCCATGATGTGCATGTTGGCGACCACGTAGGGCGAGTCGGACAGTTCGACGCCGATCTTCGCGATCGGCGAGCCGATCGGGCCCATGCTGTAGGGAATCACGTACATCGTGCGGCCCTTCATCGAGCCGGTGAACAGGCCGGTCAGCATCTGCTTGGTCTCGGCCGGGTCGCGCCAGTGGTTGGTCGGGCCCGCGTCGTCCTTGCTGGCGGAGCAGATGAAGGTGAACTCCTCGACGCGCGCGACATCGGCCGGATCGGACCGCACGAAGATGCTGTTCGGGCGCTTCGCCGGATCGAGCCACGTCGCCGTGCCCGACTGGACCATGTGGCGCAGCATCGCCTGGTATTCCTCAGGCGTTCCGTCGCACCACACGATCTGATCCGGCTGGCACATGGCCGCCATGTCCTTCACCCAGGCTTCCAACTTCGAATTCCGCGTCATGGGGGTGCCCTTCTTCAGTTGGGAGAACGCCGCTGAATGGGTTCGTTATCGATCTTGGACGGACTTTTTGGTGCCGGAACACTATCCCCGGTGCGCTGGGCCGCGCAAACGCAGAGGCGGGTGAAATCATGGTCCTAAAGGATCACCGCGCGCCCTCCCACCGATTGACGCCCCTCGCGCGTCCCCACTAGAGTCGCTCAGCGCTTTTCGTCCGAATTGCGACCACCCGGGGAGACCGCCCATGAGCAGCGCGCCGCAGCAGGAAGTCACCGGGGAAGCACGTCCCAAACCCTTCGCGCCTTACATCGCCTCGGGGACCTCGCTCCCCGAGTTCACGTTCCGTTCGGTGCTGTTGGGCACCCTGCTCGGCATGGTGTTCGGCGCTTCGTCGCTCTATCTGGTGCTCAAAGTCGGGCTCACGGTGAGCGCCTCGATCCCGGTCGCGGTGATCTCGATCACGCTGTTCCGCCTGTTCTCCAAAATGGGCGCCCGCGACGCCACGATCTTGGAGAACAACATCGTCCAGACCGCGGGCTCGGCGGGCGAGTCGATCGCCTTCGGTCTCGGCGTGACGATGCCGGCGATCATGATCCTCGGGTTCGATCTCGAGATCTCGCGCGTGATGCTGGTCGCGGTGCTGGGCGGGCTGCTCGGCATTCTCATGATGATTCCGCTGCGACGCGCATTGATCGTGCACCAGCACGGCAAGCTCAAGTATCCCGAGGGCACGGCGTGCGCGGAGGTGCTGAAGGCGGGCGCATCCGAGGAATCGCGCGCGGCATCTTCGGCCGAAGCGAAGGCCGAGGAAGCGCAGGGGCTCGGTCGCGCGCTGAGCGCGCAGACGATCTTCACCGGCTTCGGTCTCGGCCTCGTCTACAAGACGGTGATGGTCGCATTCAAAGGTTGGAAGGATGTTCCGGAGAAGATCTTCGGTCCGCCGTTCAAGGCGGGCTCGGTGTCGGCCGAGATCTCGCCCGAGCTGCTCGGGGTCGGCTACATCATCGGTCCCAAGATCGCGGCCGTCATGTGCGCCGGCGGTGCCCTCGCCTATCTCGTGCTGATCCCGCTCATCAAGTTCTTCGGCGAAGGCATGACCGGCCCGCTCGCGCCCGGAACGATTCCGATTTCCGAGATGAGCCCCGGCCAGATCCGCAGCGCCTACGTGCTCTACATCGGCGCGGGTGCGGTCGCCGCGGGCGGCATCATCAGCCTGCTGCGCTCGCTGCCGATCATCGGCCACAGCCTGCGCGAAGGTCTGCGCGATATGGGTTCGAGCGGCTCGGCCGGCGCCGGCGCGCCGCGCACCGAGCGCGACCTGTCGATGAAGGTGGTTGGGATCGGCATCGCGCTGCTGGTGATCGCGATCACGCTCGCCCAGCCGCTGCACATGAACATCGTCGGCGCGATCCTGATCGTGCTGTTCGGCTTCCTGTTCGTCACGGTCTCATCACGGCTCACCGGTGAAATCGGATCGTCGTCCAATCCGATTTCGGGCATGACGGTCGCGACGTTGCTGCTCACGTGCCTCATCTTCCTGATCCTCGGCTGGACCGGGAACAACTACTTCGTCACCGCACTCTCGGTCGGCGGAATCGTGTGCATCGCCGCGTCCAACGGCGGCACCACGTCGCAGGATCTGAAGACCGGCTACCTGGTCGGCGGCACGCCCAGGCTCCAGCAGATCTCGATCCTGATCGGGGCACTCGTGTCGGCGATCGTGCTGGGCCCGATCCTGCTGCAGCTGAACGAAGCGGCGACGGTCTACGTTCCCGCGACCGCCGGGCTCTCGACGGATGTTTCGCAGCTCGGTCCGCGCCGCGAAGGTTTGAAGGGCGCACAGGCCAAGGACGATCGCGCGACCTACCGCGTGTGGCACAAGACCGACGAAACCGGCGGACCCGCGGGCAAGTATCTGGTCGACGACTCGGGGCATGCGGCATGGCTCGCGGATCCCGGCATCAACGGCACCATCACCAAACGCCCGGACGGCACCGAGGTGCGCAAGTTCGACGCGCCCAAGGCCACACTCATGGCTTACATCATCCGTGGCATCCTCGATCATCAGCTGCCGTGGGGGCTGGTGCTGTTCGGCGTGATGATCGCGCTGGTGCTCGAGCTGTCGAGCATTCCGTCGCTGCCGTTCGCGGTCGGCGTCTACCTGTCGCTGTCGTCGTCGACCCCGATCTTCATCGGCGGCGTCGTGCGGTGGCTCGTGGATCGCGCGCAGGCGAAGAAGCTCGCGCACCGCATGCTGACCGCAGAGCAGCTTGCCGCCGAGTCCGATCGCAGTCCGGGCGTGCTGATGGCCTCAGGCTACATCGCAGGCGGTGCGATCGCCGGCATCATCATCGCGTTCATGGCGGGGGTGTTCGACCGCACGGACGCGGGGCTCACGGCGTGGGCGCGCGCGAACAATCCGTTCTTCGACGGACCGAACGCCGATCTGCTCGCGATGATTCCGTTCATCGTGCTCACCGTGATCCTGCTGCTGGTCGGCCGCGAGAAACTGCTGGCGCCGAAGTCGCGCTGATCGGCGCAAACGCTCCTACGCGGCGTCCCGCTCGTCGTAGTCGTCGTCGGACGCCGTGGCGGCCCCGAGGACGTGGCGATAGCTCATCCACGCGAGCACGACCGGCAGGCCGACCAGCACCACGGCTGCCGGTCCGATCAGGCGGATCAGCAACGCGAGCATGACGCCGAGCGCGAACAGCGCGGCGTTCGAGGTCACTTCGTAGGCATTCGCGAAATTCGCGCGCCAGGCGGCGAACGCGGACATGCGATGCTCGAGCCCGATCATCATCGACACGGCGGCCGTGTTGACGAGCGTGTAGGTGGCGGCCCCGGCAACGCACGCGAGCATCTGCGGGAAGCCGAACGCGCGCGGCTCGAACACGACGCCGCCGAGCGCATCGAGCACCGCGATGCCGGCGGAAGCGGCGAGCAGCGACTGCGCGGCGTTGAACGCGAAGCGCAGCGGAGACTTCCGCATCAGCGTCGCCTCCGCGATCACGGTCGCGATCGCGATTGCGGCGAGCGCCTGCCCCGGGGGGAGCAGCAGCATCGCCGCAAAGTTCGCGGTGATCGCCATGCTGAGTGTCGCGTTGCCGACCGGAAGCCTGACCCACAGCGCTTCCCCGAGCACGCACAGCAGGATCCACAGCGCGAAGTCGGATCCCGGGGGGCCGCTCCACGTGCTCCCGATCACGGCGAGCGCGGCCACGACGGTGGTCGCGACCGCAATCAGAATCCGTTTGTTCGTAGGCGCAAAGGACACACGATGCTCCCGAGGTTGTACCCGTTGAGAGAGCATCGAACGTACCGTGGCCGCGGCGGCGGGCGCCGTGGAGCAATTACTTGTCCCACAACGCGTTGGGCGCGAGACCTGCGCGAAATCGCGAACCCCGACTCCCGACGCGTGCACGATGCACCGGCCGCCCGCGCGAAATGCGCGAGGCGGCGGATCGCGCCTGGCAACCCGCCGCCTCGAAGATCACTTGCCCAAGCGCGCTATGCGAGACCGCGATCGTGCTTGGATACGACTTTGTCGACCTGCTTGCCGATCATGAACATGATCAGCCCCGCACCCATGCCGAGCATTGCGAGCATCGTGAAGAACTGCCCGCGCGGGATCTTCTCGTAGAACGTGCCCAGATAGCCCGACAGGTAGTTGCCGAGGAAGTTCGCGAGGAACCACACCCCCATCAGCATGGACACCATGCGCGCAGGGGCGACTTTGGTCACGAACGACAGTCCAATCGGCGACAGATACAACTCACCGAGCGTGATCACGACCGTCATGCCGACGAGCCACATCACACTGCGTTGAGCGTCGGGCGCCATGCCCTGGGTCGCCAGGACCATGACCATGAACGACAGCCCGACCGTGAAGCAGCCCATCGCCATCTTCGTCACGCTCGAAGGCTCTTGATTCCGCTTCGCCTGCCACGCCCAGAAGATCGTGAGCAGCGGCGCGAACATGAAGATCATCGCCGGATTGAACGCCTGATACCAGGTCGAGGGCATGGTCCAGCCGAAGAAGTTCCAGTTCGTGTTCTGATCCGCCCACAACTGCATGGTGTTGCCCTGCTGCTCGTAGACTCCCCAGAACACGACATTGAGGCCACACAGCACGAACAGCGCGATGACGCGCGGACGCTCGTCGGCGGGAAGCTTCGCCAACCAGACGATCATCGTCGCGATGACGGCAGCCGCGACGCCGATCTTGAGGAATGCGGGCAGCAACAGCGAGCTGAACAGCAGCGTGAGCAGCAGCACCATCCCCGCGATGTACATGAGGCTCGTGCTCAGCACACGTCCCGCGTTCAGAGGCTTGCGGTTCGACGGCGGCTCCTTGCCCAGGAACTTGTGTCCCCAGATATAGACGCACAGACCCAGGATCATTCCGACGCCGGCGGCGCCGAAGCCATAGTGCCAGCCGACTTTCTGTCCGAGCGTGCCACACACCAGCGGCGCGAAGAACGCACCCAGGTTGATGCCCATGTAGAAGATCGTGAATGCGCCGTCGCGGCGCGAATCGCCCTGCGCGTAGAGGCTGCCGACCTGGGTCGAAATGTTCGGCTTGAACGCGCCGTTGCCGAGGATCAGAAGCATGAGCGCGAGGAAGAAGCTCTGTTCGAACGCCATCATGAAGTGACCGGCCGCCATCAGCAGACCGCCGAGAATCACCGACTTGCGCTGACCCAGAATGCGGTCCGCGAGCATGCCGCCGAAGAACGGTGTGAGGTAGACGAACCCCGTGTAGAACCCGTAGATCTGAGACGACAGCGGCTGGGCGGCCAGTGGCCCGAACGCCGACTCGATCGCACCACGGATCGCCGTGAACCCGAGCACCCGCTGGCCCAGCTCGGGATTCACAAGCAGATGGTTCACCATGTAGAGCACGAGCAGCGAGCGCATTCCGTAATACGAGAAGCGCTCCCACATCTCGGTGAAGAACAGGATGAACAGACCCTTGGGATGACCCATCCAGGTTCCGGTGCTGGGAGCGGCCACGGCGGTTGCTGCCATCATCTCTCCTCTCGGGCCACCGGATTCGGTGGCGTGGGACTCATCCAGGTCGATGACCGATCGGCGACACTAACCCATGATTCGTGCCTGCCGCCACGGCGAACGACGGCCGCGACCAATCAGGCGGCGGGCGGGGATGAACGCCGGAGCAGCAATCTCGCCGCTGGGCGGGTGCCGCGGTTTATGGTTTCGCGGGCAGCAGCGCGAAGCGTTGCTTCACCTGATCGAGCGAAAGCTGCATCGCCTCGAAGCGCGCGGCGTCGGGCGATCCGGCCGCGAACGGCTGCGATTGCGGCAGGCCGGCGAGCCACACGCGTTCGCCGCGCTCGGCGAGCAGGTCGCCCGGGGGCGGACCTGCCTCGGCCTTCATCGCCATCCAGCGCGCGCGATCCATCACGACCACCGCCACGAGGATTTCCGAACGCGTGCCCGCGGTGACCGGACGGCACGCGAACTCGACGACCGTGCTCGCGCCCCCGCGCCGCTCGGCCTCTTTGCCTTCGTGGAGCGCGACGTCCCAGTGGTCGTTCCACGCCGGCGGAATCCGCAACGCGAAGCCGGCGCCCGTCCACACCGAGCGCTGTTCGGCGCACCCGGTGAACGTCTGCTGGTCGAGCTTGAGCGTGGCCTTGTACGGATACACGCGATCCGACATGCCATCGCCGCAGGTCATGCTCTCGATCGACAGATCGAGCGACGCGGGCGTCCCGGTGCGCGCGGTCTGCCAGCGGATCGTGTTGCCCGAGCGCTCGCGAGCCGCGGGCGGAAAGTGGACGCCTTCCAGATGCTCGGGCGTCCGCCACACGATCGAGTCGGGCATGATGCTGACGTTCCAGAACGGCTCGTTCCCGAGCGCCACCCATTCGGTGATCACGAGGCCGGGACGCGTGGCGGCGGGCGAAGGCGTGGGGCGCGACGACACGGAGTCGGACGCAACGCTGTGTTCGTCGGCGACGCGGCGCGTGCACCCTGCGAGCGAAAGGAGCATGAGGCACGCGGCAAAGACACCGCACACGAGCGACGAGCGGTCGCGCCATCGGAACTTCGTCGTGGGATTCATGCCGCGCACCCTACACGATGGGCGCGCTGCGCGGCCACGTGGCGCGGTACCCGTCGGCTGACGGTCGCAGAATCTACTTGACGCCCCGCACGCCTCGCTCATCGACGCCCCGCCGGGCAACTGCCGGGCGCGCGGAATTCTGCGCAGGTTGCGCGCTCATCGCTCTGCGTGGGCCGCGACAGCATCGTTTTCGTGTCGGTTGTCATCACGCAATCCCGGGCATTCCTGAGTCTCAAAATACCTCGTGATATGAATACTCACGTCATTCATCGCCCCCGCGACCGGATGTTGCGTCTGCACGCGCGGAGGAGCCATGAATCCGTACGCCCTATCTCATCTCGCCGATCACGACCTCAAGCAGGGTCTCGCCGCATTCGTCGGCAAGGACTCGAGAACCACGGCCCACCTCCTCGCCCACATTGCTGAGTTCGATGAGCGGCGGCTGTTCGCGCCCGCCGCTCATCCGTCGATGCACTCGTACTGCGTGCACGTGCTGGGGCTGTCGGCGGACGCCGCGAATAAGCGGATTCGCGTGGCGCGCAAGGCGCGGGAGTATCCGGCCATCTTCCCCGCTGTGGCCGAGGGACGACTTCACCTGAGCGGGGCGGCCATGCTTGCCTCCCACCTGACGTTGGAGAACGTGGACGAACTGCTGACGGCGGCCGCACACAAGACGAACGACGAAATCGAAGCGGTGATCGCACAGCACTTTCCCAGGCAGGACGCTCCGACGCGGATCACCCCGGTCTCTGCGTCACCCGAACTGCTGCAAGGCTCCTTTCCCCCCGAAGCATCTACGAACCAACTGGCCGCACGGCCAGTTGAAACGTCCCATCCGCGAGTGACGCCGCTCGCACCCGAACGCTTTTGTGTTCAGTTCACGATGCGCCAGGAGATGTTCACCAAACTTCGCTACGCGCAATCCTTGCTCGGTCATCAGGTCTCTTCCGGCGACCTGCCCGAATTGCTCGAACGGGCTTTGGACGCCCTTATCGCGAAGCTCGAGAAGACGAAGTTCGCCGCGACCGACCGGCCGCGTGCAGCACGGCCACGCACGTCGACGAATCCCCGTTATGTTCCTGCGCACGTCAGGCGCGCGGTCAACGAACGTGACGGTGGACAATGCACGTTCGTGAGCGCGGACGGCGCTCGTTGTCCCGAGCGCTCATCGCTGGAATTCGACCACATCCTCGAAGTCGCGCGCGGCGGCGAAGCGAGCGTAGACGGGTTGCGTCTTCGGTGTCGACCGCATAACCAGTATGAAGCCGAACGCACGTTCGGGTCGGGATTCATGAAGCGCAAGCGCGAAGAAGCGCAGAGCGCGGCTGCGGAGCGGCGTGCGACGGCGGCAGGGCAGCCCGTACCCGCAAACACAATTCCGGTCGTCGTGAAGGTCGAGCGCACCGATGATCTCCCGGCGGCCGGAGTGCATCCCACGACGGAATCTCACTCAACGAATGAAAACCTGGCCGCCGCACAGCAAGAAGTCGAGAGTGATCTGCTGCACTGCCTCAAGGGGCTCGGGTGGCATGCCGACCAGGCGCACCTCGCCATCGAACATACTCGCGGCAATCCCGAGGCGTCGATCGAGGAACGGCGACACGCAGCAATCAGGTTTGTGGGTCTGCGCGGCCGTACCTATGCCCTGCGGCAGGCGGTCATGAATCGCTCCGTTCCGACGGGATGCGCGACTTCGGGACCCCGCTGAGCGGCCACATCATGTGCTCCTGCACGTCAACGCGTCCGGGTTGCCGAGCGCGTGAAGCGCTTCTATTGTCCCGCCATGATCGACCTCCCGCTTTCATCGGACACAGCACCAGATGCGATCCGGCCCGCGGCGATGGAGCCGCGCTGATGGCATTCCCGCGCGCCTCCGGCATCCTGCTCCATCCCACTTCGCTGCCCGGACCCTACGGAATCGGCGACATCGGTCCCGGGTGCCTCGCGTGGATCGACTTCCTCGAACGCTCGAAGCAGAAGCTGTGGCAGGTGCTGCCGCTCGGACCGACCGGCTACGGCGACTCGCCCTACCAGTCGTTCTCGGCGTTCGCCGGCAATCCCTATCTCGTGAGCCCCGACGCGTTGTTCGCGGACGGACTGCTCACCCGCGAAGAACTCGCCGATATACCCGCGTTTCCGGTGGCGCAGGTCGACTTCGGACCGGTCATCACGTGGAAGCTGCGCACGCTCGAGCGCGCGTTCCAGCGCTTCGAGACCGTGAGCGGTCCGCTGCGCCAGGAGTTCGAAGCGTTCGCGGCCGAGCACGCGGGCTGGCTCGACGACTACGCGCTGTTCATGGCACTCAAGCAATCGTTGAACGCCGTGTGGAGCGACTGGGACGAAGGCCTGGCACTGCGCCGCGCGCCGGAACTCGCCTCGGCGCGCAAACATCTCTCGCGCGCGATCGACGCCCAGCGCTTCCATCAATTCGTGTTCTTCCGCCAGTGGCACGTGGTGCGTGAGCACGCGCGCGCGGCGAACGTGAAGATCATCGGCGACATTCCGATCTTCGTCGCCTACGACAGCGCCGATGTGTGGGCGCGCCGCGAGTTGTTCCTGCTCGACGAACACGGCCGCTCGACCGCGGTCGCCGGGGTGCCGCCCGACTACTTCGCGCCGACCGGACAGCTGTGGGGCAACCCGCTCTATCGGTGGGACGCGATCGCCGCCGACGGCTACGCGTGGTGGATCGAACGCTTACGCGCCACACTCGAACTGGTCGACATCGTGCGGCTCGATCACTTCCGTGGATTCGACGCGTACTGGGAGATTCCGGCGACTGCCCTCACCGCCGAGACCGGAACCTGGGTCAAAGGTCCCGGCCGCAAACTGTTCGACGCGCTGCGCGCAGCACTCGGCGATCTGCCGATCCTCGCCGAAGATCTCGGCAACATCACGCCCGAAGTGATCGCGCTGCGCGACGCGTTCGATCTGCCCGGCATGAAGATCACGCAGTTCGCGTTCGGCTCCGACGCGACCGAGCCGTTCCTCCCCCACAACTTCCCGCACAACTGCGCCGCCTACACCGGCTCGCACGACAACGACACCACCCGCGGCTGGTACGAGGCCGGCTCGACCTCGGAGGAACGCGACCTCGCGCGGCGCTACATGCGCACCGACGGCCGCGACATCGCCTGGGACCTGATCACGCTCGTGTACGCCTCGGTGGCCGACACCGCGGTGGTGCCGCTCCAGGACGTGCTCGACAAGGGTGGCGAGGCCCGCATGAACCTGCCGGGGCGCATCGCCGGCAACTGGGGCTGGCGATATGCCGAGGGCGAACTGACCGAACGCCATGCGGCGCGGCTCGCGGACCTGACGGCGCTCTACGGGCGCTGAGGCGCGAAACCGCGCCGAAACGCTATTCTGCCGCGCCCGTCTGCGCTAGTATCCGCTCCGTTGCGCGGGGCAGACCCATCGCCCCCTGCCATCGAATACATGGGAGCAGTGCACCGAGAGCTTCGACACCCTTGCGACCCACCATCCGGTCCACGGCCGGACCCTGCCCCGCCCTGACAGGAGGTCACATGGAACGTCGTACTCTGAAATTCGCATTCGGCGCGATGCTGCTCATCGCCGCCACGTCGCTCTCGGGTGTTCGCGCGCCGGTACACGCCGCCGCCCCCGAAGGTTCGTCATGGCAGATCACGCCCTACGCGGGCTATGCCTTCTTCGTTGACGGCGTCACGCTGCCGGGTAACGTGCGCATCCGTATGAAGGACAACCTTCACTACGGTGCCAAGCTCGGATGGCATCCCAATCGCCTGTTCGGACTGCAGGTCGGCGGCGGTTACACCACCACCGATCAGGATCCCGACAACGGCAACACGGTGTCGTTCATCCACACCGCAGCCGACCTCATGATCACTCCGCTCCAGGCCGAGTCGTGGGATCTGTACGGACTGGTCGGCGGCGGCTATCAGCGCTTCAAGACCGGCGATGAAGAGCGGTTCTTCGGATCGTTCGACGCCGGCGCCGGAATGCGGCTGTGGCTGTCGCAGAACGTCGCGATCCGCGCCGAAGCCCGCAACGTGCTGCTGCTGTCGAGCTACTACCAGGCATCGAAGGACAATTACGTGCTCGTCACCGGCGGACTCACGCTCGCGATGGGCGGCACGCCCAAGGACGCGGACGGCGACGGTATCAGCGATCGCAAGGACACCTGCCCCGACACACCGGTCGGTGCGACCGTCGATGCGAAGGGCTGCCCGAGCGACAGTGACGGCGACGGCGTGTGGGACGGCATCGACACGTGCCCGGGCACGCCCAAAGGCGCGCGCGTCGATGCGAAGGGCTGCCCGGTCGATGCCGACGCGGACGGCGTGTTCGACGGTCTCGATCAGTGCGCCGACACGCCGCGTGGCGCCAAGGTCGACGTGAACGGCTGCCCGATCGACGGCGACGGTGACGGCGTTCCCGACGGCATCGATACGTGCCCCGACACGCCCAAGGGTGCGACCGTGGATGCGGCCGGCTGCCCGAAGGACACTGACGGCGACGGCGTGCCGGACGGCCTCGACAAGTGCGCCGACACCGGAGCCGGCCTGAAGGTCGACAAGGACGGCTGCCCGATCGAAGTGACCGAGCGCGAGACCGAACTGCTCGACACCGGCATGATCCGGCTCCAGGACATCAACTTCGAGACGGCGAAGGCGGACATCAAGCCGGAGTCGTTCGCCAACCTCAACGTGGTGGGCCAGGTGCTGAGCAAGTGGCCGGAGCTGAAGATCGAGATCGACGGCCACACCGACTCGCGCGGCTCGAACGCCTACAACCAGAAGCTCAGCGAAGCGCGCGCGGGATCGGTGCAGCGGTATCTGCTCGAGAAGTTCCCGACGCTGAAGGCCGAACAGTTCACCGTGAAGGGCTACGGCGAATCGAAGCCGGTCGCGACGAACAACAACGCGCTCAACATGGCGAAGAACCGCCGCGTCGAGTTCGTGGTGCAGAACAAGGAAGTGCTCCGCAAGGAATCGGAGCGGAGGAAGCTGCTGAACAAGTAACGAGGCGGGCGGCGCTTCGGCGCCGCTTCGTCATTCGCAACGACTTCGGGCCGGCTCCGCGATCGCGGGCCGGCCCGAAGTGTTTCGTGCTGGAGGATTGGGGTCGCGCTCGAGCGAGGCGGCCGGCGCCTACACCCCGTACTCCGGCGCCGGCTTGCCCATCAGCCAGTGATCGAACCACCTCAGCACATGCTCCTGATTCTGAACCCGCCGTGACGGCGTGCCGCTGCGTGTCAGCTCGTGGTTCTCGCCCGGGAATCGCACCATCACGACCGGCTTCTTCAGCGACTTGAGTGCCCGGAACATCGCCTCACCCTGGCCGATCGGCGTGCGCCAGTCCTCCTCGCTGTGGATCACCATCAGCGGCGTCTCAATCTTCGCCGCGAGGTACACCGGCGAGCGGTCGATGTATTCCTGCGGGCAATCGAACGGCGAGTGGCGGAACCAGTTCGGCTGGAACATCGCGAAGTCGCAGCTGAACCACATCGAGGCCCAGTCCGACACGCAGCGCTGCGTGATGGCGGCAGCGAACCGATTAGTGTGCGCGATCGCCCAGTTCGTGAGCAGCCCGCCGCCGCTGCCGCCGGTCACACCCATGCGGGTTTCATCGATGTATCCGCGCGCGACGACGTGATCGACGGCGGTCATCAGATCGTGATGGTCATCGCCGGGATACGCGTACTGGATGATGTTGCCGAACGTGTCGCCATAGGTCGTGCTGCCGCGCGGATTGACGTACAGCACGACGTAGCCGGCGGCGGCCTGCACGCGGTACTCGTGAAAGAACCCGACGCCGTAGGCGACGTGCGGGCCGCCGTGGATCTGGAGGATCAACGGATACTTCCGCGATGGATCGAAGTCCCTGGGCTTGACGATCCAGCCCTGGATCTTCGTGTGGTCCTTCGCCTCGCACCAGAACTCCTCGACTTCGCCGAGGCCGCGCTCGTCGAGCAGCGACTGATTGGGCGACCACAGCGTGACGAGCCCGCGATCGGCATCGTAGAGGCACAGATCGCCGGGCCGCGTGACGTCGCCGACCGTGAGGGCGAACCGGCGCGCATCGGGCGTGGCGCTGCCCGTCACGATTTCGTGCGCGGCATCGGTGAGTTCGGTCACGGCACCGCTCGCGCAGTCGATCTTCGCGAGCCGCCCCGAGCCGTACCTGAGCATCACGCCGTAGACCGCGCGTCCGTCGGCGGAGAACGCGAGCGGCTTGGCGCCGCCGCCGCGCGGCGGGTGCATGTCGCCCGCGATGTCGTCGCTGCCGAAGTCGAAGTCCGCGCGCTCCGTCACGACGCGGGCGCCCGTGCGCGGCCAGGGTCCTTCGAACAGCATGAGATGGCTGCGGTAGTACGAGCGCATCTGATCGCGCAGACCGCCGACCGCGGCGATGCGTCCGTCTTTCGACTCCGTGAACGCCACGATCGGACCCTTGATGTCGGCGACCACCTGGAAACAATCGCCGTCGCTCGGCGTTTTGAGATCGGGAGCGATGGCGAACAGATCCGAGTCCTCGAGCCCGTGCCAGGGCTCGGCGCGGCGATCCGAAAGGAACAGGATCCACTTGCCGTCGAGCGACCAGCGTGGCGACGATTCGGCGAAGGCGCCCGTGGTCAGCTGCCGCGGCGCACCGGGCACAGGCGTTGCGAAAACGGCGGGAGCGGACCCCGCGATTTCGGCGGCCGGACCCGGATCGGGCGCGGGTGCGGCGATCGCGGGTGGCGTTCCGGCGCGCGCCGCTTCGCGCGCGGCCGCGACCTCCAGCACCCACACGTGGTCCAGGTGATCGAAGTCGGTGAACGTGTCGTTGTTCCAGCGGAACTCGGCGCGCGTGACGACGCGGCCCGGTTCGTTCTTCGGCTTCTTCGGCTCGGGCGAATCCTTCGCCGGATTCGTCCCGCTCAGAAACGCGAGCCGCGCCCCATCGGGCGACCACGCGGGCGCCGATGCGCCCCCCGCGAGTGTGGTCAGCTTCTCCGCTTCTCCTCCGCCCAACGGGAGCACGTGAATCTGTCCCGGTTTGCCGGCTTCCGCGGCGCGCACGAACGCGAGCTGGGTTCCGTCCGGCGACCAGCGCGGCTGCGAATCACGCGGACCCGCGGTCAGCGGGCGCGGCGTGCCCGCGGCGGCACCGTCCGCGTTCAACTCGCACAGCCAGATCGCGGTGCGATACGAATCGTCCGCCTGATCCACCGAGACGTGCGTGAACGCGATGCGGCGTCCGTCGGGAGCGATCTGAGGGTCCGCGATCCACACGAAACGCAGGATGTCGTCGGCGCGCATTCGGGCACTCCCGGGGCGGTATTGGAAGGAAATCGATTCTGGCCGCGCACGATGTGGCCGCGGGCGCGTGGACAGAAAAATTAGGAGCGCGGCCCCCATGAGGTCAAACGCCGCGCGCGCGTATACTGCGCGCCATGCCCGCACCGGCCTTCACACTCGCGACCCTGATCCTGCTCACTTCATGGGCAGGTGCCGCATGGTCCGCGGTCCCCGGCATCGGCGAAGCGATCGGCGAGCGCATCGTCCGGTTCCACGCGGACTCGCAATCGCGCGCAGCGGCACTGCCTTCGATCGCACTGCAGCGACCGTTTCCCGCAACCGGGCCGGTGCCCGCGCACTTCGCGACCGTCCCCGAATTCGCATCGCAGGGCGGCGTTCAAACCGTGCGTATCGCGATTGCGCGCGGCACGTCGCTCTACGGCACCGGCATGGTGGGCGGGCCGCTGCTGCGCAACGGACGCGTCGTCACGTGCTGGAACCTGGACGCGTACGGCTACGG
>JANLWX010000081.1:0-2357 GCA_031364845.1 Candidatus Eiseniibacteriota bacterium
GCCGTTGAAGATTTCCTCGTCCACGCGGCCATCGCCGTCGTCGTCCACGCTGCGCCGGGCTCCCGGCAATCCCTGGCTCACGCCGCGTACGCGATCGTCGAGCTCGAGCGTCGGACGCCACTCGAGCAACGGCCCTCCCGAGACGCGGATCTCGCCGCTGGTCGCGCGCGCGCCCACCCACAGTGCGGCGTGATTGAGCGCTTCGAGTCCGCTGCCGGGATGGATCTCGAACGACGGATCATAGGACAGGCCGTTGTCCACGAACGCGTTGCCGATGATGCCGGCATTGGTGACCCGCATCGCGAATCCTCCCGCGTTGATCACCGGCCCTTTGTCCTCGATGTCGAGCACGGCGTGGGCGGTGCGCGTCGTGACGGCAAGTGCCGCAAGCGCCGAGATCACGCCGCACGCGCGCGCCCAAGTGAAGCTTTCGAACCCGCGCGGACTGCGCCCATGCACCGGCATCAGCGGATCACCACGAAGCGGCCGATGTCGTGTCCAATTGGCGAGTCGACGGTGAACAGATAGATCCCGGACTCGATCTCCTGGCCATTGCGCGAGACCAGATTCCATGCGGCTTCGCCGTTTCCCCCGGTGCCATCGTGATCGATGGACGCGACGTGATCCCCGGCCACCGTCCAGATCTTGATCGTCGAGCGGGCCCGCGGCAACCCCATGAAATCGATGTGCCGGCTGAGCGGATCGCCGAGCACGCTCGGGCGTTGCCACACTTCGCTTCCGCGGTAGGGATTCGGCACCACCCACACCTTGCCCGCCGGGCTCCGCGCAGAGATGGCCGGTCGCACGATCTCTTCGAACCGCGGCGCGAACGGGCTTTCGAAGCGTTCGACGCGGATGAATCCGGCACCGTCATCGATGTCGCGCTCGAGCACGGTGGTCACGGCGTACGCGTAGTCGAAGCCGTTCAGCACCTGCGAATCCACGAACGTGTAGCGTCCCATCGGGTAGAGCCGCTGCTCGTAGAGGATCCGTTCGTAGTCGATGGTGGTGTCGGTGATGTCGGAGATCGGGCTTCGGCTGTTGCGGTTGTCGAAGCCGTAGGCTCCGAGCAGCGCCCAGTTGTCGTGCGGCGGAAGCAACGACTTGCGATCGCGCCAGTCGGCGAGCCGGTAGATCCGGTAGCCGGCGAATCGCGTGCGCGGCGGCCCCGACAGGCCGGCACGATGGTAGATCTCGGGCAGGTTGCTCCAGTCGATCCGCACCGAATGGTCCCCGGCGATCAATCGCAGCGGCGGCGCGAGCGGAAGATCCCCCGGATCGAGCCAGCGCGGGCGCGTGTCGAATCCCTTCATGCCGGTGCAGCGCTGGCAGTCCGCGTCGGTCCAGATGCACTGGCCATGACGATAGACTTGCGGCAACGCGCCGGGGCGGCCGTCCTCGGGGAACTTCTGCGGACAGTGCGGGTCGTGGACGAACGTGATGCCGGGCGGCGCTTCGATGCACACTTCGTGGCCATTGATCCCGCTCACACCGAAGTTCCAGTCGAAGGGCCACCGGGAGTCTGCCGAATCCGGAAGTGCGTTAACGATCTGGCCGTGGTGCAGAACCGCGGCGTTCCCCATTACTGTCGAGAGGCTATCGCGATCGAGCGTGCTAACTAGGGCGACTTCGAACTCGAGACTTTGCCCCGGCAACAAAGTTTCGAACGGCCCGCACGAAACGAGCACCACGTAGTCGCCGGGAGTTCCGATGGTGGCGACCGGGAAGTCGCCCGCCATCGCCTCGTAACGCTCGCGATCGATCGAGGGCAGCCCGCCCTGGCCAGGAATCCGACCTCGCGCAAACACCGCGGAACGGAAAGACTTGGTGCGCGGTGCGCGGGCGTACTGCGCGGCGGCCGGGAGGTAAGCGAGCGGATCGGTCGTGTGATCCAGCGGGATGACGACGGTCGACGGATAGCCCAGCTTGCGGAAGTCAGTGACCACCGGCAGCGTCTGAGCGAGCGTTGTGATGCACGGCGCGGGCGGCGGACACGGGGGACTGTAGGGAGGTTCGCAGAGGTCGACGCCAAACACCGTTATGGAGTCGCTCGGGTTCTGGATTCCACGACGATAGCTTTCGTATTCGACATGATCGTCGAGGTGCCCGCCACGATCATTGCGCTCGCGCGAATCGAGGTCGGCCATCAGGCCGATGCGGACGTCGCGCAACGTCTCGTTGCCGTGGTTCGTGATGCGGAACGAAAGCCCTGCGATGCCGTCGTAGCCGGGCGCGCTCCACGCGTAGGTCTCCTGGTGCACCGAGAGCCCGAGTGGGCGGTGGTTCTCGCCACCCTCGTAGACGTAGTAGAGCGCCTCGGGCCGGTCGTCCACGTACTCGGACGTCATCGTCTGCTG
>JANLWX010000105.1:0-18287 GCA_031364845.1 Candidatus Eiseniibacteriota bacterium
GGCCTCGATCGCGGCGAGATGGTAGACGGTGCGGAATCCCGCGCCGCGCGGACGGTTGTCGATCCCGGCCGCAAACTCGAGACGGCGGAAGCGCGTCGGCGAGTGGTTGCGCAGGTAATCGAGTGCGGTCGTCAACTGCTCGGGCTTGACCTTCCACGTCAGCGTGTCCGACGGGCCGTATTCGCCCGGATCGCGCGTGAGCTGGCCGCCGAGATGCTCGCGCAGGCCGGCTTCCACCGGCTCCAGCCCGTCTTCGCGCGGCGTGACCGGCGAGGGCGGCGTCCAGGTCGGGAAGTACGCGGCCGGGATGTCGGTGTTGGGCCGCATGATCGTGCCGCGCGGACGCGTGCCTTCGAGTCCCGGACCGCGCGGGTCGTCGGTCGTCGTCACGCCCACCGTGCGCGGCGGCTTGATGGTGCCCGAGGTGCCGTCCTTGCGCCGCAGCACTTCGCGGAACGGACGCTCGTTCTTCATGATCTTCGCCTGCAGCAGCATCAGCGCCTGCATGACCGATTCCGGCCGCGGCGGACAGCCTTGAATGTAGGCGTCGACCGGCAGGATCGTGTCCACGCCCTGCACCACCGAATACACGTCGTACATGCCGCCCGAATTGGAGCAGCTGCCCATCGAGATCACCCAGCGCGGCTCCAACATCTGCTCGTAGAGCCGGATCAGCGCGGGTGCGACCTTCTTGAACACCGTGCCCGCGACCACCATGAGGTCGGCCTGACGCGGCGAGCCGCGCATGACCTCGGCGCCGAAGCGCGAGATGTCGTGGCGCGAGGTGATCGAGGTGGCCATCTCGACGAAACAGCACGAGAGACCGAAGAACATCGGCCACATGGAATTGGCGCGGCCCCAGTTCACGAGATCGTCGAGCTTGGCGAGGAACACCGACTGCTCGAGCGCTTCGGGAATATCGCTGGGTTCCGCGACGGTGATCCGGTTCGGGCGTACATCAATCGTCACACGCACCTCGTGCCGGACGAACCGGCGGCGGCGGGTGGGGTTTCACAATGGGTCGAGCGGTGGAAGTCACCTTTGCGGCGGGAAGCTAGCATAAAGGAGGGCGCGGGGAGGAATGGGAGTCCGGGAGATTCCCGCCGCGCGGCGATCACCACTCGCGAGTCGCGATGACCCGTGCGAAGTCCCTGAGATCACCCATCGAGGTCTCGAGGAATTCGAACACCCGCGCGTCGTCCACTTCCCAGTAGAGATGGACGAGTCGATTCCTGAAGCGCGCCATCGAGCGTAGAGAGTCCTGACGGTCCGCGGGCAGGATTCCTTCCTCGACGAGAACCGTGAAGCTATCGGCGTTGTGACGCGGGAAGCGGAAGTTCTCCGATGAAATCACGTGGTTGGCAATATCGATGCAGCACTCGATCGCGATCACGAGCAGGTACTTGGCGTGTCCAATCTTGTCGGGATTGGCCAGGAACGCCTCGCGTCCGACCGCCGCGAGTTGGTCGAGACGCTCCGAATAGCTCCGGAGATTGGACAGCATCTGGTCGAGTTTCGGCTTGTCGACCACGATCAGAGGCCCTTCTCGGCGATGCGCCGCAGTCGGATCTCGTGCATTTCGGCGAATTCGGCCTTGTAATCGTGGTAGCGCGACAGCGTGTTGCGCTCCAATCCGACGCGCCGGACGTCGTCCCCCGAGTAGATCCGGACGCCGTCTTCGAGAACCTTTCCGCGTAGTTCCAGCGGGGCTTCGGCGAGATTGCGCAGATCCACCTCGAGGCCGAGCGCGTCGGTGAGGTCGGCCTCCAGCGCGAGTTCCTCGGACAGAAGAAGCCCTGCCTCGTTCGGATATCCGAGGGCGTAGTAGCCGATGTCGAGATCGCTTCCGTCGAGCGGCCGTCCGCTGATGCGGCTGCCGTAGGCGTAGGCGGCGAGGATCGCGTGCTTCGACAGCATCGCGGCGGCGACGGATCGGATTCGGGTGACGAGATCTTCCATAGGGGCACGTTATCAGGGTCGGCCCGATCAGGGGAATCGGTGGAATCCATTCACCGAAGCGTACGATCGCGACCGGGTCTTAGCCTCCTCCCACTCCGTGCAAGTGTCCGATTCCGGGACGACTGAATCCCACGGGCGGACACTTCCGCCGATTCCGCCGCGAACACCTCTCGCACTCAACCTCATGCCCGCGAACACGCTCGGCGATTCAGAGCCCGCGGCACGCTTCTTCTAATAGAGAACGCGGAATTTCCGATGTGCGGCAGGTGACGGCGCTCTTCCGATTCGGGCGCGGTGCTGCATGGGCAACCGCGCGGGTCACCCCCCGGCGCCGTAACCGCCGCACTTCTTCATCGCCGCATCGCTCCTGACGGAGGATCCCCTGGACATCGCGCGCGCACCGAGGCCGAAGCGGCAACCTTATATCTATGCGGGGGCCGCGCTGGTGCTGATTCTCGTCACGGTCGGCTTCAGCCGCCTGAAGCCGGCCGCACCGACCGTCGAGCGCGCGACGCTGTGGACCGACGCGGTGAAGCGCGGCGCGATGCTGCGTCAGGTGCGCGGGACGGGAACGCTGGTGCCCGAGCAGATGCGCTGGATTCCGGCGGTCACCGCAGGCCGCATCGAGCGCATCCACGTTCGCGCCGGCGAGCAGGTCGAAGAGGGCACGATCCTCCTGGTGCTCGCCAATCCCGACGTCCAGCTCGAAGCGCTCGACGCCGACCGCCAGCTCTCGCTCGCCGAGCAGGGGCTCGCGAGCCTCGACGCCACGTTGTCGACCGGTGTGCTCTCGCAGGAGAGCGGCGTCGCCACGGCGCACACCGACCACGAGGACGCGCGGCGCGCGGTCGCGGCGGCGGAGCGGCTTGCGAAGGAAGGACTGATCTCGACCAACGAACTCGACCGCGCGCGCGACCGCATGCAGGAGATGGCGACGCGCTACGACGGCGAGAAGCGCCGCCTCGAAGTGGCGCGCTCAACGCTCAAGACGCAGCTCGCGCTTCAGCGCGCGCAGATCGAACGGCTGCGCGCGATCGTGCGTTTCCATCAGGGCCGCGTCGCGTCGATGAACGTGATCGCGGGTTCCAAAGGCGTGCTGCAGGAGATGACGCTCGAAGAGGGTCAGTGGGTGAACCCGGGTCAGTTGCTCGCGAAAGTGGCACAGCCGGAGCGTCTGAAAGCAGTGCTGCGCGTTCCGGAGTCGCAGGCGAAGGACGTGGTGTTGTCGCTGCCCGCGGTGATCGACACGCGCAACGGAACCGTTAAGGGCAGGGTTTCGCGCGTAAATCCCGGTGTGCAGGACGGAACGGTCGCGGTGGATGTCACGCTCGAAGGCGAGTTGCCGGCCGGTGCGCGGCCCGATCTAAGCGTCGACGGCACGATCGAGATCGAGCGTCTCGCGAACGTGATGTTCGTCAACCGGCCGGCGGATGCGCAGACGAATGCAACCCTGGGGCTGTTCAAACTCGTAAACGGTGGCAAGGAAGCGATTCGTCAGAGCGTGCGGCTCGGCAAGTCGTCCGTGAATACCGTCGAAGTGCTCGGCGGACTCGAAGTCGGTGATGAAGTGATCTTGTCCGACATGTCGCGCTGGGATGGCGTAGACCGCGTTCGGATTCGCTAGGAGGAGGAACACGATGGTTGCTGTATCCGAAACCAACCGCATCCAGAACGCGCTGCCGAACGGTACCGCCAAGCCCGAAGCCCCGCAGCGGGAGATCAAGAAGCCCACCGGCCAGACGCTGCTCAAGCTCGACAACGTCACCAAGGTTTTCTACACCGATGAAGTCGAGACGCACGCGCTGTCGGGCATTCATCTCGAGATCAACGACGGCGACTATGTTTCCATCGCGGGTCCGTCGGGTTGCGGCAAGTCGACGCTGCTCTCGCTGCTCGGTCTGCTCGATTCTCCGACCGACGGGCGCTACTGGCTCAAAGGCCAGCCGATCGAGTCGCTCAAGCTCGCGGACCGCGCGCGCATCCGCAATCGCGAGATCGGGTTCATCTTCCAGAGCTTCAACTTGATCGGCGACCTCACGGTGTTCGAGAACGTCGAGCTGCCACTGACCTACCGCGGCATGACGGCGTCCGATCGGCGCAGCCGCACGTACGACGCGCTCGAGCGCGTCGGCTTGGCGCTTCGCGCGAAGCTTCTGCCGGGGCAGTTGTCGGGCGGCCAGCAGCAGCGCGTCGCGGTGGCGCGCGCGCTGGTGGGTTCGCCGGCGATCCTGCTCGCGGACGAGCCGACCGGAAACCTCGACTCGCGCAACGGCGAGCAGGTGATGGAGCTGCTGCGCGAGCTTCACCGCGCCGGCGCCACGGTGTGCATGGTCACGCACGATCAGCGCTTCTCGCGTCACGCCGACCGCACGATCCACCTGTTCGACGGCCGCGTGGTCGAAGAGCGGGCAGAGGCCCGCTGATGGACGCGCTGCTCCAGGACATCCGCTACGCCCTGCGCTCGCTCGGCAAGGCGAAGGGCTTCACGGCACTCGCGGTGCTGTGCCTCGCAATTGGCATCGGACTCAACACCACGATCTTCAGCGTGGTCGATGCGATTCTGTTCAAGCCGTTCGGCTTCAAAGATATCGAACGGCTCGTCATTCTTCAGGATCGCCGCATCAAGGACACCGACAGCGAATATGGCCTGTCCTACGCGAACTTCGAGGACCTGCGCCAGCGCGTCAGCTCGTTCGCGGACCTCGGCATTCAGGGCGCGCGCAGCATGACGCTCACCGACGGCGAGGAGCCCGAGCGCATCCTCGCGGCGACCGTGAGTGCGAACCTGTTCACCTTGCTCGGCGTCGAGCCCGCGCTCGGACGCCAGTTCCGCGAAGACGAGGACCGGCCGGGTGCACCACCGGTCATCATGCTGAGCGACGAGCTGTGGAAGCGCCGCTACAACGGCGATCCGTCCGTGGTCGGGCGCGAGATTCCGGTAAACGGGAAACCGACGACGGTCGTGGGCGTGATGCCGCCCAGGTTCAAGTTCCCCGAGTCGGAGCTGCTGTGGGTGCCGGTGCGTCCGCTCGTGCACACGACGCCGCGCGATGAGCGCGGGCTCGCCACCTTCGCGCGTCTCAAGCCCGGCGTCACGATCAAGCGCGCGAATTCGGAGCTCACCGCGATCGCCGCCGCGCTCGCCTCGGAATACCCGCGCGAGAACGAAGGCTTCACGACGCGCGCGGTCCTGATGCGCGATGAACTGGTCCCCGCCGACATGAAGCTCGTGATCCTCGCGATGATGGGTGCCGTCACGTCGGTGCTGCTGATCGCGTGCGCCAACGTCGCCAATCTGCTGCTGGCGCGTGCGTCGTCGCGCCATCGCGAGATCGCGATCCGTTCCGCGATCGGCGCCGGTCGCGGACGCATCGTGCGCCAGCTGCTGACCGAGAGCGTCTTGATCGCGCTCGCGGGAGCCGCACTCGGAATGCTGATCGCGCTGTGGGGATTGGATCTCATGAATGCCGCGATCCCGCCCAGCGACCAGGTGCCGTACTACATCCAGTGGAAGATCGACGGGCGCGCGCTGGTCTACGCGATCGTCGTCGCGGTGTTCACGGGCCTCTTGTTCGGACTCGCGCCCGCCCTGCAGACGACCGGCACCAATCTTCAGGAGTCGCTCAAGGAAGGCGCGCGGGGTGCGACCGGTAGCGGCCGGCGCTCGCGCCTGCGCAACGGACTCGTGGTCGCGGAGGTCGCGCTGTCGCTCGTGCTGCTCGTTACGGCGGCGTTGTTCGTGCGCAGCTTCATGGCGCTCCAGTACGTAGATCCGGGTTTCGACGTGAAGCGGCTGATGACGATGCGGCTCTATCTGCCGGGCGATCCGTACGAAACCGACGACTCCAAGCGCCTGCGGCTCGAAGACGTGATCCGGCGTGTCGAAGCGCTGCCGGGCGTGGAGGCGGCGACCGCCTCGAACACGATCGCGATCGGCGGCGGTGGTGCGGGTGATGGGATCATTGCCGAAGGCCGCGATGTGCCGGCGGGCGAAGAGCCCAACATGTTCTACACCGGCGTCACCGCTCACTGGCTGCGCACGCACGGCGTCCCGATTCTCAAAGGACGCGACCTCACCGAAGCCGAAGCCTCCGACAGCGCTGCCGTCGCGGTCGTGAATCAGAGCTTCGCGAAGAAGCTGTGGGGTGCGGAAGAACCTATCGGCCGCCGTTTCCGGCTGCGCGGCGATCGCACCAACACATGGGTCAGCGTGGTGGGGTTGGTGCGCGACTTCAAGCTCAACGACATCGACGACAAGACTCCGAACGACGAAGCGGCGTTCCTTCCGTATCTGTGGTCGCCGGCGCGCAACAACGGCATCACGATCCGCGTGAGCGGCGATCCGGCGCAGATCTCCGCCGGCGCGCGCAAAGCGATTCACGCTTCCGATCGAGGACTGCCGGTGTTCGAGGTGCAGTCGATGGACGAGCTGCGCGTGAACAGTTTCTGGCAGTACGGACTGTTCGGCTCGATGTTCACGATCTTCGGAGTCGTGGCACTGGTGCTCGCGCTGGTCGGTGTGTACGGCGTGATCTCCTACGGCGTGAGCCAGCGCACGCATGAAATCGGCGTGCGCATGGCGCTCGGTGCGCGCAGCGAAGATGTGCTGCGCATGATCGTGATCCAGGGCGCGCGTCTCGCCGGGATCGGCATCGCGGTCGGGTTGCTGGCGGCGTTCGGCGCCGGCCGCGCGATCTCGAGCATTCTGTTCGCCACGAGCCCTGCCGATCCGCTGAGCTTCGCCGTGATCGCGCTGCTGCTGACCGGCACCGCGGTGCTGGCGAGCTGGGTTCCGGCGCGCCGCGCGGCGGCGGTCGATCCGATGGTGGCGTTGCGCGATCAGTGAGTCCGTCCGGCGGCTCCCGGCGACCGTAGTGGCCGGGAGCCGACCGCGAGTGATGTGGTGATGAGTCGAGCCCGGGGAATCGATGGACACTCTGATTCTGGACATCCGTTACGCGTTGCGCTCGCTCGGCAAGAGTCCCGGGCTGGTGCTGGCCGTCGTCGTTTCGCTGGCGCTCGGCATCGGCGCGAACGCCACCATCTTCAGCCTCGTGAATGCGATCGCGTTGCGGCCGATGCCGGCCGAGCGTCCCGAGGAACTGGTCGCGGTCTACACGTCCGAATCGGACGGCGCGCGCTGGGGCACGAGTTCGTATCCCGACTACGCCGACTTCCGCGACCGCTCGCATGCATTCGCGAATCTCGCGTCCTACACCGTCACCCCGCTGAGCCTCGCGAGTGACGACGGCAACGGCCAGCGCTATCTGGGGGCGCTCGCGAGCGGCAACTTCTTTCCGATGCTCGGCGTGCACGCGGCACTCGGTCGCGCGCTGCAGGCGACCGACGATGCGGCGCCGGGTGCGAATCCCGTGGTGGTCGTGAGTCATGCGTTGTGGCAGCGCCGCTTCCGCGCCGATCCCGCGCTGGTCGGCACCACGCTCCATCTCAACGGCCATCCGTTCACGGTGGTGGGGATCCTTCCCCAGTCGTTTCGCGGCGTGACGATGGGAATGACGCCCGATCTGTGGGTGCCGTTCGCGATGGCCGCGGTCACGAATCCCGGCAGCAATGTGCTCGAGCATCGCGGGCATCGCGCGAACTTCGTGATCGGCCGCCTGCTGCCGGGATCGACGGCGCAGAAGGCGCAGGCCGAGCTCGACGTCGTGATCCGCCAGCTCGGCATCGAGCATCCCGGTCCCGACAGCGGCCGCTTCGTTTCGGTGCTGCCCGAGCGCGAGGCGCGCGTGTTCCCCGCGCTGCGGGGGCCTGTGATCGGCTTCATGGCGCTGTTGATGATCGTCGTGGCACTGGTGCTGCTGGTCGCGTGCACGAACGTCGCGGGCCTGATGCTGGCGCGCGCGACCGCGCGCCGTCGCGAGATCGGCATCCGCCTGGCGCTCGGCGCGAGCCGCGCGCGGCTCGTCACGCAGCTCGTCACCGAGAGCGTGCTGCTGGCACTCGCGGGCGGCGGGCTCGGCATGCTGCTCGCGATGTGGGGCACCGATCTGTTGCTCGCCTTCCAGCCGCCGCTCCCGTTCGACATCGCGATCGACCTGCGGCCCGATGGGCGCGTGCTGGCGTTCACGGCAGTGGTGTCGGTGCTGACCGGCATCGTGTTCGGGATCGTGCCGGCGCTCGAGGCGGTGCGCTCGGATGTGGTTCCGGCGCTGCGCGACGAATCGACCAGCGCGCGCCGGTCGCGATTGCGCAACGGGCTCGTGATCGCCCAGATCGCGCTCTCGACGCTGCTGCTCGCGGGGGCGGGACTGTTCGTGCGCGGGCTGCGCAATGCGTACACGCTCGATCCCGGCTTCGATCCGCGACACGCGGTCGTGACGTCGTTCGATCTCGAGCTGCAGGGCTACGATCGCGCGCGGGGCGGCGTGTTCCAGAACGAGCTGCTCGCGCGGCTCTCGGAGATTCCCGGCGTGCAGTCGGTGGCACTCGCCGATCATCTGCCGCTGGGGCTGGCGCAACAGCGCGGCGGTGTCGTCGTCGAGGGCCACATGTCCGAAGGCGGCCGCCCCCCTGAGCTGGATTACGCGACCGTGTCAGCCGGCTACTTCAAGGCGCTGAGGCTGCCGATCGTGCGCGGCCGCGAGTTCGCCGCGACCGATCGCGAAGGCGCGCCCGGTGTCGCGATCGTGAACGAAACGTTCGCGCGCCGCTTCTGGCCCAGCCAGGATCCGATCGGCCGCCGCATCACGCGCGACATTTCGGGCGAAGGCGGCTGGCTCGAAGTCGTGGGCGTCGCGCGCGACGCGAGGTACAACATGCTCAACGAAGAGCCGATGCCGTACTTCTATCAGTCGCTCGCGCAGGAATACAGCTCCGCGGTGTCGGTGGTCGCGCGCATCCCGGGCGATCCGGCCGCGGCCGCGGCGCGCATCCGCACCGTGGTCCAGTCGCTCGATCCGACGCTGCCGCTGTTCGAAGTGAAGACACTCGAGCAGCACGTCGGCGTCTCGCTGCTGCCGGCGCGTCTCGTGTCCACGTTGCTCGGCGCGTTCGGCGTGCTGGCGCTGGTGCTCGCCGGCATCGGCCTGTCGGGCCTGGTGTCGTTCACCGCGAGCCAGCGCACGCGCGAGATCGGTATTCGCATCGCTCTCGGTGCTATGCCCGGACGCGTGCTCGCGCTGGTCGTGGGCCACGGCATGCGGCTCGCGGTCGCGGGTCTCGCGATCGGAGTGGCGCTCGCACTCGGCGTCACGCATTTCGTGAGCGGGTTTCTCTACGGCGTGAGTCCCACGGATCCGATCACGTTCTTCGCCACCATCGCGATCCTCGCGGCCGTGACGCTGGTGGCGACGTGGCTTCCGGCAAGGCGTGCTTCACGCGTCGACCCGATGGTCGCGCTGCGTCATGACTGACAGGAGAGAGGTTCGATGAGCGGTATCTTCCAAGATCTGCGTTTCACCTACCGCATGCTCATCAAGAAGCCGGGATTCACGGCGGTGGTGGTGCTCGCGATGGGGCTCGGCATCGGCGCCAACACGAGCATCTTCACGATTGTGCGCGGAATCCTGCTCGCGCCGCTGCCGTTCCCACAGTCCGAGCGCATCGTCGCGATCCGCTCGGCGATGCCGGGCGACGATCGTCCGGGCGACTTGTCGCTGCCCGACTTCATGGACATTCGCGCGCGCGCCCGGTCGTTCGAATCGATCGGCGCGTGGAGCGAAAGCCAGGCCTACCTCACGCTCGGCACCGAACCCGAGCGCTTCTCGAGCACGGTGATGACGCCGTCGCTGCTGTCGGCGCTCGGTGTGCAGCCTGCGCTCGGACGCGGGTTCCTCCCCGAAGAGGGCATCGACGGCAATCAACTCACGTCGGTGATCCTGAGCCATCGCATCTGGAAGGACCGTCTCCAATCGGATCCGAATGTGATCGGCAGGACGTTCCGCATGAACGGCCGTGTTCGCACCGTGGTCGGCGTGATGCCCGAGGACTTCCACTTCCCCGAGACCTCCGACTTCTGGATTCCGCTCGGCATCAAGGCGGTCGAAGACGGCCGCGGCGGACGCTGGCTCGAGGTGGTCGCGCGCCTTGCGCCGGGCGTGACGCCGCAACAGGCGAACGCCGAAGCCGCGGCACTCGCGGGGATACTCGCAAAGGAATATCCGGGCACCAACAAGGGTTTGCGGATCGTGGTCGATCCGATGCGCGAAGCCATGGTCGGTGACGTGCGCGCATCGATGATCATGCTGATGTCGGCGGTCGGGTTCGTTCTGCTGATCGCGTGCGCCAACGTCGCGAATCTCATGCTCGCCCGCGCGTCGAGCCGTCACCGCGAGCTGAGCGTGCGCGTCGCGCTCGGCGCGAGCCGCGGCCGCATCGTGCGGCAGCTCCTGACCGAGTGCGTGATGGTGGCGCTGCTGGGCGGCGTGCTCGGCGTGTTCATCGCGTACTGGGGCAACGATCTCATCCTGTCCTCGATTCCCACCGAGCTGCCGTACTGGATGAAGTTCGAGATCGACGGCCCGATCCTCGCGTTCACCGCGTTGATCACCCTCGCTTCGGGCTTGCTGTTCGGCATCGCGCCCGCCCTGCATGTGGCGCGCGGCAATCTGTTCGAATCGCTGAAGGAAGGCGGTGCTCAGAGCGGCACCGGACGCGGCCAACACAGGATGCGCAATGGGCTCGTGGTCGCCGAGATCGCGCTCGCGATGGTGCTGCTCGCGGGCGCAGGGCTCATGATCCGCAGCTTCCTGCGCATGCAAGACATCGGAGGAACGTTCGATCCCGACGGCGTGCTCGCGGGGCACGTCACGCTGCCGGTCGCGCGCTATCCCGAGAATCTCCAGAAGACTCAGTTCTTCGCGGAGCTGTTGCCACGCGTGCGCGCGCTGCCCGGCGTGATCGCGGCGAGCGCGGGCGGACACCTTCCGCTCGGCAGTGACAACTCCTCGACCAACGTCACGACCGAGAGCCATGTCGCCGACGATGCCTCGCAGTGGCCGGTGGTCAATCATTCGGTCATCCTGCCGGAATACTTCGCGACGCTGGACGTCCCGTTTCGTTCCGGCCGCGACTTCGGCCCCGGCGATGGACCGCAAACTCCGCGCGTCGCGATCGTCAACGAGTCGGCGGCCGGTGTCCTGTGGCCCGATGAGCAGCCGCTCGGCAAGCGGTTCAAGTTCGGCGCCGAGGACACCGCGGGCTGGTGCACGGTGGTCGGGGTGGTGTCCGATGTCCGCCAGCACATCGAAACCAAACGCATCGCGCAGGTCTACGTGCCGCACACACAGGCCGCGGTGCAGACCCTGTACGTGCTCGCGCGGACCCACGGCGATCCCGCACTACTCGCCGCTCCGATCCGCGCGCTGCTCAAGGCCCGCGACCGCGATCTGCCGTTCTACGAAGTCTCGACACTCCGCGCCGCGATCAGCCTCGCGGTATGGGAGCCGCGCCTCTACGCGTGGCTGATGGGTGCCTACTCGATGATCGCGCTCACCATCGCCGCGGTCGGCATCTACGGCGTGATGGCGTATCGCGTCGAGCAGCGCACGCAGGAGATCGGCATCCGCATGGCGCTCGGCGCGCCGCAGAGTGCCGTGCTCCGCATGGTGGTCGGCCAGGGCATGCGGCTCACGATTCTCGGCCTCGGCATCGGACTCGCGGTGGCGTTCGCGATGACGCGACTCATGGCGAGCATGTTGTTCGGCGTCGATCCGAGCGATCCCCCGACCTTCATCGGAGTCTCGGTGATCCTTGCGTTGAGCGCGATGCTGGCGAGCTGGCTGCCGGCGTGGCGCGCTTCACGCGTGGATCCGATGACCGCGCTGAGACACGAATGACCGAGGCACGTTTGCGGTGGCTGGCACTGGCGCTCGGTTTGATGGCTCTGGCGCTGCTCGGAGCCGCGGCGGCGCCGTTTGCGATTCCGTCGCCCGCAATCGCGGCGGATGCGGCCGAGACGCTGATCGAGCGCGGCCGGTGGAAGGAAGCGCGCGTGTTGCTGGAGCCGCGCGTCGCGGCGAATGCGTCCGACGTCGAAGCCGCGCTGCTGCTGTCGCGCGTGCGTTCGGCGTTCGCGGATGCCGATGGGGCGCTGGCGCTCGCTGAGAAGGCGGTGCAGTTGGACGGCAAGAATGCGCGCGCCCACGAGCAGCTCGCGATGGTGCTGGGACAGAAGGCCGAGAGCGCCGGGAAGCTTCAGCAGCTGGGGCTCGCGAAGCGCTTCAAGAAGTCCGCGGAGGCGGCGGTGGCATTCGACCCGCGCCGCTACGACGCGCAGCTCGCACTGATGCTGTTTCATCTGAAAGCGCCCGGCATCATCGGCGGCGACCGCAAGACGGCGCGCGAAATTCCGGAGCTGATCGCGAAGCTCGACCCGGTGCGCGGCGAACTCGCGCGCTCGCGTTACGCGGCCGAGAGCAAGGACTCGGTCGGCGCGTTCGCGCACGCGCAGAAGGCGGTCGAGCTCGGACCCGACGACTACGCGGCGCGCGTCGGGCTTTCGAGCCGGCTGGTCGCGCGCAACGAGAGCGCGGCGGCGGAGCGCCACGCGCGCGCGGCACTCGGCATCGATTCCGGCCGCGGTGCTGCGCATGCGCTGCTCGCGGGCATCTACGCGCACGAGCAGCGGTGGGCAGATCTCGATGCCGCGCTCGCCGCCGCCGAAGCGGCCGTTCCGGGCAATCTGCTGCCGCACTACAACGCCGCGCGCACGCTGCTGACCGACGGCCGCGAACCGGCGCGCGCGGAACGCTACCTGCGCCAGTACCTCGCGGTGGAGCCCGAAGGTGGCGCGCCCCGACATGCGGGTGCGCGCTGGCGGCTGGCGCAGGCGCTGGAGCGCCAGGGCCGCAAGGACGATGCGATCGCCCAGCTCGAGGCCGCGATCAAAGCGCGCCCGGACTTCGACGATGCGAAGAACGATCTCAAGCGCCTCAAGCGAAAGGGTTGATGATGATGTCGCACGATTCGGGGGACGCCGCCACGTCGCGAACGCCGTTGCTGCGCCTCGAAAACGTCGAGAAGACGGTCGGCAAGGCGGGTGCCGCGACCTGGGTGCTGCGCCGCATCTCGCTTGAAGTGCGCGCGGGCGAGTTCGTTTCGATCATGGGGCCGTCGGGCGCGGGGAAGACCACGCTGCTCCATCTGCTCGGCATGCAGGAGGGCGACTGGAGCGGGAAGTACTGGTTCGACGGCAAGCCGATCCACGATCTGAAACCCGCCGAGCGCGCCGAGGTGCGGAATCGCAACATTGGATTCGTATTCCAGCAGTATCACCTGATCGACGACCTCACGGTGTACGAGAACATCGAGATGCCGCTTTCATACCGCAATCTCGGTCGCCCCGAGCGCGCCGGCATCGTGGCCGACGTGCTCGACCGCTTCCATATCGTTGGAAAGAAGGATCTGTATCCGCCGCAGCTCTCGGGCGGCCAGCAACAACTGGTCGGCATCGCGCGCGCGGTGGTGGCGAAGCCGTCGCTGATCCTTGCCGACGAGCCGACCGGCAACCTGCACTCCGATCAGGGCAAGGAGATCATGGAGCTGTTCGTGCGCCTCAATCAGGCGGGCACCACGATCGTCCAGGTCACGCACTCCGAGACGAACGCGGCGTTCGGTCACCGCGTCATCCGCCTGCGCGACGGCTGGTTGGAAGGCGAAGCGGAAGAGCCGATGGCAGGCAGGGCGCGCGAGGTCTAGAGGCGCGTCTCCGGGTCGCGGTTCCGCGGATTTTCTCGCCGCCGCCCCCGGCATGTAGGATCATGCGCGATCCCAAGCCCATGCCCATCCGACGCCGCGAGGAGACCCACGTGTCGAAGCGCCCCATGTACGCGATCCTGACCCTGCTCATCGTGCTCACGATGACGGGATGCTCGAAGAAGACCGAGCAGACGAGCAGCACGACGCCGACCCCGTCGGTCTCTGGTGACGCGCCGCGCTCTGCGACCCCGTCCACTCCGTTCGCCGACGTGGCCGATCCGCGCTCCTTCATTCACGAGGGCCGCTTCATGGCGGACGTGATGATGCCGGTCGCCCCGCCGCGCATGGCGGAACTGGCGGCGCGCCTGCAGCAGGCGGCGAAGGCCGATCCCGAGTGGTTCCGCGAGCAGGTGAAGCTCGCGCGTCCGGGCGAACCGCTGCCTTACGATGCGCGCATGGGCCTGACGCAGGCGGAGTACGCCGACTTCATCGCGATGTCTGGTCAGATGTCGATGGAGAAGCAGGGCGAAGGCGAGATCTCGATCATCCCGATGGGCGATGGCGTCTTCACGGTCGACGGCGGTCCGAGGATGCCCGACTTGAAGGGCGTCGAGATCGACTTCGCGCGCCAGGAAGTCCGCACGCCGTACGGCGTCGCCAAGGAGCAGGCCCCGGTCAACGCGGCTTCGAGCTCGGCGCTCGGCGCGTGGAAGGGCGTCGAGTGGAAGATGACGCGGCTCAATCCCAAGACCAAGGCCGGCGCCACCGTGAAGTTCGCGCTCGGAACGCTCGAACCTTCGGGCCGCTCGGTGCTCTACTACAACGTGACCAAGCTCGATCCCGCCGGCAACGCGCGCATTCTGCTGGTGCTCAACTACGACGCTGCCGCGCGGCTGTAGTGCAGTCGCTCGCCCAGGTCGCGATCGTCGTGATCGACTACGACGAGGCGATCGCCTGGTACACGTCGGTGCTCGGCTTCGAGCTGCTGGAGGACACGGCTTTGACGCCGGGTAAGCGCTGGGTGCGGGTTGCGCCGAACGGCGGTGGACCGTCGCTGCTGCTGGCGCGCGCGGCGAGCCCTGAGCAGGAGTCGCGCATCGGCAACCAGACCGGCGGCCGCGTGTTCCTGTTCCTCGACACCGACGACTGCCGTCGCGATCACGCGGCGATGAAATCGCGCGGGGTGCGCTTCATGGAGGAGCCGCGCATCGAGGCCTACGGCATCGTGGTCGTGTTCGAGGATCTCTACGGGAACCGCTGGGATCTGGTCGAGCGGACCTGAACGGCGTAATCATCTCGCACGGGACGAATCCGCGGCCGATAACCGTGCCATGACCCGAACCGACTACGATGTCGTGATCGTCGGAGCGCGATGCGCGGGCGCCGCACTCGCCGCGTTTCTGTCGCGCAAAGGTGCGCGCGTCCTGCTCCTGGACGCCGATGCGATGCCGAGCGATCACGTGGTGTCGACCCACTCCATCAATCCGTTGGGAATGGATGTGCTGGACGAACTGGGCGTGGGCGACGCCGTGCGCGCGGTCACGCCGTCGAGCCGGATCATCCGCTCAGTGATCGATGGGACTTCTGCGGATCTCGTGCTGTCCGAGGGGCGCGCGGTCTACTGCGCTCGCCGCGAGCGGCTCGATGGCCTGCTCCAGAATGCCGCGGTATCCGCGGGCGCGGTTATGATGGATCGCGCCCGGGTCACGTCGCTGATTCGCTCCGGCGGACGCGTGTGCGGCGTGCGCGCGACGTGCGGCGATCGCGAACATGCATTCACCGCCGCACTCGTGGTCGGCGCCGACGGGCGCCGCTCGACGGTGGCCCGACACGTCGAGGCGGAAGAGTATCTGGGATACGACGCTCCGCGGGCGTGCTTCTGGGGCTACTGGCCTGCGCCCGCGATGTGGAAGTCCGATGCCGCGTATGGCTTCGATGCCTACTTCAGCAACGTGACGGATGTGATGCGCGTGATCTTCCAGACCGACGACGATCAACTCGTGATCGCCAGCAGCCCGCCGGTCGATCACGCCGGCGCGTGGCGCGCCGATCCGTCCGGCATGCTGGAGACGGTGCTGGGGGCCGATCCACTGATTCGCGCGCTCGTTCAGAGTGCGCCGCGCATCGGCAAGGTGCGCGGCACGATCAAAGAGCGCTTCTATTTCCGCCGCGCGGCCGGCGCAGGCTGGGCGCTGGTCGGCGACGCCGGCCACCACAAGGATTTCTCGGTCGGCGACGGCATCTCCGAAGCGTTGCGGCAGGCGAAAGGGCTTGCCGCTGCGATCGGCTCGGATACCGATGCGGCGCTCGCCCGGTGGTGGCGACAGCGGGATGTGGACGCCCTGCCCATGTACTTTCTCGGTCGCGAGGCGGGTTCGGTCGATCCGCCGGTCGAACTTCAGCGGATCGTCTTCGAGTGTCTGAACACGGTGCCAGGGCTCAAGCAGCGGCTGGTCGACGCGATCGACGGGCAGATTTCGCCGCTGGAGATCCTTTCGGCGCGCATCCTTTTCCCGGCCGTGCTCGCCGCCGCTGCGCGCGGTCGTACCGGCGCGCTCGAGGAATTGTGGTCGGCCGCGGGGCGTGGTATCGCGATGACGCGAGAACTGCGCCTCAGAGCCCGTTTGCTGGCCGCCGCCGACGCGTGCCTGGCGCGCGAAGATCGCGCCGCCGCCTGATCGAACGCGCGACTGCACCGCGGCATCACGCAGTGCGCCGCATCCTGTAGGATGCCGCCATGTCGACCACCGAACGCGCTCCGCATGTGCTCGTCGCCGACGACCAGCCCGACGTGCTGCAGGCCGTGCGACTGCTGCTGCGCGGCGAGGGGCTCACGCTCGACACGGTGACGTCGCCGGGTGCCGCGATGCGCGCGCTCGAAACCGGCGACTACGATCTCGTGTTGCTGGATCTCAACTACACGCGCGACACCACGTCGGGGCGTGAAGGACTCGATCTGCTCCAGCGCGTCCACGCGCTCGACTCCACGCTTCCGGTGGTGGTGATGACGGCTTACGGCAGCGTCGAGGGCGCGGTCGAGGCGATGCGCCGCGGCGCGCGCGACTACGTCGAGAAGCCGTGGGACAACGCGCGGTTGATCGCCACGCTCCGCACGCAGATCGAACTCGGGCGCGCACTGCGCGCGGGAGCGCGGCTCGCCGCGGAGAACCGGCTGCTGCGCAGCGCCGGCGAAGTCGACATGATCGCACGCTCCGCCGTGATGCGTCCGGTGCTGCAGCTCATGGAGCAGGTCGGGCCGTCGGACGCCAACGTGCTCGTGCTCGGCGAACACGGAACGGGCAAGGAGCTGGTCGCGCACGGATTGCATCGCGCTTCCAAGCGCGCGTCGCGCGCGCTCATCACCGTGAACGCCGGCGGTTTGCCCGAGGGCGTGTTCGAGAGCGAACTGTTCGGCCACGTGAAGGGCGCCTTCACCGGCGCGCGCAACGATCGCCAGGGTCGCTTCGAGCTGGCCGATCAGGGCACCCTGTTCCTCGATGAGATCGCGAACGTCCCGATGTCGCTCCAGGCCAAGCTGCTGCGCGTGCTGCAGACCGGCGAGCTGGAGCGCGTCGGCAGCTCGCGCACCCATCGCGTCGACGTGCGCGTGATCTCGGCGACGAATGCGAACCTCGCGGAGGAAGTGCAGGCCGGCCGCTTTCGCGAGGACCTGCTGTTCCGGCTCAACACGATCGAGATCAAGCTTCCGGCACTGCGTGAGCGCCGCGAGGACATCGCGCTGCTCGCCGATCACTTCCTGCGGCGCCACGCGGAGCGCTATCGCAAAGACCTCGCTGGCTTCGAGGCGCCCGCGATGCAGGCGCTGCTCGATCACGCGTGGCCCGGCAACGTGCGCGAACTGGATCACGCGATCGAGCGCGCCGTGCTGCTGGCCGCGGGGCCGGCCGTGCGCGGCAGTGATCTCGGCCTGCGCGCCGGTGGCGCCGACGGCGAGCGGCGGCTCGAGGATCTGCCGCTCGAAGAAGTCGAGCGCATGCTGATCGTGAAGGCGCTCAAGCGCCATGGCGGCAACGTGAGCGAAGCCGCGAAAGCGCTGGGGCTCTCGCGCAGCGCGCTCTACCGGCGGCTCGCGCAGCATGGTCTCTAGGCGCCCGCGACCGTCCCGCGTCACGCACGACCAGCGCGCGTTCCTGATGGCGCTCGCCGGCGGGCTGCCGGCCGTGATCGCCACCATCGTGCTGCTGTGGATCGGCGATTTCTCACCCAAGGTGCGCTGGACGTTCGCCACGCTGGTGGTCGGCGTGTGGCTCGGGTTCGCCGGCGCGCTGCGCGAGCGCGTGATCCATCCGCTCCAGACGCTTTCCAACATGCTCGCCGCATTGCGCGAAGGCGACTTCACGATCCGCGGCCGCTCGACCTCGCGCGAAGATCCGCTCGGCCTCGCGTTCTTCGAAGCCAACACGCTGAGCGAGACGCTGCGCCAGCAGCGACTCGGCGCGCTCGAAGCCTCGGCGTTGCTGCTGCGCGTAATGGAAGAGATCGATGCCGCCGTGTTCGCGTTCGATTCCACGCGAGCGCTGCGGCTCGTCAACCGGGCCGGCGAGAAACTGCTCGGGCGGCCCGTAGAGCATCTGCTCGGCCGCGATGCCGCGACTCTAGGTCTCGACGAGGCGCTCGGAAGTGCGGAGTCCGGTGAGGCGGAGCCGTCG
>JANLWX010000011.1:0-32619 GCA_031364845.1 Candidatus Eiseniibacteriota bacterium
TGGCACCTCGATGTCGGCTCATCGCATCCTGGGGCTGGAGAAGGTCCCAAGGGTTGGGCTGTTCGCCCATTAAAGCGGTACGTGAGCTGGGTTCAGAACGTCGTGAGACAGTTCGGTCCCTATCCATCGTGGGCGGAGGATCCTTGAGAGGCGTTGCTCCTAGTACGAGAGGACCGGAGCGAACGAACCTCTAGTGTACCGGTTGTCCTGCCATGGGCATTGCCGGGTAGCTATGTTCGGAAGTGATAAGCGCTGAAAGCCTCTAAGCGCGAAACACCCCCCAAGACTAGGGATCCCGTGGCGTATGCCACCTGAAGGCTCGTCGGAGATTACGACGTCGATAGGCGGGAGGTGTAAGGTCCGTAAGGACTTCAGCCGACCCGTACTAATAAGCCGTGCGGCTTGATCAGTAATTTTGATCACATAGGCGCTCAATTAAATACGCGTTCTTCCAGCGTCTCTTTCGATTGTCGATTTTTAGAATAAAGCGAATAATATTGGGGTGGCAATGGCGGAGGGGATACACCTCTTCCCATTCCGAACAGAGAAGTTAAGCCCTCCAGCTCCGATGGTACTGCCCGGGAGACCGGGTGGGAGAGTAGGTCGCCGCCCCTTTAAATCATCCGATGGCCCCGTGGACACTGTCCGCGGGGCTTTCGGCTTTTTTGTGGATGCAGACCGGCTCGCCCGTTCCGGCCGCGGCGGCGTCGGCCCTGCAGACCCGCTGCCCCGCCTGGTCCACGCCCGATCGCGCCTTCCGTACCCCAAGGGGCAGTATGACTTCCTGGGGGGTCTGGGGCGCCGGCATAGAAGGTCTGGAACGTGTTGCGCGGCAAGTCGTTCCAAGGCATTCTCCTTGGGATCCTCCACGGCACGTCGGGTGCATGCCGATAGGGTGAGGAGAGCCGATCATGCATCCATTCCGATCCATCACGTTCAACGCCACCCGGCCCCGTGTCGAGCGCGCCTTTCAGCGGGGTCAACTCCTGCGTACGGTCCAACGGGCTGCCACCGGCGCGCGCGCGATCGCAGTGGCGTTCTTCATGGCGTTGATGGCGTTCGCTACGGTCAACGCCGTTGCACAGGACTCCGGCCGCGACCGCGTGCTTGCGGCGCTCGAAGCGACGGATCGCAGGATCGAGCAGGCTGAACTCCATGCGTCTTCCGCCGACAGTCCTGCGGCCGAAGCGGAGGTCTCGGCAGCCCGGGATCTTCAGTCCCGCGCCCGCGAGGCCTTCTCGGCCGATCGGTTTCCGATCGCGATGCGACTCACCCTGGACGCGCGCCGGCGCGCGGACCGCGCGATCGCGCTGGTGCGGGGACTGCCGGATCCCGATCGCGTGGAGACTCAACTCGAGCGCACGCGCGAACTGATCCAGCGCGCACGCGAGCGCATCGAGGAATGCGACGGAGACCGGGCGAAGGGTTTGATTCGCGCGGGCGCGGAAATGCAGTCGCGCGCCGAGGAATCGGTGCGCTCGGGGCGGTACCTCGTGGCGCTCCAGCTCACGATGGGAGCCCGCGAGCGTGCGCACCGCGCGCTGCGTCTGTGCCGCATCGAGGATAATCTTCAGGAGTCCGCGGAACGGGCGCTGCGCCGCACGGATGATGTGATCGCCCGAGCGCAGGAGCACCTGGGCGCAGGCGCGCCGGATGGGGCACGCCAGTCGCTCGCGCGCGCCGTCGATCTCGAGACGCAAGCGCGGCAGGACTACGCCGGCGGCCAGTTCGAGCTGGCGCTGCGGCGCACGCAGTCGGCGCGGGCATTCGCATACCGTGCCTTGCGACTGGCGGGCTCGGACGGTCGGCGGTAATCGCGTGAGTTTCTTGAGCTCTTTCGCGCGCTGCTCGCCCGTTCCCGGCCACAACCCCGACTGAGTCGCCCGCCCGCCACATGCGCTGCCTGGCCGCCGTTCTCGCGTGGTGCCTCATCGCCTGCGTGCAAACCGATGTCGCGCGTTGCGAGGACGCCCGAGCCGACACGATGGGCTGGCGCTTCGAAATCGGCGGGCGCTCGGACTGGACCACGGAACAGTTCTACGAAGATGTTTTCACCGACACGACGTTCCTCGCGCGGCGCCTCGTCGACACCCCGGAGTCCCGAAACGCGGGCGTGTTCTCGGCCCTGCTCGCCGGAACGCGCAAAGGACGGCGCCAATCGTTCCTCGCCGGCGCCGACGCGAGTGTCGGCGACCGCCTGAACCGCGGCGTGCTCCACGGAACCTACCGAAGCGAGTCCGATCGCCTGCGCTGGACCACCACGCCACGCGCCGAGTACGAACGCGATCGTACGTTCGGCCGCGACCTCGAACGTGTCCGTCTGGCCGCGGACTCGCGGGTTCGCATCGCACTGGGTGATGGCGTGAACCGGATCGAGGCCGGCGCCGGGGGAGAATGGATGCGCGCGCGCGGGGAAGGTTCGCAGTACCTCCTCGATCGCGGCGTCGCACGCTCCACCCTGGGACTCGAGCGTCTGCCGGTGACGGGCGCCGAGTGGCGCGCCGCGTGGATCTTCACGGCGCGGACATTTCCCGACTCCTCGGTTCGAGATCACCTCGAACACGGCTGGGAAGCACATGTTCGCGGCGATCTCGAGGGCGGACACTCCTGGATGGTCGAGACCCGAGGGGCGCGGCGAACCACGCGGATCAAGCCTCCCGACACACGCGACCGGTTCGCCGAAGCCGGCCTGGCGGCCGACGCCAACCTGCGTTTCACGCCGTCGTGGGCAGCGGGCCTGAACGCGGGAGTCGAAGCACTGCGCTACGACGAAGCCGACAGTGCGGTGTTCTTCGATTACGCCATCGCGCGCGCCCGGATCATGCCGCGTTTCGAGCGCGCGTCATGGACGCTCGCGATCGGCCCCCGCGTCGAAGTGCTCGAAACCGCGCTGGGATCGCTCGAAGAGTATCGTGAGCTATCCGCCGTGCTCGAATTCGAGGGTTTGCTGCCCGGCGTCTGGTGGTCGGTCGCGCCCGAACTCGGATGGCGCGAGTATCGAGAGCCGGGCCCGGGCCGTGACGACCTCGCGGCCGAACTCGGCGCGCACTCCTCCTACCGCTTCGTCGAACTGAATCTGTACGCCGACCAATCGATACCCGCGGGAATGCGCGTGCGACTGCTCGGCAGCGGACGCCACGAGACGCACACCCAGACATCGGATGGGGCGCGGAGCCTTTACATCTCAGTCGACATCCGTAAGATCTTCTAGTTGCAGGCTTCTGAGAAGCCCGATTGCTGCGTTGCTCAGTCATTCCTCGCTGCGACGTATCCTGCGGATACGCCTCGCTCGTCATTTCCCTCGCGCCTTGCACTCGGGCTTCTCAGAAGCCTGCGCGCATCGCGCTGAAAAGACTTTTCCGGAGGTCTCGTGTCGGCTCGTCGCGGCGTCTTGTTGTTCGTGCTGCTGTTGAGCGTTATCGGGACTGCTGTCCTGTTTGCGGCCTTGCGCCTGCGCGGGCCTTCGGGGGGCGCTTCGGCGGGGACGATGATCGTCTTCGATCTGCCGATGGACCTGCCGGAGGGTGAGGCGCCGTCGCGGCCGCTGGCGCTGGGATTCCACCGCAGTCGCTACGTCATGCATGAAGTGCTCGAAGGACTTCGCCGCGCGGCCTCGGACGACGACGTGCGCGGCCTCGTGCTTCACATCGAGGATCTCGACTGGGGCTGGGCGAAGGCCTATGAAGTTCGCGACGCGCTTCAGGAGTTCCGCAGCTCGGGCAAGCCCGTTTACGCTTCGTTCGAATCGGGCGGCGAGCTCGAATACCTGATCGCCTCGGCTGCGGACATGATCGTGATGCCGCCCGCCGGCGTGCTGCAACTGGACGGTCTCAGCGCCTCGTCGATGTTCCTGCGCGGCGCGCTCGACAAGCTGGATGTGAGGCCCAACTTCGTCCAGTCCGGACCGTACAAGTCGGCGGTCGAACAGTACACGCGAACCGGCATGTCCCCCGCGGCTCGCGAAGCGGTCGATGCGATGCTCGACGTCGCCTACGGCATGCTCGTCGACTCGCTGGCGTCCGCGCGCGGCTATTCTTCCGCGGACGTAATGCGAATTCTCGATGCGGGACCCTATGTCGCCGAAGACGCGCGCTCGGCGGGGCTCGTCGATTCGCTCATCTACGACGCGGAAGTGGATTCGTTCGCGCTCGCCGAATTCCCCGACAACGTCGCGACCGCCGATTTCGCGGACTACATCAGCCATCACGGTACCCCGCGCACGGGACAGCGCATCGCGCTCATCACGGCTTCGGGCACGATCCTGCCCGGCAAGAGCCGCAGCGTGCCCGGCGAGGAGAACATCATGGGGTCGGAGACCATGATCGATGCCCTGCGTGAGGCCCGCACCCGGGCTTCGATCAAGGCGGTCGTGCTGCGCATCGACAGCCCCGGCGGATCGGTGCAGGCGTCGGACGACATCTGGCGCGAAGTGAAGCGGCTGGCCGACGAGAAGCCGGTGATCGTGAGCATGTCGGATCTCGCGGCATCGGGTGGCTACTACATCGCGGCCCCCGCGCATCGCATCGTCGCCCAGCCGTCGACACTGACCGGCTCGATCGGTGTGTTCGGCGGCAAGCTCAACATCGGCGGACTGTTCAACAAGGCGGGTGTGAATATCGAGACCGTGACCCGCGGCGCACACGCGGGGATGATGTCACCGTACCGCGACTTCACCGCCGAGGAACTGCAGCGCTATCAACAACAGGTCGACGCGTGGTACCGGCTGTTCGTGGGACGCGTCGTCGAGGGGCGCGGGATGTCGTTCGCCGAAGTGGACTCGGTCGGCCAGGGCCGTGTGTGGACCGGGCTCGACGCGTGGGAGCGGGGGCTGGTGGATTCGCTGGGCGGACTCGAAACCGCCCTCGCGATCGCGCGCGAGTCCGCAGGTCTCGAACCCGGAGGTCCGATCGAAGTGCTACCGCGGGTTCAGCGCCACTGGTACGAGGATGCGTTCGAGGCGATGCTCGATCAGGAGCAGGCGGTGTCGATTCCGGAAATGATGTCGCCGATCGTGAGCGCATGGTTCACGGCCGCGCGGCTGCAATCGGGACTCGTGCTCGCCCTGATGCCGTTCAGTGTGGAGATCCGCTGAAGCCGGTCACTTCGCTTTCGGGGCTCTGAACGTCCGGATGTAGGCGATGAGGTTTTCGATGTCGCCGGGCTTCACGCCCTGCCGGCTCCACGCGACCATGCCGGACTTGGGTTTGCCGTTCGTGATGCAGTCGCGCAGATAGTCGTCGCCGTAGCGGGGATCGGACATCCGCTTCGCGTCGCGCCAGTCCGGCGTCGGTGTGACGGTAACTTTGATTCCGCCGCTGCCGTCGGCCCGATGGCACGCCACGCACTTCACGACGAAGATCTTCTTGCCGAGGACGGCGTTGCCGCGGCTCACCCGTTTGGCCGCGACCGAGTCGGGTCTGGCGATCGCGGAGTCGGGCCGGACGACGGTGGAGTCGGGACTTGCAACGCCGGTCGAATCGGCAATCGCATACATCGCGAAGCCGATCCCGAGCACCGTCACGAACCAGCCCAGCGCACGTCGCGTCACGTCATCCTCCTCGGGTTCGCAACGCCATTCATCTCCCCGAGTCCCTCGAGGACGAATGGTGAGCGTGTCGACTCCTCAGCGAATGACAGTAGCGCGCCAACGCCTCGCTTCGCTACCCATTCCCTTGACCGTCATTTGCGCACAATGTTAGCGTCCGATCTCGCAGTGATTTAGGCCATGCTGGCCGTGTCTTACTGTAATAGAGCGATCCTGCGCCGGCATCGCATCCCATCCGCGGGGGAGGTGCGTTTTGAAGGATTACACCACCGCTCAGATTCGCAACGTCGCACTGGTCGCCCATCACGGAGTCGGCAAGACCACCTTTGCCGAGGCCATGTTGTACCTCGCCAAGTCCACGAACCGCCTCGGCCGCATCGCCGATGGCACCACGGTTCTGGATCACGCCCCCGACGAAATCCACCGGCAGATCACGATCAACATCGGTCTGGCCCAGTTCGAATGGGCGGGACACAAGATCAATCTGCTCGACACTCCGGGATACGCGGACTTCGTCGGCGACGTCCACAGCGCGCTGCGCGTCGCGGACTGCGCGATTCTATTGCTGCGAGCCAATGCGGGCGCGGAAGTCGGCACCGAAGTCGTGTGGGAGATCGTGAAGCAGGACAAGACGCCGACGCTGATGGTCGTCAACATGATGGACAAGGAGCATGCGGACTTCATGGGGGCGATCCGCTCGGCGCACGACCGTCTCGGCATCAATGCGGTCCCGACCCAGCTGCCGATCGGCCAGGCCGAAACGTTCCACGGCATCGTCGATCTGATCGAGAACAAAGCCTACACGTTCTCGGGCAAGGGAATGGAAGAGAAGAGCACCGAGTCGCCGATTCCCACGGAACTCGTGGCCGAAGCCGCCGCGGCGCGCGCGCTGCTGCTCGAAGAGGCGGCGACCGGCGACGAGCACCTGATGGAGAAATTCCTCACGACCGGTGATCTGACCGTCGAGGAAATCCGGCGCGGACTGTGCGAGCGTGTCGTTCAGGGCGATCTCGTGCCCGCGTTCTGCTGCTCCGCGTTCAACAACCACGGCGTGAAGGAAGTGCTCGACGAGGTCGTCGACGTGCTGCCGTCACCGCTCGACGTGAAGCCGCAGGTCGGGGTCATCGAAGGCGCTGCCTCGGCCGAGTGCAAGCCGGACGCGGCCGAGCCCGCCGCCGCACTCGTGTTCAAGACGCTCTCGGAACAGCACCTCGGCGATCTTTCGCTGCTGCGGCTCTACAGCGGACACGCGGAACCGGGCAAGGAACTCGTGAACACCGCGCGCCATCGGCCCGAGAAGCTCGGCGCGCTCTACAACCTTGTGGGCAAGGAACGCCACGAGTGCAAGCAAGTGGTCGCCGGAGACATCTTCGCGGCCGTGAAGCTGAAGGAGACGCACACCGGCGACACGCTCGCCGACAAGTCGCGGCCGGTGAAGCTCGATTTGCCGATCTTCCCGGACCCTGTGACCGCCGAGTGCATTCGCGCGAAGAACAAGGGCGACGAGGAGAAGATGGTCCAGGGCCTCGCGCGGTTGCACGAAGAAGACCCGACGTTCGGGCGGCACTACGAGGCCAGCACCAAGGAATCGCTGGTGCACGGGATGGGCGATCTTCAACTCGAGATCATGGTCGATCGCCTGAAGAAGCGCTTCGGAGTCGAAGTCGTGCTGTCGAAGCCGCACGTCGCCTATCGCGAGACGATCAAGGGCAAGGCGCAGGGCGAGTACCGCCACAAGAAGCAGACCGGCGGGCGCGGCCAGTTCGGCGAAGTGCATCTGCGGCTAGAACCGCAGGCGCGCAGCGCAGGCTTCAAGTTCGTCGACGAGGTCAAAGGTGGCGTGGTCCCGAACCAGTTCATTCCCGCCGTCGAAAAGGGCGTCATCGCGGCGATGGAGCGCGGACCGCTCGCGGGCTATCCGGTGGTCGACGTCCTGACCGCGCTGTTCTTCGGCAAGTACCACGACGTCGACTCGTCCGAAATGGCGTTCAAGATCGCGGGTGAGAGTTGCTTCCATCAGGTCATGCTCGATGCGCGGCCGGTGCTGCTCGAACCCATCGAAGAGATCCAGGTGCGCGTTCCCGAGGAGTTTCTCGGCGACGTGATGGGTGACCTGTCGTCGCGGCGGGGCAAGATCCTCGGGACCGAGGCCGACGGGCATCACCAGATCATCCGCGCGCACGTTCCGCAGGCCGAGACCTACAAGTACGCGACGCATCTACGTTCGCTCACTCAGGGGCGCGGGATGCATGGAGCGAAGTTCGCCCACTACGAAGAGGTTCCGCGCGAACTCTCCGACAAGGTGATCGCGGCCGCGCGGGCCGAGAAGGAGGCCGGGGCGCACGCGAGTTGATCGCGATCCTCCGGGTCCACGATGTCGGGTCATTCGAAATGGGCGACGATCAAGCGGAAGAAAGCCGCCACCGATCAGGCCCGCGGCAAGGTGTTTTCCAAGTACATCAAGGAGATCACGATCGCCGCGCGCCATGGCGGCGGTGACCTCGAAGCCAATCCGCGGCTCCGCACGGCCGTCAACACGGCCAAGGGCGTGAACATGCCGGCCAACAACATCGAACGCGCGATCAAGCGCGGTACCGGTGAGATCGACGGCGTGCACTACGACGAGATGCAGTACGAAGGCTACGCACCCGGCGGCGTTGCGCTTCTGGTCGAGGTCGCGACCGACAATCGCAACCGCACGGCCGGCGACATCCGCCACATCTTCACCAAGCACGGTGGAAGCCTGGCCGAGGCGGGTGCGGTTTCCTATCTCTTCAAGCTGCGCGGAGTGATCACGGTCGACAAGACGGTGGCGTCCGAGGAGTCGGTGATGGAGACCGCACTCGAAGCCGGCGCCGAGGACGTGGTCACCGAAGCCGACACCTTCGAGATCCTGACGCCGCCCAACCAGCTCGAGGGTGTGCGCGAGGCGCTCGGGGCGAAGGGCATCGCGACCCAGAGCGCCGAGCTGACCAAGATCTCGTCGCAGATGGTTCCGCTCGAGGAGAACGCCGTGGGATCGGTGCTGCGGCTGATCGAAGCGATCGAGGATCACGACGACGTGCAGAAGGTCTACTCCAACTTCAGCGTCACCGACGATGTGCTCGCGCGCCTGATGCGCTGATGCGCGTTCTCGGTCTGGACCCCGGCAGCCGCTGCACCGGCTACGGCGTCGTCGAGCGCCACGGCAACCGCTACACGATGGTGGCCTTCGGCGACGTCAAACCTCCCGCCAAGCTCGACCTTCCGCACCGGCTCCACACCATCGCCGAGCGCATCGGGGCGGTCATGGACGAACACCAGCCCCAGTGCGTGGCGGTGGAGGAGGCGTTCTACCACGAGAGCGTGCGCTCGACGCTGGTGCTGGGACACGTGCGGGGTGCGTTGATCGTCGCCGCGGTTTCACGCGGATTCGAGATCGCCGAATACAGTCCGCGCGCGATCAAGCTCGCGGTGACCGGCAACGGTGCGGCAGCCAAGGAGCAGGTGTCGTTCATGGTCCGCCGCCTGCTCGCAATCGAAGGGACGCTCGCGACCGACGCCGCCGACGGGCTCGCGGTCGCGTTGTGCCATCTGCAGCGCGCGAACCGGGTCGTCCCCGAGCGGCGCCCATCGAGCGCCGCCGCGCAGCGGCTGGAAGCGCTGCTGCTCACCCGCCGCGGCACGCCGTGATCGCCTCGCTGCGCGGGTTCCTGCTCGAAAACCAGGGCCAGAGCTGCGTGATCGAGGCAGGCGGTGTGGGATACCTCGTCAGCATCTCGAGCCACACCGCGCGCGGATTGCCGGGGCGCGGCGAAGAAGTCTTCCTGCGCACTCGCCAGATCGTGCGCGAGGACGCGCTCATGCTGTTCGGGTTCGCCGACGCCGAGGAGCTGCGGCTGTTCGATCTCATGATCGCGGTGAGCGGCGTGGGTCCCAAGCTCGCGCTCGCGGTGTTGTCGGGACTCAAGGCCGCGGTGCTCGCGCGCGCGATCCGCGAGGAGCAGATCGGCGTGCTGGTCGCGATCCCGGGCATCGGGCGCAAGACGGCCGAGCGGCTCGTCATCGAACTGCGCGATAAGGTCGAAGTCTCAGGGGCTCCGCTGCCGGCGACCGATTCGGCGCCGGGCGCGCTGCCGCGTTCGGAGCGATTCGACGACGCGGTCGCGGCACTCATTCGACTCGGGTACACTGCTGCTCAGGCTCAGGAAGTCGTACGCAGTGTCGGCGCGGGCACCGAGGATCTGTCGCTCGAAGCGCTGGTCCGTCGCGCGCTCGCCCGGCTCACCAAGCCGGTCGCCGCCCGCTGAACGCGGGCCGCTCCGCTCCCGTACTTCGGCCTTCGTGTAGCCGACCGACACCTCGCGAGGAGATGCCATGACGCAGCCGTCCGCCGCGAAGCCGCGGAAATCGCCCGCCGCGCATCCTGCCCGGCTCGCCGATCCCGCGCCGTTCGCCGATGATCTCAAGGAAGAGCCGCGGCTGCGGCCCACCGCGCTCGACGACTTCGTCGGACAGCCGGCCGTGCGCGAGCAGTTGCGGATCTACCTCGAGGCGGCCAAGCGACGCGGCGAAGCGCTCGATCACGTGCTGTTCCACGGTCCGCCCGGACTCGGCAAGACCACGCTCGCGGCGATCCTGGCCGAGGAACTCGGCGTCGAGATCACGCACACGTCGGGCCCGGTGATCGAACGGCCCGGCGATCTCGCGGGGCTGCTCACCAACCTCGGACCCCGTGGGATTCTGTTCGTGGATGAGATCCACCGCCTGAGCCCGGTGGTCGAAGAGTATCTGTATCCGGCGCTCGAAGATTTCATGCTCGACATCCTGCTCGACAAGGGCCCGAATGCGCGCTCGCTCAAGATCAATCTCGAGCGCTTCACGCTGGTCGGAGCCACGACGCGGTCGGGCCTGCTGTCCTCGCCGCTGCGAGCCCGCTTCGGCGTGACGCTGCGGCTCGACTACTACGGCGCGGACGATCTCGCGTTCATCGTCAATCGCTCGGCCGGTATCCTCGGCGTGCACATCGACGCCGATGCCGCGCTCGAGATCGCGCGCCGCTCGCGCGGCACTCCGCGCGTGGCGAACCGCCTGCTGCGCCGTGTGCGCGATTTCGCGCTGATCAAGGCGGACGGCGCTGTGTCGCTGCCGGTCACGCGCGAGGCGCTGCGCCTGATGGAAGTCGATGAGCGCGGGCTCGACGAGATGGACCGGCGCCTGCTCGATGCGCTGATCACCAAGTACCAGGGCGGACCGGTCGGACTCAGCACGCTCGCGGTCGTGGTGGGCGAGGAGCCGGGCACGCTCGAAGACGTCTACGAGCCGTACCTCGTTCAGGAAGGCTTCATCAAACGCACGCCACGCGGTCGCGAAGCAGCAGCGCTCGCCTACACGCATCTCGGCTACGAGATCCCGGCCGCGTTGCGCGCGGGCGAGCCGTCGCGCGTGCGCGAGCCAGAACAGCCGCGGTTCTGATCGCGCCCGCGATCGCGAGATCTCCCGCCATCATGCGCCTCGAAGACCTCGACTACGTGCTGCCCGAAGAGTTGATCGCGCAGACGCCCTCCGAGCGCCGCGAAAGCTCGCGGCTGCTGGTCTCTGCGCGCGATGGCGCGCGGACCGACGCGCACTTCGAAGACCTCGGCGCATTCCTCGAATCCGGCGACACGCTGGTCGTGAACGAAACCCGCGTGCGGCCCGCGCGGATCGACGTGCGCCGCCCGACCGGAGGCCGTGTCGAGCTGTTGCTGGTGCGTCCCGAAGCGGACGGCAGCTGGCGCGCGCTCTCGCGGCCGGCCAAACGCGCGGGAATCGGTACGCGCCTCGAAACTCCGGACGGATCGCTCACGCTCGAAGTCACAGGCGTTGGCGACGACGGCGAACGCGTGGTGCGTGTGCTCGCGGGTGATCTGCTCGCGACGCTCGATCGCCTCGGAGCGATTCCGCTGCCGCCCTACATTCATCGCGCACCTGATGCCGCGGACCGTGAGCGCTATCAAACCGTGTTTGCGCGTCTCGACGGTGCGGTCGCGGCCCCGACCGCGGGACTGCACTTCTCACGCGAACTGCTGGCGTCGCTCGCCGCGCGCGGTATCGCGACCGTGCCCGTCTTGCTCCACGTCGGTCCTGGCACGTTTCGGCCGGTCACCGCGGACGATCCACGCGAGCATCGCATGGATCCGGAGTGGTACGAGGTGTCGCCGGCCGCCGCCGAAGCACTGCGGGCGACGCGTGCGCGCGGGCGTCGCATCGTCGCCGTCGGCACCACGGTGGTGCGGGCGCTCGAATCCGCGTGCGATGCGCTCGGCGGTGAGATCGGCGCGGCGTCGGGATGGACGCGCAAGTTCATCGTGCCGCCCTATACGTTTCAAGCGGTCGACGCGCTGATCACGAACTTCCATCTGCCGCGCACGACGCTGCTGTTGCTAGTCGCCGCGTTCGCCGGAGAAGACCGCATGCGCGCGGCGTACGCGCATGCGGTCGCGGAGCGGTACCGATTCTATTCGTACGGAGACGCGATGCTCGTGCTGTGAACGGGCCGCGGGCATCCTCGGCCCGCGGCAACGCACGAATGGCCACGCGGCGAACTCCGATCGCGGCGCTATTAGCGCTTCGACAGCGCCTGCGCCGATTCCGGCAGCGCGCGGCCCAGACTTCTCGCGCTGATCGCCACCAGCTTGCGCGCGCTCGGCAGTGCGCCGCGAGCCGCACCCCGCACCTTGCCGTTTTCGTCCAGCACGAAGTAGGACGCCCCGTGGCGCTGCGTCTCCGGATTGAGGCTGCCGTAGAGGCCGCCGATCACGCAGCGCGCATCGGCGATCACGTCGCACTTGAGTTCCAGCCGTCGCGCCAGCCGCGATGCGGAACCCGAGCCCATGTCGAGCACCGCGACCGGATGAACGCCGAGATCCTCGAGCACCGGCCGTATCCGGTCGAGTGCCTTGAGATCCTCGTCGCGCGCACCGAACACCAGCAACACCGGTCCGCGGGCGAACAACTGCCGAAAGCCGTGCCACTGGCCGTCGATACCGATGTAGGAGAAGCCCGGGGCGGAGTCGCCGATCTGAATCTGCTGGGGCGAGCTGTCGCCTCCGAGCCATCCACGATCAGACCCACTGCGGGATTCGGCGGGCGACGACGGAGCCGCGGCACGTTCTGCCGCATGAGCGCCGGTTGCGGCGAACACGACGAGTCCCGTGAAGAGAAGCCTGCCCCACATGATGTGACACTCCTTTGCGCACACGAACGAATACCGCCTGGTCCATCCCCGTGACGGATCAGTGCAAGCTGAGGACCAGTCGCAATTGGCGGAGAATTCGTGAGGCCGCTCGCACGTGGAGGGCAGAATCCGGTGCGGGAGGGTGCGGATTGCGAACGTGGGCGGAATCACCCGGGGGCATGCTGGCCACTCGTGTGCGGGAGGACGCATCACCCGTGCAGGTGCTCGAGATGCCGTTGTCGACTCCCGGAGAGAGCGTGTACGCTTTCGACGCCGCATGGGGAGGCCAAGAGTGAATTCTCGCTGCGTTCAACTGCTCCTGACTGCGTTCGTCGCAGGCACATTCCTTCTCCCGTGCGACCCGGCCGCCGGTGCTCCGCTCTTCCAGGCGGGCTACTACTCCCGATCCATTCCGGCCGATCCGGCGCCATTGATGAGCACCATGACGCTCGCGGACGTGGATGCGGATGGCCACGTCGATGCTTTGTTCGACTACGGAAACCAGATCTTCAAGATGTCCGGCAATGGAGATGGCACTCTGCGCCCACTCCAGATGTGCGCTTCGGCCGGTCGCGAGACGAAGTCCATCCTGGTCACGGATCTCAACAGCGATGGCCGTCTGGACCTAGTGTTGAGTTCGCGGATCGACTCCGTGGTGTCGGTTTGCCTTGGACTGGGCGCCGGCGCCTATGGGGCGCCCTCCATCGTTACCACGCACGGAGCATGTCCGAGCGTGGGCGACCTGAATGGTGATGGCGTTCCTGACCTGGTGGTCGCACGTGATCAAGCGGCCGCAGCCGATTGGGTGGAGATCTGGCGCGGTATCGGAAACGGAACGTTCGCGTACCTCGGAGCGGCGCGCGTTCGGGTCAGCCCCTCCGTGACGCTCGTCCGCGATCTCAACGGCGACGGCAAGCGCGATCTCCTCGTGGGGCACGTCGGTACTCCGGAGTCGGGCGGCATCCTGTCCGTGCTGCTCGGCAACGGTGACGGGACGGTCGCACCGCGCACCGACTATTCAATCGCCGGCGAATTGCGTGCGATCGAAACGGCCGACATGAACTCCGACGGAAAGCTCGACATCGTGGGGGGAACCTCCAGCAAGCTGGCCGTCCTGCTCAATCAGGGGGTGGGCGGATTCAGCATCTATCAGGTGGCGCCCCTGAGCGTGCGGTCGATGGCGATCGGCAAAGTGAATTCCGACTCGCATCCCGACGTCGTCCTGGGTGGCGGCGCAGTTCGGTTCCTGCCCGGCACGGCGTCCGGTTGGCTCCTTGACGCCGGAACCGTGCCCGCCGGGGAAGCCACGATCCTGATCGGGCTCGCCGACTTGGATGAGGATGGAATGCTCGAGGCCGTTGCATTCAACAGCGGGAGCCGATCCGTGACGGTCCATCCGGGCACGCCTGGGGGTCCTTATGGGTCCATGCTGTACTCGCCCGTGGCCTCGAGCATCGATCCGCGGCTTATGGCTTCAGCGGACTTCGACCGAAATCGCGTGCCCGACTTGCTCGCGGTGATGTGGAACTACTCGAGCGATTCGGTCCTCTGTTACCTGGCCACGGGTGTGGGTTCGTACCGCACGGCGGGTGCGGTGTATCTCATGAACAAACGAGTCGTCACCGCCAGCCTGACGGACTACAACCAGGACGGAACGCCCGACGCTTATCTCGTCACCCGGCCCAATTGCAACCAGCCATACTGCGCGCCGATGCGTGGGCATCTGGTGACACTGCGCGGTGACCTGGACGGCACGCTGGTGCCGATCTCCATGATTGAACTCGGATATAACTCAACGGGGATCGCCGTGGGGGACTTCAATGAAGACGGGTTTCCCGACGCCGCCGTATCCAACAACCATGACTTCGAAGGAGTGGGCATTCTCTCCGTACTGCGGGGAGGCCCTTCAGGTCCGAGCCCGCCTACCGATTACGACGTATTGCCAAACCCCGAATTCATCGCGACGTCGGACCTGACTCACGATGGCCACCTGGACCTGATCGCGATCATGGGATCGAACTCAGCCCTGTTGCAGGGTCGCGGCGACGGGACATTCCTCCCCGCCTCATATCACGCTCTGCCTCCGAACCTGGGAAGTCCCTTCGCATATTCGGATGTCACCGGCGACGGAGTGCCCGACCTCGTGTCGAAACGCAGTAGCGACAGAATGCTGTTCGTCATTCCGGGCAGCAGCTCGGGGTTCGGTACTCCGATCGACTCGGTCGCGGTCGGCGAACATTTTTCGGATGGTAAAGTTGCCGACGTCAACAACGACGGCAAGCTCGATGTCGTCATCAAGAGCTACTTCGTGGTCAAGGTCTACCTGGGAACCGGAGATGGCCACCTCGTTCCCGAGAATGAATATGGACCCCAACCCAGTTCATTCGGGATCGTCGATGTCGACGGTGATGGCCGCTCCGATATCGTGACCACGAACCAGATCAACCTCCCGTACCGCTTCGGGACCTTCATGAATGTCGGCAACATGCCGCTGCACGTCCCAGACGAGAAGGACCCTGTATCAGGCAGTATCGCCCTGTATCCGCCAAAGCCCCATCCCGTGGTGGGCGCGCTTCGAATTTCCCTTGCCTTGGCCCGCGGAGACGACATCGATCTCGGTCTCTTCGATGTCGGCGGCAGGAGGGTCATGAGCAAGCGATTGTCCCTGCCTGCGGGATCGCATTCGATCGAATTGGCTGACCGGGCATCGTTGCCGTCCGGTGTCTATTTCGTGCGCGCGGAGGCGGGCGGGCGAACCAGCACTTTGAGGGTGTGCGTCATCCGTTAGAGAGACTGCGTGCCGCTGGGCGGCACGCAGTCGCGGTCTCACAGCGGCGGGTTGCCGTGCTTCTTGAAGGGCAGCGTCTGGCGCTTGTTCCGCAGCATCTCGAGTGCGGCGATCAGCTTCGGTCGCGTGTCGGCGGGCTCGATCACGTCGTCGAGATACCCGAGCTCGGCGGCCACCCACGGGCTCGCGAACTTGTCGTTGTACTCGGCGATCAGGCGCTTGCGCTCCGCCACCGGGTCCTTCGCCTTCGCCAGCTCCTCGCGGTAGAGGATGTTCACCGCGCCGTCGGCGCCCATCACGGCCATCTCGGCGCTCGGCCATGCGACGTTGTAGTCGCCGCGGATGTGCTTGCTCGACATGACGTCGTACGCGCCGCCGTACGCCTTGCGCACGACGACCGTGAGCTTCGGAACCGTCGCTTCGCAGTAGGCATACAGCAGCTTCGCGCCGTGACGGATGATGCCGCCCCACTCCTGGCGCGTGCCGGGCAGGAAGCCGGGCACGTCCTCGAACGTGATGAGGGGAACGTTGAAGGCGTCGCAGAACCGGACGAATCGCGCGGCCTTCACCGATGAGTCGATGTCGAGCACGCCGGCGAGCACCTTGGGCTGATTGCCGACGATGCCGACCGGACGGCCGTTCATGCGCGCGAAACCGACGATGATGTTGCCCGCGAAGTGCTCGTGGACTTCGAAGAAGTCGCCGTCGTCGACAACGCGGCGCACGAGGTCCTTCATGTCGTACGAGCGGTCGGACGACTCGGGCACGATCGTGGCGAGTTCCGCATCGCGCCGCTCGGGGGGATCGGTGCACGCGCGCCGCGGCGGCTCTTCCATGCAATTCTGCGGCATGAACGACAGCAGGCGTCGCACAGTGCGGATTGCGTCGGCGTCGTCGCGCGCGGCGAAATGGGCGACGCCGCTCTTCGAGTTGTGCGTCATCGCACCGCCGAGTTCCTCCATCGAAACGTCCTCGGCCGTCACCGCCTTGATCACCTCGGGTCCGGTCACGAACATGTGGCTCGTGCCTTCGACCATGATCGTGAAGTCGGTGATCGCGGGCGAGTAGACGGCACCTCCCGCGCACGGGCCCATGATCGCCGAGATCTGCGGCACGACGCCGGAAGACAGCGTGTTGCGCAGGAAGATGTCGGCGTAGGCGCCGAGTGAGACGACGCCTTCCTGGATGCGTGCGCCGCCCGAGTCGTTGAGGCCGATGACCGGCGCACCGTTGTCCATCGCGAGGTCCATGATCGTGCAGATCTTCTTCGCGTTCGCCTCGCTCATGGTGCCGCCGAACACGGTGAAATCCTGAGCGAAGCAGTAGATCACGCGTCCGTCGACGGTGCCCCAGCCGGCGACCACGCCATCGCCGGTGATGCGCTTCTTCTCCATGCCGAAATCAACCGAGCGATGGGTGACGAACGCGCCGACCTCGGAGAACGAGCCCGGATCGAGCAACAGATCGAGGCGTTCGCGCGCGGTGAGGCAGCCTTTCGCGTGAAGCTTGGCGGTGCGTTCCGGTCCGCCGCCGGCCAGCGACTCTTCACGGCGGCGGGCGAGCTCTGAGAGACGCTGCTCACGGTTCACGGGGCGAGGCCTCCACGGGGCGAAGCGGATGATGCGGACCGCCGCATGGAACCGGATTCGCCGCCAAGGGTCAAGAACGCAGCCCCGCGCCCGCGGGCATCGTCCACGGCGCGTTGGGGCGCATTTCCTCCGCTCCCGATCGAAACCACGGCGATGGGTGAGCAGCGTTGCCGGGCTTCCGCTATTCTTCCCGCGCCGCCCAGGGTCCGGGAGACGCTCCCGATGCCGGAGCCCGCCATTACCGGAGGAAACATGGAAGCACATCGCACACAGACACTCCGTCACGTTGCGGCGTGGGGGACGGGGCTCGCGGCGTTGCTCGCGTTCGGACCCCACGGCGCGGAGGCCGAAGCCTTGAAGGTTCCCTACCAGACGTTCACGCTCGACAACGGACTCAAGGTGATCCTCCATGAAGACCACTCGGTTCCGGTCGTCACGGTCAACACCTGGTACCACGTCGGCTCGGGTGACGAGAAGCCGGGCCGCACCGGGTTCGCGCATCTGTTCGAGCACATCATGTTCATGGGTTCGCAGCACGTGCCGACCGGTGACTTCGACCGGCTGCTCGAAGCGGCGGGCGCCACCAACAACGGATCGACCACCGAAGACCGCACAAACTACTACGAAGACGGTCCCGCCAACGCGCTGCCGCTCATGCTGTGGCTGGATTCTGACCGCATGGGCTATCTGCTTCCCGAGATCACGCCGGACAAGGTCGATCTCCAGCGCGGTGTCGTCCAGAACGAGCGCCGCCAGTCGTACGAGAACCAGCCGTACGGTCTTGCGGAGGAGAACATCCTGAGCCGGCTCTATCCGGCCGAGCATCCGTATCACTGGCCGGTGATCGGATCGATGAACGATCTGTCGGCGGCGACGATCGACGACGTGAAGGAGTTCTTCAAGAAGTACTACGCGCCGAACAACGCCACCATGTGCATCGCGGGCGACATCAAGCCGGCCGAGATCCGCAAAGCGGTCGAGCAGTACTTCGCCGATGTTCCGCGCGGCCAGGACATCGCGCGTCCGACCGCACCGGCATTCACGCTGCCGGCCGACATCTTCCACACGCTCGAGGATCGTGTGCAGGTTCCGCGCGTCTACAACGCGTGGCATTCGCAGAAGTCGTGGGGCACCGATGACGCGGCTCTTCAGGTGATGGCAGACGTGCTCGCGGGCGGCAAGTCGTCGCGTCTCTACAAGCGGCTCGTCTACGAGATGCAGATCGCAAACCAGGTCGCGGCCTATCAGGACGCCGGACGGCTCGACGGCAAGTTCGTGATCTTCTCGACCGCGCGTCCGGGCCATACGCTCGACGAAGTGCAGCGCGTGATCGACGAGGAAGTGAAGAAGCTCGCCGAATCCGGCCCGACCGCCCGCGAGTTGGACCGCGTGCGGAATTCCACCGAGGCCCAGTTCATCGGCGCGATGGAGCAGGTCGGCGGATTCTCGGGCAAAGGCAATCAGTTGAACTACTACAATTACTTTGCTGGCGAGCCGGATTCGTTCGAGGCGGATCTCAACCGTTATCGCAACGTGACCGCCGCCGACGTTCAGCGCGTGACGCAGAAATATCTCGCCCAGCCCAAGCGCATCGTGCTGAGCGTCGTCCCGCAGGGCCAGACCAAACTCGCCGCCACGCAGGGAGTGCAGCCATGAGCCCGCGACTCGCGTTCGGAAAGACGATGCCGGCGCTGTTCGCGCTCACGGCGTGCGCGCTGCTCGCATGGCCGGCGGGCGTGCTCGCGGCGGGAAAGGACTCCATGAAGAAGACCGCCACCAAGACCGCAGCGTTCGATCGCACCAAGCCTCCGGCGCTCGGAGCCACGCCCGCGCTCAAGCTGCCGAAGATCCAGACCGTGAAGCTCGCGAACGGACTCGAGGTCGCGGTCGTCGAGATGCACGAAGTTCCGGTCGTCGACGTGACGCTGCTGCTGCGCGCGGGGGCGGTGCGCGATCCGGCCGACCTGCCGGGACTCGCCACGTTCGTCGCGAACATGCTCGATGAGGGCGCGGGCTCGCGCGACGCGCTCGCGATCGCCGAGGAGACCGCGTTCCTGGGCGCCACGCTCGGTGCCGGTGCCGGCTCCGAGAACACGACCGTGAACCTGCACTGCATCAAGCCGCGCCTCGGTCCCGCCCTCGATCTGATGGCGGACATCGTGCTGCGCCCGGTGTTCGCGGATTCCGAAGTCGTCCGCCAGCGCGAGCTGCGGCAGAACGCGCTGCTCCAGCTGCGCGATCAGCCCACGCAGATGGCGCCGATCGCCTTCAACGCGATCGTCTACGGTGCCACGCATCCCTACGGTCGGCCGCTCGGCGGCAACGAGGCTTCGACGGCGAAGCTCACGCGCGATCGGGTGCTCGAGTTCTACGGCACGTACTACCGCCCGAACAATGCCCGCATGCTGATCGTGGGCGACGTCACGCTGGCCGAGGCGAAGCAGTTCGCCGAGTCCCGCTTCGGCGCGTGGAAGTCGGGTGACATTCCGGCGCTTGCATCGCTGACCGCACCGGCCGCGGCACCGCGCACGTTCTACGTCGTCGACAAGCCCGGCGCCGCGCAGACGGTGATCCGTATCGGCCACGTGGGGATCGCGCGCTCCAATCCGGACTACATCGCGGTGCGCGTGATGAACACGATCCTCGGCGGTTCATTCACGTCGCGCCTCAACAACAATCTGCGCGAGACGCGCGGCTACACCTATGGCGCCCGCTCGCAGTTCGACATGCGCCGTGAGGCCGGTCCGTTCGTCGCGACCGCTTCGGTCGTGACCGCGAAGACCGACAGTTCGGTCATCGAGTTCATGAAGGAACTGCGCGGCATGCGCGAGAAGGAAGTGCCGGCAGCCGAAGTCGAGAAGGCGAAGGCCTACATCGCCCTCGGTTTCCCGGGCGATTTCGAAGCGACGGCGGACGCCGCGGTCCAGTACCTGGATCTGATCGCCAACGACCTGCCGTTCGACGAGTACGCGACGTTCATGGACCGGATTCTCAAGGTCACACCGGCCGACGTTCAGCGGGTGGCGAAGAAGTACGTCGATCCGGATCACTTCGCGATCGTCGTCGTCGGCGACCGCAAGGAGATCGAGCCGGGGCTGCGCGCGCTCAACGAGGGATCGGTGACGTTTCGCGATCTGTGGGGACAGGACGTTCAGCCGTAGAGCAACATTGCCGTGAAAATGGAACCGGGCGCGGTCGAAGGACCACGCCCGGTTTTTCGCATCCCCCGTTTCGCTGGGCGGCGAACGTTACCGGCTACTTCTTCTTCGCCGCCTCGAACGTCAGCGACGCCGAGTTGATGCAGTAGCGCATCCCGGTCGGCTGCGGGCCGTCGTCGAACAGATGACCGAGATGCCCGTCACAGCGCGCGCACTCGACTTCGGTGCGCAGCATGCCGAGTGTGCGGTCCGAGGTCTCGGTCACGTGTCCCTTGGCCGCCGGCGCCCAGAAGCTCGGCCATCCGGTGCCGGAATCGAACTTCTCATCGGAGCCGAACAACTCGAGTCCGCACGCAGCGCACTTGTAGACACCTGCGGCGTGGTTGTCCCAGTAGGCACCGGTGAACGCCGGCTCGGTTCCGTTCGCGCGAAGCACGCGATATCGCTCGGGTTCGAGCAGTGCCTTCCACTCGCTCTCGGACTTCTCGATCCTCTTCACCATGACCGTGCTCCTGCGCGCGGGCTTGCCGGCGGCAGCCGGAAGCGCCGCCGCCAGTGACAGCGTTGCGATGGTCAACAACACCGCCCATGCGATGGAATCGTGCCGCATTTGAATCCTCCGTCCGGTGCATTGCTTCGCCGGTTCGATGTTCCCGTTCGGCCTCGCACCCTACATACGAAGCATGACGCACCGTGGGATGTGCGGAAAGCCGCATTACCGTCCCGTCTTCGTCAAACCTCATGACCTGCGGCCAGGCTCATCCGACGGGCCGGTGGGACCGTAGCGGCGATGTGAACCCACAGTCCGATGGCGGACGCCGCTAGAGGCTTCACATCACCCCTCACTTTTGGAGGCAGCACGATGAAGAACACGACGTTCACACTCCTGTTGGCGCTCGGAGTCGCCGGCTCCGGGATCGCCACCGCGGGCATGATGAAGGACTCCAAGGAAGTGCAGGTCGGGGGCGAGGCGATGTTCGCCACGAAGGACATCGTCGACAACGCCGTCAAGTCCGCCGACCACACGACGCTCGTGGCCGCGGTGAAGGCGGCGGACCTGGTCGCGACCCTCAAGACCGCGGGCCCGTTCACGGTGTTCGCGCCGACGAACGACGCGTTCGAAAACCTCCCCGACGGCACGGTCGAGACTCTGCTCAAGCCTGAGAACAAGGCGAAGCTCGCCAGTGTGCTGACCTATCACGTCGTGGCTGGGCGTATGACGGCGGGTGGATTGCGCAAGATGATCAAGGCGGGCAACGGCACGGCGGAGTTGAAGACGGTGAACGGCGGCCGGCTATGGGTGATGATGAACGGGCCGTCGAACATCGTGCTCAAAGATGAGAAGGGCGCCATCGCCCACATCTCGACCTACGATGTGATCCAGTCGAACGGCGTCATTCACGTGATCGACCGGGTCGTGCTGCCCAGCTGACGTCAGCGCGGACACGCGGCGAGTCGAATCGGCGGAATCGGCTTCGCCCTGCACGGGTCCGACCTTCGGTCGGGCCCGTGGCGTGTTCTTGTGCCACCGTTCGCTGCTGTCGGTTTGTCGAGCCGCGATCGCGCGGATCGGCTAACGCGTCACCAAGGACGCGAGCGCGGCACGCGCTTCCGGGAGGACGGCGTTCACCCACTCGGAGTACATCGCGGCCGAGGGATGCAGGCCGTCGGGCGCCACCAGCGTTGCCTCGGTGGAAGCACGCCGCGAGATGGCCGTGATGTCCACGTAACGAACGCCTGCCTCAGCCGCCTCTTCCCGATTCACGGTATTGAACGCGTCGATCGCCCTCGCGATCGCGGCGCGATCACGGGACGCGGCAAACGGAGTGACGCCCCAATCGGGTATCGAAACCACGACCACGCGCGCTGGACGATCGCCGGCAAAGTCGATTGCGCGGTGCAGCAGGCTGCGGAATGCGCCGCGATAGGTTTCGGCCTCGCCGCCGCGGTACTGATCGTTGACGCCCACCAGCAGGGAGACGAGTTCGTAGCTGCCCTGGGCCTTCGCGGAATCGATCCCCGCGTCGAGTTCCGCCGTCGTCCAGCCGGTGCGCGCAATGATCACGGGCTCGGAGACAGACACCCCTTCCGCGCGCAAACGCGCCGCGAGCTGGACCGGCCAGCGCGATTCGGGAGCGACGGATTCACCGATCGTGTAGGAATCGCCGAGCGCTAGGAAGCGCGGTGTCGAGGTCGACGCGACGTTCGAGGGAACGCCGTTGTCGAGGCGTTCGATGGAACATCCGGCCGTCGCCAGCGCGATCAGAGCCGCCACGAACAAACGGCCGATCCCGGGCATGCTCAATTGCGACGGCTTTGCGGCAGCGCGCGCTCCGGCCCGAGGGGCGAGCGCGACTGCAGGGCCGCTCGCGGGCGTGGTAGTGTCCCGTTTCCAGATTCGCATGGCCCGAGCATACGAGCAGTCCTCCATCGAAAGCCACCGCATGACCGACGAAACCATCAGCGCCCGCATTCAGACCGAAATGGTCGCCGCCATGAAGTCCAAGAACGTGGATACCTTGAGCACGCTGCGCATGCTCAAGACCGCCCTCATGGAGGCCAAGACCAAGAAGCCGAAGGATGCCGTGCTCTCGGCGGACGAAGAGATCGAAGTTCTCCAGCGCTACGTGAAGAAGCGGCGCGAGACCATCACCGAGTTCCGCAAGCACGGGCGCGAGGACGTGGTCGAGAAGGAAGAAGCCGAGATCGCGGTCACGATGCGCTTTCTCCCGCAGCCGGTGTCCGACGAAGAGCTGCGCGAGATCGTGCGCGCCGCGGTGGCCTCGACCGGGGCGACCACCGGGAAGGACATGGGCAAGGTGATCGCGGCCGTGATGGCGCAGGTCAAGGGGCGCGCCGAGGGTTCGGCGGTCTCCAAGCTGGTGAAGGAGTCGCTTCCCGGCTGAGCGCCCGCGGATGCCTACGCGGCTTGAAGGCGAAACGAGCGGGGGCCGGCGCGATGTCGGCCCCCGCGACGCTTACCGCCAGGTCAGCTGAGCACCGGCACTCACGCTGCGCGGGAGACCGGGTTCGAAGAACTCGCCGTTGATGCCGTTGATGAACACCGAAGCGACGTAGTTTTCGTCTGTCAGGTTCGTGCCGGTGACGAACGCGCTCAACGAGTGCTCGCCGAATGCCTTCTTCCATCGCGCGGTTGCCGACACCAGCGTCACCGCGTCGACCTCGCCTCCGGCCGAGTTCGCGTCGTCGGCGAAGTACTTGCCGATCGATTCGACACCGACATCGGCGCCGATGCCCCACGGTGACATCCAGCCGGCGTGCGCGCTTGCGATCGTCTTCGGCAGGCCCGCGATCTCTCGATTCGCGAAGTCGCCGAGATCACCGGGGTACTCGAGATAGGTGTTGTCGGAGAGCGTGAGCGCCCCGCCGATCGTCACCGCCGGAACCGGCAGCCAGTCGAGACCGAGTTCGAAGCCGCGGCGCCGCGACTTGCCCGACGTCAGGAAGTACGCGCCGCCGTTGAACGGCACCAGATCGTTGCGGACATCGATCTGGTAGACCGCCGCGTCGTAGCGCAACGTGGTTCCGCCCGGCGCCTGAGCCGAGCCGCGCGCACCGAGCTCGTAAGTGGTCGACTCGACCGCTTCGAGGAACGGATTGAGCGACGTGAGCGTGTCGAACGGCGGCGGCGGATCGATCTCGTTGAACGCCGGCGCCTCGACGCCGCCCCCGAGTGCCGCGAAGATCGTGTGCCGGTCGTTGTGCCACGACACCGATCCCTTCGGAGTCACCTTGGTGAAGCGCTTGCTGGCGTCCAGCACCGGATTGATGAAGTCCTCCGAGATGTACAGCAGGTTGTCGTAGCGCAGCGCGACGCGCGCCGACCAGCGGTCGTTCCACGTCAACTCCTCCTCGACGAACGCGCCGGCGCTGTTGGCGCCTTCGCGCTTGTTGGCGAACAGCACGTCGCTGCGCGTGCCGCCGGCCGCGACGTTGTAGAACAGGATCGCGCCGTCCTGAGTCGCTTCGTCGGCGCCCACACGCGTGCGCATCTCGAGCGTGGGGGTGGGTTGCGCCACTCCGCTCCACACCGCACTGCCACCGAAGTGAACGCGCGTGAAGTCCCGGAACCGGTTGCGCTCCGAGCGCTGCAGCACCTTGGGCTCCACGAACGTCGCGAGCGTGAGCGCGCTCGCGTCGCTCCATACGCGATCGAGCGTGAGCCCGAGCCGGCCGACGCGATTCCTGCGCCGTTCGTCGCGGCTCACGAAGCGCGGATTGGCCTGCTGCGGGGCGGAGTCGAGCTGTGCCGCCGTCAGCGCGCCCGGGAAGCGATTGAGATCGCTGACCGCATCGAGAAGCACACCGAGTCGCGTGCGAGGCTCGATCGGAACGTTGAGCCGCACGCGCGCCTGAGCCGTGGTGCTGGAGCTGTGATCGCGCCAGCCTTCGAACGTGGTGTTCGAGATCACGGCGAGCCCGCGCGCCGAGCCGATCGCGAACCCTGTGGCGCCCTGCTCGCGGTGAAATCCGAACTCACCGACGCGCTGGCCGTACGAGAGGTACGGGCGCTCGAAGTCGAGATTCGTGCGGAGGTTCACGACGCCGCCCGAAGCGTTGCCATAGAGCGATGACACGTTGCTGCGCAGGACCTCGATGCGATCGATGCTCGCCAGATCCGCGAGGTCGAGCGACGTGCGACCGTCGGGCTCGGTGATCGGGATCCCGTCGCTCAGCACGCGAATGCCGCGCGTGTTGCCGGCGTTCGAGCGCTCGCCGTTGCCGCGCGCTCCGTAGCCGCGAATCGTGATGCGCACGTCCTGCGCGCCACTGCGGCTCTGGACGAAAACGCCGGGTACGCCGCTGAGCGCGTCCTTCAGGCTGATCGAGCGCGTCGACTCGAAGGCCGACCCCGGCACGACGGTGATTGCCGCGGGAGTTCGGGCCAGAGGCTCAGCGACCCGGCTGCCGGTGACGACCACCTCCGGCACGGGAACGATGAGGGTGTCGGGTGTCGCGCCCGCCAGAACGGCGAGCGCGGTCAATATTGAAAGCATGGAACTGCTCCTCCCATGAAGAAGTCACGCCGGCGGAGTTCCGCGCGGAGATGCGCCGGGCTCACGGGCGTGGAAATCACGAGCCGCGGCGAAGTCGCGATCCGCAATCGGGTCGCATCCGCGTCGGGCTCATGATGTGATGGGATGAAGCAGGAGGATCAGTTCCTCAGAGGCACGAAACGCAGCGGGATCCGGAGGAGAAGCGCGCGACGGCGCGACGCGCGCGCGTGTGACGAGTGCAGTCGCGGGCCGGGGGCCACGGGACTCACCATGAGCGGCGCGCGCGGGGGCGACTCGGCGGTTTCGCCGTCGCGCGCGACCACCCATTCGGCGGCGGGACGGCTCAGTGCCACCGCTGCCGGCGCCGCAGGCTCGGATTCGTCGCCGACCCACGTCCAACCCTCACGCAGCGCGAATCGCGCGGGCGGGGCCGCAGGATCGGCGACGATCCGGAAGGCGACCGAAGGCGCGAGCATCACTTCGTCGTGCCGCGATGGATGCTCGCGCCGGGCGGACTCTTCTCGCCGGCCGCGCCCGGCGGGCTCTTCATGATATCGGCCGCGCGCGGCACCGGCCCCGTCGTCCCGGGTTCCAGCGTTCGGGACGGAACGTTCGGTTTCGCGCTCGCGCCGCGCTTCGCGCCCGACTCGCATCGCGATGCGCGCCGTTTCGGTCCCGAGGTTCGGCACACGCCACCGGAAGCGCCGCGTTCCCGGATCGATCTCCGGGGAAATGCGCAACGTGAAATGCCTGCCGTCGTCGATCGACAGCAACAACTCCATCTCTTCGACATCGGCGGGCGGCGACTCCCAGCGGATTTCCACCACTTCGCCCGCGCGCAACTCGCGCGGCAACCGCTCGAGCGGTGTGCGCCGGGTGCCCCACGATTCGGAAGTCTCGGCACCCGTCGGGCTTCTGGGAGTGGAGTCCGGCGCCGCAGAGTCGGGAGCGGAAGGCTCGATCGGAACCGGATCTTCCGATGGAGTCTCGAGCGCAGGCGTCTGCGCAGGCTTCGGATCTCCGCCTCCGAAGAACCAGTCGGTGAGCGACTGCTTGGGCGGCTCGGCTCTGGATCCGATCGCCGCGGCGTATTGATCCGGCGTGAGGAACCCGCGCCGGCGCATGCGCGAGGCGATGAGCCGCACCCGCCGCTCGATGCGCCGGTTCGGCTGGAGAACCGAAAACCGCCGCGGGTTGATGATGACCGCGGCGAGCAGCACCGCCTGGCGCTCGTTCAATCCGGCCGCGGAAACGCCGAAGTATCGCCGCGCCGCCGCTTCGGCGCCGAAGATGCCGTCGCCCCATTCGATCAGGTTCAGATACAGCTCGAAGATGCGCCGCTTCGGAAGTGCCCGCTCGAGACGGATCGCGAGGAACGCTTCCTCGAACTTGCGGGTCAGCGTGCGGGCGTCGCCGAGGAACAGATTCTTCGCGAGCTGCTGGGTCACGGTGCTGCCGCCGCGAACCACCTTGCGCTCCTCGAGATTCTTGCGCGCGGACGCCTGGATCTCGTCCCAGTCGAGCCCCTCGTGGCTGAAGAACTTGTCGTCCTCCGCGATGAGGATCGCCCGGCGCAGCGTCGGCGAGACGCGGGTGTAGGGAACCCACCGCTGATCAATTCGCAACGCTTTCCCCGCCTTGCGGGCCTCGCGTTCGCGCTGCTTCATCATGGCGGTGCGCTCGGGGGCGCTACGCGCGAGGGCGCCGACCGGAAACGTCTGGATGCGGATCACCGCGATCAGCCCGAGCAGCACGACCACGGCGAACGCGCCGAGCACGAATGCCTTGAGAAAGGAAAGCGCGCCGCGGCGCCGCCGCGGGCTCATTCTCCGCTGTGCTCGGAAACGACGACGACCGTCATGTCGTCGCTCTGCACGGCACGGCCGCGGAAGTTCACGACATCGGACATCACCGCAGCGATCGTGGTCGCCGGATCGGGTGAGGAGGTCGCCGCCCACAGCGCCTTGAGCCGGTCCTCGCTGTACTCGTTGTTCCTGAGATCCAGCGCCTCAGAGATTCCGTCACTGTAGAGCAGCAGCGCGTCGCCGGGCGAGAACGATTCCTCGCCCATCGCGTACTCCGAGTTGTCGAGGATTCCGAGCGGAAGTCCGCCCTCGCGCAGTTCGATGAGTGTTCCGTCGCGGCGCCGCAGCAGCGGATAGTTGTGTCCGGCGTTCGAGTAGAACAGGCGCCCGCGCTCGAGATCCAGCTCTGCGTAGAAGAACGTGATGAACTTGCCACTCGATGCCGCACGCGCGACGCTGACGTTGATCATGCGCATCGCCTCGGTGATCCGGCTGCGCCCGTCGCAGTACGCCCGCGTCGATGCCTGTACGTTGGACATCAGCAGTGCGGCGGGGATGCCCTTGCCCGACACGTCGGCGATCGCGACACCCAGCCGCGAGTGGCCGAGCAGGAAGTAGTCGAATGCGTCGCCGCCGACTTCGCGCGCCGGAACAACCTGGCCCATCGCCTCCCACGCGCCCGAGCGCAGCGGGCGCGAAGGCACGAGTGTCATCTGGATCTCGCGCGCGAGGTTCAGCTCCCGCTGCAGTTTCTCCGCCTCCTCCGTCAGCCGCTGACGTTCGCGCGCTTCGACGCGCAGCCGCGCCTGTTCGATCACTCCCGCGGAGTTCGAGGCGACGATCGTGAGCAGCTGGATGTCCTCGGGCGCCCACACCCGTCCCGGTGTGGCGTGGGTGATCGCGAGCATGCCGGTAAAGCGGTTCTCGACCTTGAGCGGAACCGCGAGCACGGCGCGCAGGCGCGTGTCCACGCCTTTGAGTCCGGGGAAGCGCGGATCGGACGTGAGGTCGGGCGTGGCGAGCGGCTCGTTCTTCGCCATGAGAAAGCCCATCACGTTCATCGACACGGTTGCCGGCCACGAGCCCGAACCGACTCCCGGGTCGCGCTTGGCGACCAGCGTCTTCACGGTCGGCTCCGACAATTCCGGTCCGAGCAGCTTGATGCTGCCTTCGTCGGCGGAGAACATCGCGGTGGTCTTCTGCACCATCCAGTCGAGGATCGGCTGGAGTTCGGTGTGCGAGGCGACGATCATGCTGAGCTCCGTCAGGAACTCCAGCTCCGCCATCAGTCGCTGCGGATCGGGCGTCGCGCGGGTTCCAGGGCTCAGGGTCATGGGGCGGTTCCTCGTTCGAATCGCGGCAGAGCGGCTTCGGTAGGCGGGCCGAAGTGTAGGGCCGACGTTCCCGTGTATACTACCCGGCTCCGCCGCCGAACGGGAACATTCGCGATGGCGGCGACCATCGTAAGTGTCTCGACCGCCCCCTATCTGCGACGGATCCGCCCATGACGACCCCTGTCCTCAAAGCCTACGAAAACCTGCTGATCGAACGCACCGGTGCCGTCACGGTGCTCAAGGTGCATCGTCCCGACGTGCTGAACGCGCTGAATCGCGAGACGCTGGCCGAGATCGACGATGCCGCCCGGGCGTTTATCGACGACGACGAGCAGGGCGCTCTGATCGTGACGGGTGCGGGGGAGAAGAGTTTCATCTCGGGCGCCGACATCAACGAGCTGGCGGTGCTCGGTCCCGCCGCGGCCGAGGAGATCTCGCGATTCGGCCAGAGTGTGCTCGATGTGCTTGAGCGCTCGCCCAAGCCCGTGATCGCGGCGGTGAACGGATATGCGTTCGGCGGCGGCTGCGAGCTGGCGCTCGCGTGTCACATGCGGCTCGCGAGCGACAATGCGGTGCTCGGGCTGCCCGAGGTGAGCCTCGGAATCATTCCGGGATACGGTGGAACCCAGCGGCTGCCGCGCCTGATCGGCACCGGGCGCGCGCTCGAGCTGATGTTGTCGGGCGGCCGCGTGAAAGCGGATGAAGCGGCGCGCATCGGGCTCGTGAACCGCGTCGTTCCGAAGGAGCAGCTGCAGGACGAAGCGATGAAACTCGCCCAGGCGATTCTCAAGAACGGACCGCTCGCGGTGTCGGCGGTGCTGGAAGCGGTTCAGCGCGGACTTCAGGGTCCGATCGATGCCGGGTTGCGGCTCGAGAGCGGACTGTTCGGTATCCTCGCCGCGAGCGACGACATGCACGAAGGACTGAACGCGTTCCTGGAGAAGCGGCCGGCGCGATTCCTGCGCAAGTAGATGCGGTCCGCCGCGTGCCGCGCGGCGATCGCCGATAGGGAGGTCGGCAACTCATGATGCAGGACCTGATCGCGATGCTGGTTTCGACGGTGCTCGGAACCATGGTCGGATGGGAACGCCAGCTCGGCCGCAAGCCGGCCGGCTTGAGGACGCACACGCTCGTCTGCCTCGGCTCGACCATGTTCGTGCTCGTCACGCGCCATGCCGTCGAGAACATCGGCGGGCCGAATCTCGATCCGACCCGCATCATCCACGGCGTGATCACCGGCGTGGGATTCCTCGGCGCCGGCAGCATCATGCGCACCGAGGGCTACGTGCACGGCCTCACCACGGCGGCGAGCGTGTGGATCGTCGCGGCGATCGGCGTCTCGGTCGGCGTGCACGCCTACTGGCTCGCCTTCATCGGCACCGTGCTCGCGCTGATCGTGCTCGAGTTCTTCCGCTGGGTCGAACGCTTTCTGTCCCCGGCTGAGGGCGACGGCTAGGCTCAGCGGGGGACCGGCACGTGCTCCAATTCGCCCAGAACCATGTCGCCGATCTGCGTGGTCGAGTGCCCTGAGTCGGTACCGAGTGACGGCAGTCGTTTCGAGCGCAAAATGCCCGCCACCGCTTCCTCGATCCGCTGCGCGCCCTTCGACTCGCCGAGATAGTCGAGCATCATCTGGATCGCCATGATGGTGGCGATCGGGTTCGCGACGTTCTTGCCGGCGTACTTGGGGGCGGAGCCGTGGATCGGCTCGAACAGGCTGACCTTGCCCGGATGGATGTTGCCCGAGGCCGCCACACCGAGCCCGCCCTGAATCATGGCGGACAGGTCGGTGAAGATATCGCCGAACATGTTGCTCGTGACCACGGTGTCGTATTGCCCGGGCTCGCGGACCACGTACATGCACGCGGCGTCGATGTAGTTGTGCTCGCGCGCGATGTCCGGATACTCGGCGCCGACCTCGGCGAACGTGCGGGTCCACAGATCCATCGCGCGCACCGCGTTCGCCTTGTCGATCAGCGTCAGCTTCTTCGCGCGGCCCCGCTTGCGGGCCAGCTCGAAGGCGTAGCGGATCACACGCTCGACGCCCTTGCGCGTGAAGATGATCTCCTGCGTGGCGACCTCGTCGGGCGTGCCTTTTTTGAAGAAGCCGCGCATGCCGGCGTAGGCGTCTTCGGTGTTCTCGCGCACGACGATGAAGTCGACCTGTTCGGGCGTGACGTCCTTGAGCGGGCACAGATGCTCGGCGTAGAGCTTCACGGGCCGCAGATTGACGAACAGATCGAGCTCGAACCGCAGCTTCGCGATGATTCCGAATTCGAGCAGCCCGATCTCGATTCGCGGATCGCCGATCGCCCCGAGCAGGATCGCGTCGTGCCGCTTGATCTCTTCGAACGCGGCCTCGGGGAAGATCTCGCGGGTCGCGAGGTAGTGCTCGGCCCCGAACGGGTAGGGGGTCGTCCGCACGCGGAACCCTTCGAGGGCCGCGACGCGATCCAGCACCCGCAGTCCTTCGCGGACCACTTCCGGGCCGATCCCGTCTCCGGCGATCACGGCGATCTGATATTCCCTGGCCATTCCGCTTGCCCTCGGTGTGCAGGTTTGCCTTGCAATCGGAGGCCGCGAGCGGCCCGTGAACGCGCATTCGAACGCCAGCGGACGCTAACAGACCCATTGCGTTTTGCAACACGCGCGACCGCGCACGGCAGCGCCCCGCGCCGCCCGGACAGCCCTCGACGCGAGTCTGTTATGGCGGCGCAACCAAGGGTTCGCTAGGATTCCACAGTAAACCCTTCAGCACTGACCTCGCACCGGAGCACTCTAGGAAAACCTAGCCCGAATCCCCACGTGAACGAGCAGGGCCGCGTCGATCCATACTCGAGGGCGCCATGACGACCACGACACTTCAGGAACCTCAGATGACGGAGCTCTTGCGCGCCCTGACGGCGCTCAAGAAGGGGCAGCGCGACGTCCGACTGCCGGCGGAGTGGAAGGGTATCGCCGGCAAAGTCGTGAGCGCGTTCGAAGACGTCGCCGAGATGAACGAACTCATGGCGGACGAACTCGCCCGGCTGCGTCAGGCGGTCGGCCGCGAAGGCAAGCTGCGCCAGCGCGTCTCGATCGGAAACGTAAAGGGCTTCTGGCACGAGTCGGTCGAATCGGTGAACGATCTCATCGACGACCTCGTGCATCCGACCAGCGAAACCGCGCGCGTCATCGGCGCCGTCGCCAAGGGCGACCTGTCGCAGATGATGGCGCTCGAAGTGGACGACCGCCCGCTGCAGGGCGAGTTTCTTCGGACCGCGAAGACCGTCAACAAGATGGTGCAGCAGCTCGGGTCGTTCGCCTCCGAAGTGACGCGCGTCGCGCGCGAGGTCGGCACGCAGGGCAAGCTCGGCGGACAGGCGCAGGTTCGCGACGTCGCCGGCACGTGGAAGGACCTCACCGACTCGGTGAACATGATGGCCGGCAACCTGACCGATCAGGTGCGGAACATCGCCGAAGTCGCCACCGCCGTCGCGAACGGAGACCTTTCGAAGAAGGTCACGGTCGACGTCAAAGGCGAGATCCTCGAGCTGAAGAACACGATCAACACGATGGTCGACCAGCTCCGATCGTTCGCGTCCGAAGTGACGCGCGTGGCGCGCGAAGTCGGCACCGAAGGCAAGCTCGGCGGCCAGGCGCAGGTCGTGGGTGTGGCCGGCATTTGGAATGACCTCACCGTCAACGTCAACCTCATGGCCGCCAACCTGACCACCCAAGTCCGCGCGATCGCGGTGATCACGGCAGCGGTTGTGAGCGGCGATATGTCGAAGAAGATCACGGTGGATGCGAAGGGCGAGCTCCTGGCGCTGAAGAACACCGTCAATACGATGGTGGACCAACTCGGCGCGTTCGCCTCGGAGGTGACGCGTGTGGCGCGCGAAGTCGGCACCGAAGGCAAGCTCGGCGGCCAGGCGCAGGTGCCCGGCGCCGCCGGTACCTGGAAGGATCTCACCGACAACGTCAACTCGATGGCCTCGCTCCTCACCGGCCAGGTCCGCGCCATCGCCGACGTCGCCACCGCCGTGACCAAGGGCGACCTCACGCGCTCCATCCAGGTGGAGACCCGCGGCGAGGTGGCCGAGATGAAGGACAACATCAACACGATGATTTCCAACCTGCGCGAAACCACCGAGAGCAACCGCGAGCAGGATTGGCTCAAGACCAACCTCGCCAAATTCTCC